>NZ_JAGXJZ010000016.1:0-144772 GCF_019091095.1 Achromobacter sp. GbtcB20 | reverse complement strand
GCTAGGCTATAAAACCCCAGCCCAGGTCGAGGCCAATGTGTCCTAACCAAACTGTCCGAGAAATCCGGGTTAGCTCAGTCAGACACCGAAGCGATGCCGACGATGTGCCTCAAGGGTGTCAGACACCCGAGCAGAAGAGTGTCAGACACGGGCAGATGTTCGAGCAGATATCCGATCTCGAACCGGCCCCGCAAGCGCGAAGCGTCATCCGCGAACGCAAGACACCGCGTAAGCGCCCGGAGGCCGCCCGCGCGGCCAATCGGGCGCGGGCCCCGCAAGAAGCTCCAAACCCGTGCAAGTGCGGGCAAGAACCTTAAGAACCCCACCCACCCCAGCGACCGCCAAGTTCAAACCACCGGAGCCCGGCGTGGCGTCGGCCTGGGGTGCGCGGGGCGTGTAGATGCGCCCGACGGAATCCGAAGGCAGCCGCCGCAGGCGGCAACGAGGATGAGGATGGGGCAGTCCGGAGCGAAGGCTCCGGACCGCAATCGTAGCCCCGCGCGCCCCAGGCCGACGCCGCGCCGGGCGTCAAAAGAACTCAACCCTTTCCAGGCACAGCAGCAATAGCCCCGAGATACTCCCCCTCCAACTGCGCCACCAACTCCGCCACAGCCAACACCTCCTGCACAGCCCCCACGCCCTGCCCAGCACTCCAGACATCCTTCCAAGCCTTCGGCCGCGAGCTCTTGTCCATGTTCGCCGGCGGGGCCACGCCATTGCTGGCCAACACAACAGGATCCAACCCCGCCGCCAGAATGCTCTCAGACAAATAATTAGCCGGCACCCCCGAGAAGTACGGCGTGTAGGTCACATCAGCCGCCTGCGCCGCCATCACCATTTCCCGGTAAGCATCTCCTGCCAACGACTCCTGCGTCGCAATGAACCGCGTCCCCATGTACGCAAAATCGCACCCCAGCACCTGCGCAGCCAGAATGTCCTTTCCGTGACTGATGCACCCCGACAGCGCCAACGGCCCGTCGTAAAACGCCCGGATCTCGTTCACCAGCGCGATCGGATTGATCTGCCCCGCATGTCCGCCCGCGCCCGCGGCAACCAGGATCAGCCCATCGGCCCCCGCATCCAGCGCCCGCTTCGCATGCCGCACGTTCGTCACGTCGTGAAAGACGATGCCGCCATAGGCATGCGCCACCTTCACCACCGCCTCCGGCGCGTGCAGCGACGTGATCAGCAGCGGCACCCGGCGTTCCGCGCAGATCGCAAGGTCTCCCTGCCAGCGCGGATTGCTCGGATGCACGATCAGATTCACCCCATACGGCGCCACCTTCTCGGACGGCGCGGCAAGCCGCCGCGCCGCCAGCCCGTCCTCGATCCGCGTGATCCACGCGTGCAACTGCTCTTGCGGCCGCGCGTTCAGCGACGGGAACGTCCCGATGATCCCCGCCGCGCACTGCGCGACCACCAGTTGCGGCCCCGAGACCAGAAACATCGGGGCGCCGATCACAGGCAGGCGGATCTGGTCGCGCAGGGCGGACGGGGGATTCATCGTGTTGCTCCGGGGGAGGTCAGTTGGCCTGGATGTTGGCGGTCTGGATCACGTCCGACCACAACGCGTACTCGCGGTCGATACGTTCCTGCAGGGCTTGGGAATCGCCTGTGTTGATCGAATAGCCGCCTTCGGTCATCGCCTGGCGGAAGGCGGGATCTTTCGACACCTCGGCCAGGGCGCGGGTCAGACGCGCGGTGACGGCATCGGGCAGCTTCTTCGGACCGACCAGCGCATACCAGCCCACCACCTCGTAGTCCTTCATGCCCGCCTCCCTCATCGTCGGCACGTCGGGCAATTCGGGATTGCGCGTCTTGGACGTCACCGCCAGCGCCCGCGCCTTGCCGCTCTTGATGAACGGAATGGCCGTGCTGGTGATGTCGAACATGAACGTCACCTTGCCGCTCACCACGTCCATCATCGCCGGCGAATTGCCGCGATACGGCACGTGCAGCATCGACGCCTGCGCCTGCTTCTTGAGCAGCTCGGCCGACAGGTGATTCGAGGCGCCGATCCCCGCCGACCCGAACGACACCGCGTCCGGATGCTCGCGCGCGTAGGTCACCAGTTCGCCCACGTTCTTGGCTGGAATCTGCGGGCCGATCAGCAGCACGTTGGCATAATCGACCACCAGGCCGATCAGCGAGAAATCCTTGCGCGGATCGAACAGCGTGCTGCGCTGGACCAGCGGCGACATCGTCAGCGTGGGGCTGGCGGCAAAGCCCAGCATGTAGCCGTCCGGCGTCGCCTTGGCGGTGGCGTCGGACGCGATCATGCCGCTGGCGCCCGCGCGGTTCTCCACCACCACCGCCTGCCCCAGCTTGTCTCCCAGGTATTTGGCGAAGACGCGGGCCGTCGTGTCGACCGGACCGCCCGGCGCGTAGCCCACGAGCAGGCGGATGGGACGGTCCGGATACGTTTGTGCCGTCGCGGTCTGGGCGCCGGCCAGCGCAGCCACGGCGGCGGCCGCGGCAATAAGGGTCTTGATGTTCACGCTCTTGTCTCCTTGTGCATGGGTGGCCGGTCGTGGAGCGGAACGTCAGCCCGCGCCTACGCCAGCCTTTCTTTCAGCGGCTGCTTCAGGATCTTGCCGCTGACGGTGGTGGGAATCGTCTCGATGGGAATGATCTGTGCCGGCCGCTTGTACGGCGCAAGCTGGGCGCGCAGGTGCAGCATCAGCAGATTCGTGTCGATCGTCGCGCCGGGCAGGGGCTCGACAAACGCGATGACTTCTTCGTTGTGATCGGCGGTGTCGCGGCCTACCACGGCGGACAGGCGCACGCCGGGAAACGCATTGATCACCGACTCGACCTCGATCGGGTAGACGTTGAACCCCGAGCGGATGATGAGGTCCTTTGACCGGCCCGCGATGAACAATGCGCCGCTCGCGTCCAGGTAGCCGATGTCGCCCGTATTGAGCCAGCCGCCCGGCAGCAGCGCCTGCGCCGTCTGGTCCGGGTTGCGGTAATAGCCCAGCATCACGCCCGGGCCGCGGATCAGCAGGTCGCCGCGCGAGCCGGGCTCCGGGAACACATCCGGGCTGCCGATGCGCAGCTCGACGCCTTCCACCGCATGACCCGCCGAGCAGTCGTCGCGCGGCGCGTCGATGTCGGTGATGAACATCGAACCCGCATATTCGGTGATGCCGTAGCCGTGGTGCATCGGCACGCCGAAGTAGCGTTCCGCGTCGCGCTTTTGCGTCGGGTCGAGCGCGGCGCCGCCGGTGTAGAGGTAGCGCAGGGCCGGCGCACGCAGTTCCGCGCGGGGCGGCGCCGCAGCCATCAGGCGGCTGAACATCGTCGGCACGCCCTGCAGGATGCTGACGCCGGGATGCGCCAGCGCCTTGAACACGTCTTGCGGGTCGAAGCGGCTGCGCAGCACCAGGCTGGCGCCCGCGTGCAGCGTGGCCATCAGCACGGTCGCGATGCCGAAGATGTGCGACATGGGCAGCGCGGCATAGCCGATATCGTGCGGCGTCAGGCGCCGCGAAGCCGCCGACACCCGCGCGAAATGCACGAGGCCCCGGTGCGGCACCATCACGCCCTTGGGCGCGCCCGTGGTGCCGGACGTGTAGATCACCGTGGCCACCTCGCCGGCCAGATCGCCCGTCTCGGCCTGGGTGGGAGAGGGCGCGCGCGCGGCAGCGATGCCCGGCCCCCAGACGGCAGCGTCGGCATCGGAAGCGCCCGCCGCTGCGGCGTGCGCGGCAGCCGCCGTCGACACGCCGCTGGTGTACAGCACCAATTCGGGCTGCGCATGGTGGCGGATGTTCTCGACCTCGCGCGCCGACAGTCGCGCATTCACGCCCACCGGCCATGCGCCTGCCACGCCGCAGCCAAACAGCGTGGCGATCATCGCCGTGCAGTTCTCGCCCACCATCATCACGCGGTGGCCGGGCTGCACGCCTTGGCCGCGCAGCCAGTCGGCCGTATCCTGCACCCGCTGCCACAACTGCCCATAGGTCAGCGTGCCGCCGCCTTCCTCGTACAGACAGATGGCGTCGGGCTGCCGGCGCGCCTGCAGCGCCAGGACGTCGTGGATGCGGGTGATCGATTCAGCGTGAGACATGGGTTGATACGTGGGGATCAAAGGGTTGCCTGGGTGCCCAGGATGGCGGTCGATTGGCTGGACAGCGTACCGCCATTGCCATGCACCAGCGCAAGCTGCGCATCCGCGACCTGCCGTTCGCCGCATTCCCCGCGAAGCTGGCGCACCGCCTCGATCATGATGAAGACGCCGTACATGCCCGGATGCACGCAGCACAGGCCGCCGCCATTGGTGTTGACGGGCAGCCTGCCGCCGGGCGCGATGGCCCCGTCCGCGATGAAGTCGCGGCTTTCCCCCTTGGCGCAAAAGCCCAGGTCTTCCAGGAACAGCAACGTGTTGATGGTGAAGGCGTCGTAGAGTTCCACGACGTCGATGTCGCGCGGCGCGACGCCCGCCATCGCGTAGGCGCGGCGTCCGGATTCGGCGGCGGCCGTGACGGTCAGGTCTTCCATGGAGGAAATCTGCCGGTTCCACACCGCCGTCGCGTTGCCCAGCACGTACACGGGCGGGCGCGGCAGGTCGCGCGCGCGGTCGGCGCGCACCAGCACGTAGGCGCCGGCCCCGTCAGTGACCAGGCAGCAGTCGCGCACGCTCAGCGGATCGGACACCATGCGCGCGGACAGGATCTGATCCAGCGTCGCCGGTTCGCGCAATTGCGCTTCGGGGTTCAGCTGCGCCCACTGGTTGGCCGCCAGCGCCACGCGCGCCAGGTCTTCGCGCCGGGTGCCGTACTGATGCATGTGCCGCGCCGCCGCCAGCGCATACGAGGACAGCGGACTGAGCGGATCGTAGGGCGTTTCATACGGTTGCGGGTCGAACTGCTTGCGCACGCGTCCGATCTCGGCGCGGCTCAGCGTGGACGTGCGCTGCGTGCTGCCGTAGCAGACCAGCACCGCGTTGCATTGGCCCGAGGCCAGCGCGTGCAGCGCCGGCATCAGATGCGCCACGAAGCTGGACCCGCCCAGCATGGTGCTGTCGATGAACGTGGGCCGGATGCCCAGGTGTTCGATCACCGGCATGGCCCACATCGGGGCCGCGACGCTGGCGGTGCACAGGCCATCGATGTCGCGCATCGTCAGGCCCGCGTCCGCGACGGCGCGCTGCGCCGCCTGGACCAGGATTTCCATTTCGGTAAAGCCAGCGGCCTGTCCCAGGCCGGCGTGGCCTACCCCGGCCACCGCGACGGCGCCGCGCAATTCGTTCAGCGTCATGGCGCCTCCTTGTTGGGCACGAAAACCACCAGTCCGCGCCCGTCCTGCTGGATCACTTGCGCGCGAACGCCCATGCCGATGCGAACTGCGTCCGGCGCCACGCCGTCGACGCGGCTCATGAGCCTGACGCCTTCCTGCAGGTCGATCAGCGCCACGTTGTAGTCGCCGCCCGCGTCGGGCTTGCGCCGCACGACGGTGGTGGAATAGACGGTGCCGCGTCCGTCGGGCGTGACCCAGCCAAGTTTGTCCGCGCCGCAGTGCGGGCAGATCATGCGGGGATAGAACACGGCGCGGTCGCAGCCGGCGCAATGCTGGATGAGGAAGCGGCCGTCGTCGAGCGCCTGGCGGTACTGCGCCTCGACGCCTTGCGACACGCCATCCGTCTGATCGGGAGCAGTCATGGTGCGATGGGATTCCAGTGGATCGGGTGAAACGGAACAGGCCCTAGTGTCCGCACTGCCACCCGCTTCGGCCATTCTTCATTGCTGAAGCAGGACTTTTGCCAATCCGTAGTGGGCGGCGCGCCCTACACGCAGCGCGAAGCCCGTCTTCGGAAGAGGCAGATTGTCCGGCCGTGCGCGCCGTGGCTAGATACCGGGCAAAGGAGGTGGACCATGAACCTGACCTGGACGCCGCAAGAGCGCCAATTCCGCGAGAGCGTGCGCGCCTTCGCCGCCGACAAACTGCCCGAGGACATCCGCGCCAAGGTGCTGCGGCACCAGCGGCTGGAACGCGACGACTACGTGCGCTGGCACAACGTCCTGGCCGACCAGGGTTGGGGCGCGCCGAACTGGCCGGTCGAACACGGCGGCACGGGCTGGAACGCCTTGCAGCGCCTGATCTTCGAAGTGGAATGCTTCAAGGCGGGGGCGCCACGGCTGCTGCCGTTCGGCCTGTCGATGATCGGCCCCGTGCTGATGAAGTACGGCAGCGCGCAGCAGCAGGCCCGCTTCTTGCCCCGCATGATCCGCGTGGAGGACTGGTGGTGCCAGGGCTATTCCGAGCCCGGTTCGGGGTCGGACCTGGCGTCGCTCAAGACGCGCGCCGTGCGCGATGGCGACGAATACGTCGTCAATGGCCAGAAGACCTGGACCACGCTTGCCCAATACGCCGACTGGATGTTCTGCCTGGTGCGCACCGACCCCGAGGCGCGCGCGCAACGCGGCATCTCCATGCTGCTTATCGACATGCGTTCGCCGGGCGTCACGGTGCGGCCGATTCGCACGCTGGACGGCGGTCACGACGTCAACGAGGTCTGGCTGGAAAACGTGCGCGTGCCGGCCGCCAATCTCGTCGGCGAGGAGAACCAGGGCTGGACCTACGCCAAGTACCTGCTGGGCCACGAGCGCACGGGCATCGCGGGCCTGGGCCACTGCCACCGCGAACTGGGCATCCTGAAGGACATGGCGGCGCGCGCGCAAACGCGCGGCAAGCCGCTCTTGCAGGACAGCCGCATGCGCGACCGCATCTCGCGCATCGAAGTCGACATCATGGCGCTGGAGATGCTGCTGCTGCGCGTGGCCGCCAGCAACGACGGCACGCCGGGCCCGGAGGCCTCGGTGCTGAAGATCCGCGGCTCGGAGATCCAGCAGGACCTGGCCATGCTGCAGATGGAGGTCGCGGGGCCGGACGCGTGGCCGTACGACCCGGACTGGATGGAGGCCGGCAATGCGTTTCATGGCCCGGGTCCGGAGATGGCCGCGGCCGCGGGCGCCGGTTACGCGGATATGCGCAAGACCTCGATCTACGGCGGCACGACCGAAGTGCAGAAGGGCATCATCGCCCGCCTGGTGCTGGGCGTGTAGGCCCGCCGCGCAACCTCGACAGGAACACGACGCATGGATTTCATCTACACCGAAGAACAGCGCATGCTGGCCGACAGCCTGCGCCGCCTGGGGGACCAGGCATGGACCTTTCCGCAGCGGCGGGCCCGGCAGGCTAGCGGCAAGCTGGACCGGCAGGCGTGGCAGGCGCTGGCCGAACTGGGCGTGCTGGGCCTGAACATCTCGCAAGATCACGGCGGCTTCGGCGAAGTGCCCGCCAGCCTGCTGCCGGTGCACGTCGAACTGGGGCGGGGGCTCGTGTCCGAGCCGGTCATTCCGAGCGCGGTGATGGGCGCGGCGCTGGCCGACGCCTGCGGCGAGACGGCGCGCGGGCGCTGGCTGCCGGCCATTGCGTCGGGCGAGGCCATCGTCAGCGTGGCGTGGCAGGAGCCCGGCCGCCGTTACGCCGCCGGCCCGCAGGACTGCCGCGTTGCCCGCACCCCTGAAGGCTGGCGGGTGGACGGGGCCAAGCATCTGGTGTGGCACGGCGCGGCCGCCGATGCGTGGTTCGTCAGTGCAAAGGGCGAGGACGGCCAGACGGTCCTGCTGGCGGTGCCCGCCGATGCCGCCGGCGTGCGTGTGACGGATACGCCCACGTTGGACGGCGCGCGCTGCGCGCGGCTGGACCTGGACGCGGTGCCGGTTCCCGCGCAGGCATTGCTGGCAGAAGGCGAGGCGGCCGACCACGCGCTGGCGCAGGCCTTGCAGTGGGGCACCGCCGCGCTGTGCGCGCACGCGGCAGGGGCGATGGAGCGCCTGCTGCAAATCACGGTCGATTACCTGAAGACCCGCAAGCAGTTCGGCCAGCCGCTGGCGTCGTTTCAGGCCTTGCAGCACCGGCTGGCCGAAATGCTGGTGGCCAAGGAGCTTGCGCTGTCGATGGCCTATGTGGCCGTCGCAGCGCTGACGGAATCCGACGCCGCGCAGCGGCGCCGCATGATCGCATCGGCCAAGCTCGAGGCCGCCCGCGCCGGGCGCCTGGTCGCGCAGCTGGCCGTGCAGTTGCACGGGGGCATGGGCATGACGGACGAACTGGAGGTGGGCGACTACTTCAAGCGGCTGACCGTGGTCGATCAACTGATGGGCGATACCGCCGAGCAACTGGCCGTTCTGGAGGAATCGGCATGAGCGCGCACGCACCGGCCTTCACGCAGATCCTGTTCACGCTGGATCGCGGCGTTGGCGTCATCACGCTGAACCGGCCCGAGCGCATGAACAGCTTCACCGAGGTAATGCACGGCGAGCTGTCGCGCGCGCTGGACCTGCTGGAAGGGCACGCGGGCCTGCGCGGGCTCGTGATCACCGGGGCCGGCCGCGGATTCTGCGCCGGGCAGGATCTGGGTGAACGCAAGCCCGCCGAGGACGGCTCGCGCCGGGACCTGAGCGTCATGCTGGACAAGTGCTACCGGCCGCTCATCAACCGCCTGCGCGCCTTGCCCGTGCCGGTGGTGTGCGTCATGAACGGCGTGGCGGCCGGCGCGGGCGCAAGCCTGGTGCTGGCCTGCGACGTGGTGTTCGCGGTGGAATCGGCGCGCTTCGTGCAGGCGTTCAGCAAGATCGGCCTCTTGCCCGACGCGGGCGGAACCTGGTTCCTGCCGCGCCTTGTGGGATCGGCGCGCGCGATGGGGGCCGCGCTCTTCGGCGAACCGGTGTCGGCGGCGCAGGCGGAATCCTGGGGACTGATCTGGCGCGTCGTGCCGGACGCGGCGCTGGCGGACACGATCGGGCAGGTGACGGACACGCTGGCCGCCGGCCCCACGCGCGCCTACGCGGCCACCAAGGCGGCGCTGCAGGCGTCCAGCGGCAACACGCTGGCGCAGCAGTTCGATCTGGAATGCGGGCTGCAGCGCGAACTGGGGTACACCGACGACTACCTCGAAGGCATGCGCGCGTTCGCGGAGAAGCGGCCGCCGGCGTTCATGGGCAAATGAGGCGCGGCGAAAAAAGGCGCCTCGGAAAAAAGGCGCCCCGGAAAAGCAGTCGCGCTGGATTCAGGCTTGTCGCGGCGTCTGGATCTGATCGATGAGTTCGCGCGCGCAGCCGGGCAGGGCGTCGATGTCGCGCACCAGCAGCTTGCGCTCGCGCACCACCCAGGGTTCGTCCAGTTCGACGACTTGCAGCTTGGTCTCCGACCCGTAACGGCGCGCGGCCGAGTCGGGAATGACGCCGATGCCCACGCCCGCCTGCACCATGCGGCAGATCGAGTCGAAGCTGTAGAGCTGGATGCGCTGCGGCAGGCGCTGGCCGATGCGCTCGAGCTGGTCGCGCAGAAAAGCCACCAGCGTGGAGCCTTCGTGCATGGTGATGAACGGGTAGCGCACGGCGTCCGCCAGTTTGACCTTGTCCTGATCCTGCAGCGGATGGCCGTTGGGCACGACCAGCACGAGGCGGTCGGTGCTGAAGTGGATGGTCTGCAATTCCGGCGCATCCACCGGGCCCGCGACGATGCCCAGGTCGGTGGTGCCGTCCAGCACGCCGCGCACGATGTCGCGGGTCAGGCGTTCCTGCAGGTCCACCGTGACGCCGGGGTGGCCCGACAGGAATTGCGCCAGGATGTCCGGCATGAATTCGGTGACGGCGGTGGTGTTGGCGAAGATGCGGATGTGGCCCGCGTCGCCGTCGGACTGTTCCTGGAAATCGTGCTTCAGGTGGTCCACCTGCCGCATGATGACGCGCGCGTGCTGCAAGAGTTTCTGCCCGGCAGGCGTGATCTCGACACCGCGGCTGTCGCGGTAGAGCAGGCGGGAATTGAGCTGGTTTTCCAGCGCCTTGATCCGCACGCTGACCGCGGCCAGGGACAGATGCGCCCGCTTGGCCGCCTGCGTCAGGCTGGGGGATTCGGCGATGTGGATGAACAGTCGGAGGTCGGCAAGGTCGAAGTGCATGGTCCATATATTACGGCGTGGCGCCGGGGGGCTGCCATTCGGGATAGGGATCGATTTGCGACGGCTAGCCAGGGCGTGGATGGCCGATTCAGGCGCAGCAAACCCCGCCTTGAGGAAAAACGAATTCACAGCCCAGACGGCTTGCGGGCATGCTTCAGTCTGTAAAAACACCACCAGAGGAGCTAGGCATGACATCTACAGATCCGGCCGCATGGATCGGCAGCGGCGAGCGCAAGGCGGACGCCATGGATCCCGGCCACGCCGCGCGTATCGCCGCCACCTTGGGCGGACCGGTGCCGGCCCAGGGAGACGACCTGCCGCCGCTGTGGCAATGGGCGTTCTTCATTGCCACGGTAGGCATGGATGGATTGGGGACGGATGGGCATCCCTCGCGCGGCGGGTTCCTGCCGCCCGCGCAGGACCGCAACCGCATGTGGGCCGGCGGCCGGGTCGAATTCCGCCAGCCGCTCAAGGTAGGCGTGCCGGCCGAGCGCGTCTCCACCGTGGCCGAGGTCAAGGAGAAGGCGGGCCGCACCGGGGCATTGCTGTTCGTGACCGTTCGCCACGAATACCGGCAGTCTGGCGAGGTTGCGATTCTGGAAGAGCAGGACATCGTGTACCGCCAGCCCTCGCCGCCCAAGCTGACGGGCAGCGAACCCGCGCCGCAGGCCGAATGGCGCGACACGGTCAATCCCACGTCCGTACTGCTGTTTCGCTATTCAGCGGTCACGTTCAATGGCCACCGCATCCATTACGACCACCCCTACGTCACCGGCGTCGAAGGCTATCCCGGCCTCGTCGTGCACGGTCCGCTCATCGCCACCGAGATGGTTGCCGCGTTTGTCCGCGCCCATCCCAAGGCCCGTCTCACGCACCTGGCCTACCGCGGCTTGCGCCCGTTGATTTCCCCCACGCCTTTCCAGGTTGCCGGCCGCCTGTCCAAGCCGGGCGTCGCCCAGCTCTGGGCCGAGCAGGACGGCACGCTCGCCCACCAAGCCGAATTGAGGTTCACCGAATGAACATGCAGGCCTCCCGCCCGCTGGACGGCATCACCGTCGTCAGCCTGGAACACGCCATCGCCGCGCCTTTCTGCACCCGCCAGTTGGCGGACATGGGCGCGCGCGTCATCAAGATTGAACGTCCGGGCACGGGCGACTTCGCCCGCGGCTACGACGAGCGCGTGCGCGGGCTGTCCTCGCACTTCGTCTGGACCAACCGCTCCAAGGAGAGCCTGACGCTGGACCTGAAGCGCGACGAAGCGGCCGGGATCATGGACCGCCTGCTGGAATCGGCCGATGTGCTGGTGCAGAACCTGGCGCCCGGCGCCGCCGCGCGTCTGGGACTGTCCTTCGAGGCGCTGCACGCGAAGCATCCGCGCCTGATCGTCTGCGACATCTCGGGCTACGGCGAAGGCGGCCCCTACCAGGACAAGAAGGCCTATGACCTGCTGATCCAGAGCGAAAGCGGCTTCCTGTCGGTCACCGGCACGAAGGACGATCCGGTCAAGGCGGGGTGTTCCATCGCGGACATCGCTGCTGGCATGTACGCGTATTCGGCCATCCTGAACGCGCTGCTGCTGCGCCAGCGCACCGGCGTGGGCAGCCGCCTGGACGTCTCCATGCTCGAAAGCATGGTCGAGTGGATGGGCTTTCCCATGTATTACGCCTTCGACGGCGCGGCGCCGCCCGTGCGCGCCGGCGCGGCCCACGCGTCCATCTATCCGTACGGGCCGTTCCCGGTGGGCGGCGGGTCGACCATCATGCTGGGCCTGCAAAACGAACGCGAATGGCGCGTCTTCTGCGCTCAGGTGCTGCGCCAGGCCGATCTGGCCGAAGACCCGCGCTTCATTTCCAACTCGCTGCGCACCGCCAACCGCGACGCCCTGCGCGCGCTCATCGTGGCGGCGTTTGCGGACCTGTCCATCGAGCAGGTGACGCAGCGCCTGGAAGACGCGCAGATCGCCAATGCCCGCGTCAACGACATGGCGGGCGTGTGGGCGCATCCGCAATTGCAGGCGCGCCAGCGCTGGAGCGAGGTCGACAGCCCGGCCGGCGTGCTGCCGGCGCTGCTGCCGCCCGCCAGCAGCAACGCGTTCGCGCCGCGCATGGGCGCGGTGCCTGCGGTGGGCCAAAACACCGATGCGGTGCTAGCATCTCTGGGATACGCGCCGGATCAGGTGGCGCAGTTCCATGCCTCGGAGGTCGTGTGACACATCCCGTCGTTCGTAGCGCCCTGTTTGTGCCGGCCTCGCGGCCCGAGCGCATCCCCAAAGCGCTGGCCGCCGGTGCGGACGCCGTCATCGTGGACCTGGAAGACGCCGTGGAACACCTGGCCAAGGCGTCGGCCCGCGAAGCCCTGTGCGACTTCCTGGGCATGCATCGCGAGGCCCGCCTCTGGGTTCGCATCAACGACGCCTCCACCTCCTGGCACGACGATGATCTGAAGGCCTGCCGCGGCAAGGCCGGCGTGGCGGGCATTTTGCTGCCCAAGGCCGAAAGCATGATGCAGGTGCGGCACGCGGCGCAGGCCGGCTGTCCGGTGATCCCCATCCTTGAAACTGCGCAGGGCATTCTCAATGCGGGCGAGATCGCCGCGACCCCCGGCGTCGTGCGGCTGGCGTTCGGCAGCCTGGACTACGGCCTGGATCTGGGCCTGACGCCCGACACGCCGGGCGCCGCGACGGTGCTGGACCACGCGCGGGTGCAGGTGCTGCTCCACACGCGCGCGGCGGGTCTGGCGCCTGCGCTGGACGGCGTTTTTCCCGGCGTGCAGGATCAGGCGGGCCTGGCGGCCGCCGCGGGCCGCGCGCAGCAGATGGGGTTCGGCGGGATGCTGTGCATCCATCCCACGCAGGTTCCGGTCATTCACGCCGCGTTCGTGCCGGCGCAGCAGGAACTGGACTGGGCGCGGCGCGTTGTCGCCGCGCACCGCGACACGGCCGCGGGCACGTTCATGCTGGATGGCAAGATGGTCGACGCGCCCGTCATCGCACGGGCGCGTCTGGTGCTGGCGCAGGCGGGCGAGTCCGCGCGCGGCTGATTCTCGCGCCGGCGCCTCGTCCAGACCACACCGAGGCGCCCCGCGCGCAACTGACAGGGCGGGCCCATGGGCGAGGCGCTTTTTATCGGACATACCTACATCGACGTAACCGTGCTGGCCGACGAATGGCCCACGGGCGACCAGAAAAGCGTGGCGCGCGATTACGCGGTGTCTTTCGGCGGCAATGCGGTCACGGCGGCCTTTGCCTGCGCGCGGCTGGGATTGCCGCCCGATCTGATCTGTTCCCTGGCGCCCGACTGGCTGGGGCACATGTACACGGACATGGCCGCCGCGCATGGCGTCACGCTGCACGCGCGGCACGTGCGGCGGTCGTCGCTGTCGTTCATCATGCCCAACAACGGCAAGCGCGCCATCCTGCGCGCCCGCGATGCCGACTACCTGAACGACTTTCCCCGCCTGGACATCGCCGGCTATCGCGCGCTGCATCTGGACGGCCATCAGCCCGATGCCGCGCTGCATTACGCAAGGGCGTGCCGCCAGGCCGGCGTGCTGACGTCACTGGACGGAGGCGGCGTGCGCGAGAACACCGACGAACTGCTGCGTTACATCGATGTGGCCGTGTGCGCCGAGCGCATGTGCGAACAACTGAACCTGCCGCCCGAGGGCCTGCTGGACCTGCTCAAGGCGCGCGGCTGCCGCATCGGCGCGGTGACGATGGGCGAGCGCGGGATGCTCTGGTACGACGAAACGGGTCGCGTCGACACGCTGCCTTCGCTGGATGTGCCCGCCTCGCGGATCATCGACACTTCGGGGGCTGGCGACGTGTTTCACGGCGCCTACGTGTGGTCCTACCTGACGCGGCCGGACCAGCCCTGGATCGAGCACTTCACGTTCGCGCGCGCGGCCTCGGCGCACAAGATCCAGCATCTGGGTAATGAGGCGGGGCTGCCGGACGTGGAAGACGTCGAGCGCGCCATGATGGCCTTCACGCCCAAGGGCTGACGCGCGGCAGGCGGCGCGCCCCGATGGGCGTGATCAGCCCGCGAGCCGTTCGATGGGCTGGTCGTGGATCGCGCCGATCCACGCATCCATCGGTTTGCCGTGCACCGACAGGTCAGGCGCCAGGTCGCGCAGCGGCAGCAGGACGAAGGCGCGCAGATGCAGACGGGGATGGGGCAGGATCAGCCGTTCGTGATCAAGCTGTGCATCGCCGTGCAGCAGCAGATCCAGATCGAGCGTGCGAGGGGCATTGCGGTAGGGACGCAGGCGGCCGTGTTCGTGCTCCAGCGCCTGCAGGACATCCAATAGCGCCAGCGGCGCAAGGACGGTATCCAGGGCGGCCACCGCATTGATGAAGTCGGGGCCGGTGGCGTCGACCGGCGCGCTGCGGTAGAACGGCGAGGCCGTCACCCCGGCGATGCCGGGCGTGGCCTCGAGCTGCGCCAGGACCTGGCGCAGGGTGGCCGCGCTGTCGCCCAGATTGGCGCCCAGGCCCACGTAGGCGCGGACAGGCGGCTGCGGCACCGCGGTTACTCGCCGGCGGGCGCGCTGCGCGGCCCGCTGCGGCGCGGACGGCGGCGCCGGCGCGCGGGCGCGGCGGCGTCGCTGGCTTCGCGCGGCTGGCGCGACACTTCTTCGATCATGTCGGCACGGGTGGCGTCGTCGGCATTGGCCAGATCCATCCACCACTGCGCCAGCACGCTGTCGAACTCGCCGGCGGCGGCGCGCAGCTGCAGGAAGTCGCAGGCGGCGCGGAAACGCGGCTGCTCGATCATGCGGTAGATGGTCTTGCCCATGCGCCGCTCGAAACGCGGCTGCATGAACCAGATCTCGCGCATGTCGGACGAGAAGCGGCGCTGGATGGCGAGCTTCTCGGTCTGTTCGTCCAGCACGGAGTCCGCGGCCGACGACAGGGCCGGAATGGTGTGCTCGCCCTGCGCGCGCAACTGCTTCCAGCGCACTTCGACCTGCTGCCACAGCAGCGCGGCAAACAGGAAGCTGGGGCTGATGGTCTTGCCGGCGCGTACGCGCGCATCGGTGCGTTCCAGCGCCAGTTCCACGAAGTGTTCGCCGCCGGGTTGTTCAAGCACCACGTCCAGCAGCGGCAGCAGGCCGTTGTGCAGGCCATCGGCGCGCAGCTGGCGCAGGCAGTCCATTGCATGGCCGCAAGTCAGCAGCTTGAGCATCTCGTCGAACAGGCGCGAGGCCGGCACGTTCTCGATGAGGTCGGCCATGGTGCTGATGGGCTCGCGCGTGGCCGGATCGATCGTGCCGTTCAGCTTGGCGGCAAAGCGCACCGCGCGCAGCATGCGGACCGGATCTTCGCGGTAGCGCTTGACGGGATCGCCGATGATGCGGATCTGGCGCTTCTTCAGGTCGGCCACGCCATTGTGGTAGTCGATGACTTCCTCGTTGTGCGGGTCGTAGTACAGCGCATTCATGGTGAAGTCGCGGCGTTTGGCGTCTTCTTCCTGGGATCCGAACACGTTGTCGCGCAGGATGCGGCCGTGTTCGTCGGTTTCCTGGTCTTCCGAGGCGGGGGCGCGGAAGGTGGAGGTCTCGATGATTTCCTGGCCGAACACCACATGCACAAGCTGAAAGCGCCGGCCGATGATGCGTGCGCGGCGGAACAGCGGACGGATCTGTTCGGGCGTGGCGTTGGTGGCCACGTCGAAGTCCTTGGGCTCGAGCCCGACGATCAGGTCGCGCACCGCGCCGCCGACGATATAGGCTTCGTAGCCATGCTGGCGCAGCACCTCGCACACCTTGATGGCGTGGCGCGACACGTTGCGGCGGTCGATGCCGTGTTTGTCGCGCCCGATGCGCAACGGCCCCCTGGGTGTCGGCGCGAATAGCCGGCCGACGAATTTTTTTATGGTTTCAGTGATCATTTAGGACTTCGAATCTTCCATGTGGTCGAACAGGTCGATCACTTGCCAGCCGCGTTCCTGCGCAATGGCACGCAGGGCGGGGCTGGGGTTGGCGGCAATCGGACGGGTCACTTTTTCGAGGAGCGGCACATCATTGACCGAATCGCTATAGAAAAACGATTCGGAGAAATCCGCAAGCCCCAAGCCCATGCTGCCCAGCCAGTCGTTCACGCGCACCACCTTGCCTTCCTTGAAGCTTGGCGTGCCCAGGATGCGGCCCGTGTAGCGGCCGCGCAGGTACTCGGCATCGGTCGCGACCAGATGGGGCACACCGAACGCGCGGGCGATCGGGGCGGTGACGAAACTGTTGGTGGCCGTGACGATGGCGCAGAGGTCCCCGGCTTCCAGGTGGCCGTCCACCAGGTCGCGCGCGGCGGGGGTGATGGACGGGCGGATGACTTCGCCCATGAAGGTTTCGTGCCAGACGGCCAGATCGTGAGGCGCGTGCGCGGCCAGCAGGCCGAGCATGAATTCGGCGGCCTGTTCGGCCGTGAGTTCGCCGCGGTTGTAGCGCTCCATCAGATCGTCATTCAGGCGGCGGGCCTCGACGGGATCGCCCGCGCGGCCCGTGCGCGCCAGATAGTCGGCCCATTGATAGTCGCTGTCGAGCGGCAGCAAGGTGTGATCAAGGTCGAACAGGGCAAGACGTCGGGTGGTCATGTGCGTTGTGAATCAGGATCTGCGAGCATGGCGCGCAGCAGGGGGAGGGTGATGGGACGGCCGGTGGCCAGCGAATAACGATCCAGCGCGTCGAGCAACGCCGCTAGCTTGCGGATGTCGCGCTCGTGGTGCGTGAGCATCCAGTTGATGATTTCGGGCGCCAGGTGCAGCCCGCGTTCGGCGGCCTGCGCCGACAGCGCGGCCAGCTTGTCGGCGTCGGACAGCGGATCCAGCCGGAACACCAGGTCCCAGCCCAGGCGCGTGCGCAGATCTTCGCGCAGCGGCATAGACAGCGGCGCGCGGTCGCCGGCCAGCGCAAGCGCAAAGGCCCGCTGCGTGGCGGCCGATTCGCGCCAGCGGTTGTACAGCGCAAACAGGGCGGCCTGGCGGCTGTCGTCCATGCGGTGCACGTCGTCGACGGCCACGAAGTGGGGCATGGGCGATTTGGAATCGGCTTCGGCCAGGCGGCGCAGCATGTTTTCGCCGTTGGCCGGGTCGATGTAGACGGCATCCGGGCGCGCGGTCAGGGCGCGCAGCAGATGGGTGCGGCCGCAGCCGGCGGCGCCCCAGATGTACAGGGCACGGCCGGGCTTGAGCGCACGCACGGCTGCCACCGCTTCTCCGTTGGGGCCGGCGATGTAGTTGTTCAGCGATGGCGCTGGCGCGGGGAGAACGTCGAGCAGCAGCTGGCGGTTCATGAGAGTTAGCAATCAGGCGTTTTCGGCGGCGCCGGAAGGTCCAGGCCGGGCCGCCGCAAAAAGCCAAGAAAAATCGGTGATACAAGGGCCATGTAGAAACTGGCAAAATCAATACCGGCCAACCCTACACTTTAAACCACCTGAGGCGATGGTGTCGCGTCCGAACGCTTGGCCTGGCGGGGGTTTGCGCCCTTTAGCGCCTGTCCGCGGCCGGGTCATCGTAAAATGCAGGGCGTTCCACCAAAATCCCAGCAATTGTTACATACCCCACGGCATTTCTCATGACGAACCAACCTAAAGCCCCCCTGACCTACCGCGACGCCGGTGTCGACATCGACGCAGGCGACGCCCTGGTCGACCGAATCAAACCCCTTGCCGCGCGCACGATGCGCCCCGGGGTGCTGGCCGGTATCGGCGGCTTTGGCGGCCTGTTCGAAGTGCCCAAGACCTACAAGGAGCCCGTGCTGGTGTCCGGCACGGACGGCGTGGGCACCAAGCTGCGCCTGGCCTTCGACTGGAACCGCCACGACACGGTGGGCATCGACCTGGTCGCCATGAGCGTCAACGACATCCTGGTGCAGGGCGCAGAACCCCTGTTCTTCCTGGATTACTTCGGTTGCGGCAAGTTGTCGGTGGACACGGCGGCGGCAGTGGTGGGCGGCATTGCCAAGGGCTGCGAATTGTCGGGTTGCGCGCTGATCGGCGGCGAGACCGCCGAAATGCCGGGCATGTACCCCGACGGCGAATACGACCTGGCCGGTTTCGCGGTGGGCGCGGTGGAAAAGTCCAAGATCATCGACGGCAAGTCCATCAAGGCGGGCGACGTGGTGCTGGGCCTGGCTTCCAGCGGCGCGCATTCGAACGGCTACTCGCTGCTGCGCAAGATCCTGGAACGCGCGGGCGCCAAGCCCGACGACGATTTCCACGGCCAGAAAATGGTTGACGTGGTCATGGCGCCGACCCGCATCTACGTGAAGCAGGTGCTGGCCGCCCTGGCCAAGCACGGCACCGACATCAAGGGCCTGGCCCACATCACCGGCGGCGGCCTGCTGGACAACGTGCCGCGCATCCTGCAGGACGGCCTGGCTGCCAAGCTGCACCGCGACGCCTGGGAAATGCCCAAGCTGTTCCAGTGGCTGCAAGCGCAGGGCGGCGTCGAGGACACCGAGATGTACCGCGTCTTCAACTGCGGCATCGGCATGGTGCTGGTGGTGGATCCGGCTCAGGCCGACGCCATTGCCGCCACGCTGCGCGAGCAGGGCGAGACCGTCAGCAAGCTGGGCGAGATCGTGCCCCAGGAAGCCGGCATGGCGCAGACCTTCGTGGTGTGACGCCGCGGCGATCGCGCTGCAATGAAGATGACCGCCGTGATGGCGGTCATTTTTTTTTGGCGCCGCGTGAGGGCGCCTGGGCGGCATTCAAAGGTGTCTGACACCCCGACGAGACCAACTTCATCCTGCGATGCCGTCTCAGGGGGTGTCAGACACCTTTGAATGCCGCCCGTCAGTCCGCCAGCGCCAGCGCCACGGCGTCGATCGTCTGCGCGACCGCGTCGGCGGCCAGGCAGTCGACGATGACGCGATCGGGCTGCGCGCGCAGCCAGGTGATCTGGCGCTTGGCCAGTTGCCGCGTCGCCGCGATGCCCTGTTCGCGGGCGGTGTCCAGGTCGATCTGGCCGTCCAGGTGCGCCCACATCTGGCGGTAGCCCACGCAGCGCACGGACGGCAGGCCCGGGTGCAGGTCGGCGCGGGCGTGCAGGCCGCGCACCTCGTCCAGCAGTCCCTGGCGCAGCATGGCGTCAAAGCGCTGCTCGATGCGGGCGTGCAGGGCGGCGCGGTCCGAGGGCTCCAGGCTGATCGTCACGTAGCGGTTGGCGTCATCGTCCGGCTTGCGCTGGGCACGTTGCAGCAGGGCCGACATCGGTTGGCCGGAAAGCTGGCAGATTTCGAGTGCGCGCTGGATGCGCTGGCTGTCGTTGGGCGCCAGGCGCGCGGCCGTGACGGGGTCCAGCTTCGCCAGCTCGGCGTGCAGCGCGGGCCAGCCCAGCCGGGCGGCGCGCGCTTCCAGTTCGGCGCGCAGCGCGGGATCGGCCTGCGGCAGATCGTCCAGGCCGTCGCGCAGCGCCTTGTAGTACATCATCGTGCCGCCCGCCAGCAGCGGGATGCGGCCGCGCGCGCGAATGTCGGCGATCAGGCGCAGCGCGTCGGCGCGGAATTCCGCGGCCGAATACGACTGCGCCGGGTCCAGGATGTCGAGCAGGTGCTGCGGAACGCGGGCCTGTTCTTCAAGAGAGGGCTTGGCGGTGCCGATATCCATGCCGCGGTAGATCGTGGCCGAGTCCACGTTGACGATCTCGAGCGGCCAGCGTTCGGCCAGGGCCAGCGTCGAGGCGCTCTTGCCGGCCGCGGTGGGGCCCGCCAGGCAGATGACCGGGGGCAAAACGGGGGAGAGGGATGCAGGCAAGCTATTGCCCACGCAGGAAGAGCTTGTCCAGGTCGGACATGGACCATTGCACCCAGGTGGGACGGCCGTGGTTGCACTGGTCGGCCCGTTCCGTGGATTCCATCTGGCGCAGCAGGCCGTTCATCTCTTCGAGGGTGAGCTTGCGGTTGGCGCGCACGGAGCCGTGGCAGGCCATGGTCGAGAGCAGTTCGTTGCGCTGTTCGGTCAACAGGCGCGAGACGCCCACCGCGCCCAGATCGCGCAACACGGCGCGGGCCAGGGTTTCGATGTCCCCGCGGGCCAGGATGGCAGGCACTGATCGGACCGCGATCGAGGTGGGGCCGGAAGGACGCATCTCAAAGCCCAGGTCGTTCAACTGTTCCTCGAATTCCTCGACCAGCGCCACGTCCTTTTCCTGGGCGTGGAACACCACGGGCACCAGCAGGTCCTGGCGCGGCAGGCTGCGCGCGTCCAGGGCCTGCTTGAGCTGTTCGTAGACCACGCGCTCGTGGGCGGCGTGCATGTCGACCAGCACCATGCCGCGACGGTTCTGCGCCAGGATGTACACGCCGTGCAACTGCGCCACCGCCATGCCCAGCGGGTGTTCTTCGTCGGCGGGCAGCGCGGCGGGCGCCGGTTCACGCAGGGGCGCCGCCCGGGCGGCGGTGTCGTCGGTCAGGGGGCGGTAGAGCGATTGCCAGTCGGCGGCGGGAATGCCAGCCGGTTCGGCGTGCAGGCGGAAGGGCACCTGGGTATGCGGGCGCTGCGAGGCGGGCGACGGGCGCAGGCCATAGGCGGCGCCGTTGCCCGAGCCGGGGTGCGCACCGGCATGCGCGCCGCCCGCTGTGCTGCCTGCCGTGCCGCCATTCATGCCTCCATAGCCCGGGCGCGGCGATTCCGACGGGGCCGGCATCGCAGGGCGGTAGGCGGGGGCGGCGGCGTCGGAGGAGGCGGCGTCGCCCGCCGGTCGCGCGACGGTTTCGAATCCGCCGTCATCGGCCTGTGCCGCAGGCGCCACGGCCGACGAGCCGCCGGTCTGCGCCAGCGTCTGGCTGACCGCGTGCGAAACAAAGCGGTGCACGGCCCCGCTGTCGCGGAAGCGCACCTCGTGCTTGGCCGGGTGGACGTTCACGTCCACGGCGGCCGGATCGATGTCCAGGAACAGCACATAAGCGGGCTGGCGGTCGCCGTGCAGCACGTCGGCGTAGGCCGCGCGCAGCGCGTGGCTGACGGTGCGGTCCCGCACGTAGCGGCCGTTGACGTAGAGGTACTGGCGGTCGGCGCGGGCGCGGGCGGCGGTCGGCCGGGTAATCATGCCGGCCAGGCTGACCGTGCCGACCGAATGCGACAGCAACAGCCCGTGCTCGGCGAATTCGGCGCCCAGCACGTCGCGGATGCGCTGCGGCGGTTCGGCCGGCAGCCACTGGCGCTGCGCGCGGTCGTGGTGGAACAGGCGGAAGGCAATCTGCGGATGCGCTAGCGCGATGCGCTCCATGGCGTCGACGCAATGGCCGAATTCGGTGGCTTCGGAGCGCAGGAACTTGCGGCGCGCGGGCACCGCGTCGAAGAGCTGGCGCACGTCGACGGTGGTGCCGGGCGGGCCGGAGGCGGGGCTGACCTGCATGCTGCCCGCGTCGATCTGCCAGGCATGGTCGCCGTCGCGGGTGCGCGAAATGATGGACACCTGGGCCACGGACGCAATCGAGGCCAGGGCTTCGCCGCGAAACCCCATGGATGCCACGGATTCCAGTTCGTTCAGCGAGCGGATCTTGCTGGTGGCGTGGCGGGCCAGCGCCAGGGGCAGTTCGTCGGGCGGGATACCGCCGCCGTCATCCGTCACCGCAATACGCCGGATGCCGCCGCCTTCGAGACGGACCTCGATGGCGCGCCCGCCTGCGTCGATCGCGTTTTCAAGGATTTCCTTGAGCACGGACGCGGGGCGCTCGATGACCTCGCCAGCGGCGATCTGGCTGATCAGCAGGTCAGGAAGCGCAAGGATGGAACGACGTTCGGTCATGTGGCCCAGATCTTATGTAGCAGTGCGGACGATTTTAGCGTCATGCTCCAGTGGGCTATAGTCGCTGACAAATTCACATCCGATATCAGGGCCGCTTCAATGCTCGAGTTTTTCAATATGGTGCTCCACATCGACCAGACGCTGGGTCTCTGGGTCGAGCAATACGGCGTGTGGGTGTACCTGGTGCTGTTTCTCATCGTCTTTGCCGAGACGGGACTGGTCGTGCTGCCTTTCCTGCCGGGCGACTCGCTCTTGTTCATCGCCGGCGCCTTTGGCGCCACGGGCCATATCGACCCCATCCTGATGTCGGTGCTGCTCATCGTGGCGGCCGTGACCGGCAACTCGCTGAACTACGCGATCGGCCGCTACATCGGGCCGCGGGTGTTCTCGATGAACCTGCGCTTCCTGGACCGCGGCGCGCTGATGCGCACGCATGCCTTCTATGAAAAGCACGGCGGCAAGACGATCGTCATGTCGCGCTTCATCCCGGTGGTGCGCACCTTTGCGCCCTTCGTGGCGGGCGTGGCCGAGATGTCGATGGCGCGCTTCCAGATGTTCAACATCATGGGCGCGCTGCTGTGGGTGATCAGCCTGGTCGCGGCGGGTTACTTCTTCGGCAACATCCCGATCATTCGCGATCACCTGAACACCATCGTCCTGGTGGGCCTGGCGGCGGCCGTCGTGCCGGTCGTGGGGGCCGGCCTGGTCAAGCTGGTGCGCGCACGCCGGGCGCACTAGGGCGGCGCGCGGCGCCCAAACAAAAAGGCTATGCGCCAACGGGTGCATAGCCTTTTTTTCATGGGCCCGGCCAAAGGGCCGGGATCGCGCGTAAAACCTAGCTCACGTCGCCCAGGCGCGCCAGCGGCGGGTTGGCGGTGAAGTAGCGCTGGATGCCGGTCATCATGGCCTGCGCCAGCTTGTCCTGGTGCCCTGCGCTGCGCAGCAGGGCTTCTTCCTGGGGATTGCTGATGAAGGCGGTCTCGACCAGCACCGACGGAATGTCCGGCGCCTTCAGCACGGCAAAGCCGGCCTGTTCGACGCTGTTCTTGTGCAGGCGGTTGATCTTCTTGATTTCGTCCAGGAAGGCGTTGCCCACCTTGAGCGAGTCGTTGATCTGGGCCGTGGTGGACAGGTCCAGCAGCACCTTGGCGACCTGGCGGTCGTGGCTGCCCAGGTTGACGCCGCCGATCAGGTCGGCCGCGTTTTCCTTGTCGGCCATCCACCGGGCCTGCGCGCTGGTGGCGCCGCGCTGGGACAGCGCGAAGACCGACGAGCCGTTGGCGGAGGGCTTGACCCAGGCGTCCGCATGGATGGAGATGAACAGGTCCGCATGCACACGGCGCGCCTTCTGCACGCGCACGTGCAGCGGCACGAAGTAATCGTCGTCCCGCGTCAGATAAGCACGCATGTACGGCTGGCTGTCGATCAGCGACTTCAGGCGCCGCGCAATGCGCAGCACCACGTCTTTTTCGCGCAGGCCGGATTTGCCGATGGCGCCCGGGTCTTCGCCGCCGTGGCCGGGGTCCAGCGCGATGGTCAGCATGCGCGGCTTGCCGCGGCTGGCGGTGGCGGGGGGCTTGGGCGGGGTCGGCAGGGCGGGCGCCGGCTGCTGGCCGCGCACGCGGGGCGGCTCCGGCGGATCCGCGCGGGTCACCGGGTTGCGCTGGATGTCTTCCAGGATGCGCGCCAGCGGATCGTCCACATCGGGACCGCTGGACTTGTTCAGGATCGCGATCAGCGGATCCTGGGCAATCTTGGGGTACAGGTCCAGCACCAGCCGGTACTGGTAGTCGGCAACGGGCTTGAGCGTGAACACCTGCGGCGCCACGGGCTGCTTCAGATCGAACACCAGCCGCACGACGTTCGGGCGGTTCTGCGCCACGCGCAGGCTCTGGATGTAGGGATCGTCGGGCCGGACCTTGGAGACCAGATCGTTCAAGGCCGCGCTGAGGGTCAGTCCCTCGATGTCGACCACCAGGCGGTGGGGATTTTCCAGCGTGAACTGTTCAGCCTTGAGTTCGCTGTCCAGTTCCAGCGTGACGCGGGTGTATTCGTCGGCAGGCCAAGTCCGTACGGCCAGGATCGTGGCGGCCTGCGCCAGCCGCGGCACGACCGGCAGGACGAGCAGCGTGGCGGCGACGCTGATCAGGCGTCGGCGGGTGGCGCCTGCCGAGGGGAGGGCGCCGTCAGGGGCGGGGGGACAATCGCGTTCAACCATGTTTGTCCTCGGGCGGTGTACGCGGTCAGGGTGGCGTCACGTCCGTCGCCTGCATAGGCAAGGCAGATCAGCAGGTCCGGTGGGGGCAAAAGGCCTTCTGCCCGCTCCGGCCATTCGATCAAAACGACCGCATCGTCACGCAGTAAATCCCGAAATCCTGCGTCCAACCATTCGCGCGAATCACTAAATCTATAAAAATCAAGGTGATAGAAGTATAAGTTAGAAAGTTTATAGGATTCAAGCAGGGCGTAGCTTGGACTCTTGATTCGGCCTGTGATGCCGCTTTCACGCAACAATGCCCTGGAGAAGGCCGTTTTTCCTGCGCCGAGATCACCTTGGAGATGAATACACGCGCCTGGCAGGCCGGTTTTGGCGCCCGTGACCATCGGCGCCAGCTGGCGTGCCAGCGCCTCGGTGGCGGCTTCGTCGGGCAGGTGCAAAGTCAGGGTGGCAAGGGGGGCGGACATGGCGCGGGGCGAGTGGTAAAAAACGAGGATCGGAGCACAGTTTGGAGCAATTATAGGAATGCGGGTTTCTGCTAACCTATAACTGATATTTATTCTCAATATGTCGTGACCGACGGCGTCCCGCCGCCCGCGACTGACGCCGCCACGGAGTTGTACGCGCCATGAAGACCCGCATCGAAAAAGACACCTTTGGCCCCATCGAGGTGCCGCAAGACCATCTGTGGGGAGCCCAGACGCAGCGCTCGCTGCATTTCTTCGCGATCTCCACCGAAAAGATGCCGGAGCCGCTGGTCAATGCGATGGCGCGGCTAAAGCGTTCGGCGGCCAAGGTCAATGCCGACCTGGGTGAGCTGGACGCGCAGATCGCTGACGCGATCATGCGCGCCGCCGACGAAGTCATCGCTGGCAAATGGCCCAACGAATTCCCGCTGTCGGTCTGGCAGACCGGGTCGGGCACGCAGAGCAACATGAACATGAACGAGGTGCTTGCCAACCGCGCCTCGGAGCTCCTGGGCGGCGAGCGCGGCGAAGCGCGCAAGGTGCACCCGAACGATCACGTCAACCGCGGGCAGTCGTCCAATGACACGTTCCCGACCGCCATGCACGTGGCGGCCGCGGTCGAGGTCGAGCATCGCCTGCTGCCGTCGCTGAAGGCGCTGCGCGCCACGCTGGCGGAAAAGAGCGCCGCGTTCTACGACATCGTCAAGATCGGCCGCACCCACCTGCAGGACGCCACGCCGCTGACGCTGGGCCAGGAGCTTTCGGGCTACGTGGCCCAGCTTGATCTGGCCGAACAGCAGATCCGCGCCACGCTGCCGGGCCTGCACCAGCTGGCCATCGGCGGCACGGCGGTGGGCACGGGCCTGAACGCGCATCCGCAATTCAGCGCGAAGGTGTCGGCCGATCTGGCCCACGCCACGGGCACGGCGTTCGTCTCGGCGCCCAACAAATTCCAGGCGCTCGCCTCGCACGAAGCGCTGCTGTTTGCGCACGGCGCGCTGAAGTCGCTGGCGGCCGGCCTCATGAAGATCGCCAACGACGTGCGCTGGCTGTCGAGCGGTCCGCGGTCGGGCCTGGGCGAGATCAGCATCCCCGAGAACGAGCCGGGCAGCTCGATCATGCCGGGCAAGGTCAACCCGACGCAGTGCGAAGCCATCACGATGCTGGCCGCGCAGGTCCTGGGCAACGACGTGGCGATCAACATCGGCGGCGCCAGCGGCAACTTCGAGCTGAACGTCTACAAGCCGCTGGTGATCCACAATTTCCTGCAGTCGGTGCGCCTTTTGACGGACGGCATGGCCAGCTTCGACAAGCATTGCGCCGCGGGCATCGAGCCCAACCACGAGCGCATTGCCGAACTCGTGGACCGGTCGCTGATGCTGGTGACCGCGCTGAATCCGCACATTGGCTACGACAAGGCCGCGCAGATCGCCAAGAAGGCGCACAAGGAAGGCCTGTCGCTGAAGGAATCGGCGCTGGCGCTGGGTTATGTGACCGAAGCGCAGTTTGCCGAATGGGTCGTGCCGGGCTCGATGACGAACGCGCACAAGCCTTCTTGAACTGGCTTGCGCCACCCGCATGAGATGGCCGCCCTTGCCGGGGCGGCCATTTTTTTGGGGGGAAGGTCAGCCGCCGGCCAGCAGCAGCCACATCGGGATCGTGACGGCCGAGAACAAGGTGCCCAGCGAGATCAGCACGGCCACCATGCGGCCATCGCCGCCCATGCGCATCGCCAGCACGTAGGCCGCCGAGGCGGTGGGCAGCGCCGCGAAGAGCAGCAGCATGCGTGCTTCCAGCGGCGGCAGGCCGAGTAGATGCGCCACCAGCAGCGCGACCGCGGGCAACGCGACGAGCTTGACCCCCAGCATCCAGGCAATCAGCGATCCGTAGCCCTTGCCGCCTTCCCATGCCAGGCTGGCCCCCACGCAGAGGATGCCCAGCGCGATCGCCGCCGCGCCCAGCCGCGCCAGCACGGTGTCGACGGCGCCGGGCAGTTGCAGTCCCGCGAGATTGCAGGCCAGGCCCAGCAGCGTGGAGACCACGAGCGGATTGCGCGCCAGCTCGCGCAGCAGGTTGCCGCCGTTGTGCCGCGCCAGGCCGTACACGGCCGCGATGTTGGCCATGGGCACCGCAAAGCCGACGATCAGCGCCATGGCGGTCTGGCCCTGCGTGCCCGCCAGACTGGCCGACAAGGCCAGGCCGATGTAGGTGTTGAACCGGTAGCCGCATTGCGCTGACGAGGCCAGCCCGAGCGACGAGGGCCGCAGGACCAGGCCCGCCAGCCACGCCATCGCCACGCCCGCGGCCACGACCGCGGCAGAAGCCTGCAGCAGCAGCGCCGCGTTGCCCGCCGTGATGGGCGTGCGCACGATCGCCTGGAACAGCAAGGCGGGGAACAGCACGAAGTAGACGAGGCGTTCCGTTCCGGCGAAGAATTCGCGCGAGAAACCCAGCTTGTGACGTAGCGCCCAACCCAGCGCGACCAGCATGAAATCGGGGAAAACCAGGAGGGCAACAGACATGGGAGAAGAGGTTTTTGCCGAGCGCCGGGCGATGGCCGGCGCGCTATGCGGGTGTAAGCGTTTGCTGCTATTCTCCGACATTCTGGCGGGCGCTTGTGCCACAAGCAACTCATAAATGCAGCGCCGACACGCTGCGCACAAGCAATGCGCCCGCACCGTTATCTGCTGGTCCGTCTACAGGCGGACACAACACACAACGGGCCGTCTACAAACGGGCTCGCACTCTTGGAGGAAACACATCTATGAATAAGGTCCGCTCTCTGGCCGTGGCCATCGCCCTTGCTACCGGCGCAGCCGGCACGTTGGGCGCTTCGGTCGCACACGCCGCAGACAAGTACCCCAGCAAGGCCATCCGCGTGATCGTTCCGTTCGCGCCCGGCGGTTCCACCGACATCATTGCGCGTCTCGTGACGCAGCGCATGAGCCAGGAACTCGGCCAGCCCATGGTCGTTGAGAACAAGGGCGGCGCGGGCGGCGCCATCGGTGCGGCCGAAGCCGCGCGCGCGCCGGCCGACGGCTACACGCTGTCCATTGCCACCGTCTCCACGATGGCCGTGAACCCCGCTTGCCGTCCGAAGGACCTGCCGTACGATCCGATCAAGGACTTCCAGCCGGTCACCAACTTCGCCAACACCGCCAACGTCGTGGCCGTGAACCCCAAGTTCCCCGCCAAGGACTTCAAGGGCTTCATCGAAGAACTGAAGAAGAATCCGGGCAAGTACTCGTACGGCAGCTCGGGCACGTGCGGCGTGCTGCACCTGATGGGCGAATCCTTCAAGATGGCCACCGGCACCGACATCGTGCATGTGCCCTACAAGGGGTCGGGCCCGGCGCTGGCCGATGCCGTTGGCGGCCAGATCGAAATCCTGTTCGACAACCTGCCGTCGTCGATGCCGCAGATCCAGGCCGGCAAGCTGAACGCCATGGCCATCGCGTGGCCCGAGCAGATCGGCACGCTGAAGGGTGTTCCGACGTTCAAGGACGCGGGCTACCCGGTGCTGAACCAGCCCGTCTGGTATGGCCTCCTGGCGCCCAAGGACACGCCGATGGACGTCGTGAACAAGCTGCGTGACGCCGCCGTCGTCGCCCTGAAGGACCCGAAGGTCATCAAGGCGCTGGAAGAGCAGGGCTCGGCGCCGTCGGGCAACACGCCGGAAGAATTCGCCAAGGAAATCCAGGAACAGTTCAACTGGGCCCAGGACGTGGTGAAGAAGCAGAACATCAAGCTGGACTGATGTTTCGCGGGGCAGGCGGGTCTGCCCCGATCGATATTGCAGCGGGCGCCTTCGGGCGCCCGTTGTGCTTTGTGGCTATCAGACCCGCGCGTCCAGTCCTTCCAGCAGTGCGGCGCAGGCGGCGCGCAGGCGCTCGATCAGGTCGCGGTGCAGCGCGGAAAGCGGATCCTGGTTGCGCGTCATGATGCTGATCGGCACCCGCAGCGCGGGTTCCAGGCGGCGCAGGGTCATGCCGGGACGCAGCATGGCTTGCGCGGTGATGGCGTCGACGATGGCGTCGCCGCATCCCGCGTCCACCAGCGCGCACGCCACGTAATGCGTCTGCACCTGGATGGCGACCTGCGGCGCCAGGCCCTGGGCGTCCAGCGCCAATTGCAGCAATGCGCCGGAGGCGTCGCTGGCGTCCAGCACGATCAGCGTATCGCCTGCCGTGGGGGAACCCGACGCACTGGCGCCCAACGCCGCGGCGCCCGACGCACCGGCGCCCGACGCTTCTACGCCTCTCGCTTCCGACAGCTCCGACAATCGCAGCGGACCCTGCGCGGCGCGGCGGCTCAGGTGCACGAGCTCGGTGTGGCCCAGCCCCATGCGCGTGAGGCCGGGATAGTCGTTGGTGTCGAACGTGATGGCCAGATCCAGTTCGCGCGTCAGCAGCCCCTGCACCAGCTCGGCGCTGTGATGCGTGTGGATATCGAACGTGATGCCGGGCTGCGCGTCGCGGCTGTCGCGCACGACGCCGGGCAGCAGGCCAAGTCCCAGCGCGGGCGCGCAGCCCAGGCGCAGATGGCCATTGGGCCGGTCGCGCAGGTTGGACGCCAGCCGGCGCACGCTGCTCAGGTCCTGGCTCAGCCGCGCGATCTCGGGCGTGAGGATCTCTGCCTCGCGCGTGGCGACCAGCCGGCCCTTCACCCGGTCAAACAGCTTGAAGCCAAGCTGGCTTTCGGCATGCGCCAGCAGCTTGCTGGCGGCGGGCTGTGAAATGTGCAGCGCGGCGGCGGCTTCGGTCAGGGATCCGGTGCGGCGGATCGCTTCGAATATCTCGATGTGGCGCAGGCGCATGGCGCAAACGGGGGCTCTGGTGATCCGTAAACCGCGATTCTAAGCCGGAAGGCGCGCATGGGCAGCGGCGCAGACCTTTGACTATCATGGACGCCTGCCGGACGTCCGGCGATCACCGGAGCTTTCCATGCGCCTACGCCGCCACGCCGCCCTGCTGCTCGCCGCCGCCATCGCCGGCCTGCCGTTCGCATCCGCCAGCTGGGCGCGCACGCCCGCGGCGGAAGACCTGAATCCCGAAGCCGCCAGCGGCGTCCAGAAGCGCGAGCTCGTGCGCGCGCCGCATTTCATGATGGTGTCCGCCAACCCCCTTGCCAGCCGCGCGGGCGAAGCCATGCTGCGGCGCGGGGGCAGCGTGGTCGACGCGGCCATCGCCACGCAACTGGTGCTCAATCTGGTCGAGCCGCAGTCGTCGGGCATCGGCGGCGGCGCCTTCATGGTGTTGTATTCGGCGGCGGACGGACAGATCCGCACGTACGACAGCCGCGAGACCGCGCCCGCGGCGGCGCGGCCCGACCGCTTCCTGGATGCCGAGGGCAAACCGCTGCCCTTTGCACAGGCCGTCAACAACGGCATGTCGGTCGCCGTGCCCGGCCTCTTGCGCGGGCTGGAACTGGCGCACAAGGCGCAGGGCAAGCTGCCCTGGGCCGATCTGTTCCAGCCGGCCATCGAACTTGCGGAATCGGGCTTTGCGGTGTCGCCGCGCCTGCACGCGCTGCTGGCCGGCAACAAGGCGCTGCCGCAACAGGCCGCCGCCGCCGCGTACTTCTACGCGCCGGACGGCACGCCGTGGCCCGTGGGCCACGTGCTGAAGAATCCGGCGTTCGCGCGCACCCTGCGCGCCGTGGCCTCGCAGGGCGCCGACGCGTTCTACCAGGGCGACATCGCGCGCGACATCGTGGCGGCGGTGCAGGGCCACGAGAAGCCCGGCGACCTGGCCTTGAAGGATCTGGCGGACTATCGCGCCAAGACGCGCGATCCGGTGTGCGGCGCGTACCGCGGCTATCAGCTCTGCGGCATGGGGCCGCCCAGCAGCGGGCCCATCGCCGTGTTGCAGATGCTGGGCGAGCTGGAGCAATTCCCGCTAAGCCGGTATGCGCCCGGCACGGTGCAGGCCGTGCACTATTTCTCGGAAGCTGGCCGGCTGGCCTTTGGCGACCGCGATTTCTACGTGGCGGACCCCGACTTCGTGCGCGTGCCGGTGCGCGCCTTGCTGGACCCGGCTTACTTGCGCGCGCGCGGCGCTTTGATCCAGCCGGATCGCAGCATGAAGGTGGCGCTGCCCGGCGATCCCGAAGGCAAGCTGCTGTCGCTGGGCAAGGACAACGCACTGGAGCTGCCGTCCACCAGCCACCTGGTGGCGGTCGATGCGCAGGGCAACGCCCTGACCATGACGACCACGATCGAAAGTGAATTCGGCAGCAAGATCTTCGTGCGGGGCTTTCTGCTCAACAACGAGATGACCGATTTTTCGTCGTCGTTCAAGGACCCCGAAGGCCGGCTCGTGGCCAATCGCATCGAACCGGGCAAGCGGCCGCGCAGCTCGATGGCGCCGATGATGGTGCTCAAGGAGGGCAAGCCGTACCTGCTGGTGGGCTCGCCGGGCGGCAGCGCCATCATCAACTACGTCGCCAAGACGCTGGTGGGCGTGCTGGACTGGAATCTGGACATCCAGTCGGCGATCGACCTGCCCAACATGGGCAGCCGCAACAAGGAAACCGAACTGGAGAAGGGCACGGCGCTGGAAGCGCTGGCGCCAGAGCTTGAGCGCATGGGACACCCGGTGCGGATCACCGAGTTTCCCAGCGGCATCCACGGCATCGTCATTGACGCCAAGGGACTTGAAGGCGGCGCGGATCCGCGCCGCGAAGGGCTAGCGGTGGGCGGCTGAAGCGTGCCCGGACCGGCGCCGCGCAGCCGCGCGCCAGCGATCCGGGAGCCTGCGGCCCTTGCGGTATCACTCCAGCGACGACGGGTCCAGTTCCATCCTGGACTCGCGGCGCCGCGCCAGCCAGGTCACGAACCACATCACCACGCCCAGCAGCAGCAGCCAGCCGGCGACCTGGTACTGGATCACGTCACGGCCGGTCAGCGGGGTGACCAGGAACAGGCAGGCGGCGGCGCCCACCCACGGGACGAGGCGGTTGATGGAGAAGTGGCGATGCGCCACCTTGTCGCGCCGCAGGACCAGCACCGCGACGTTCACGAAGGCGAACACGCCCAGCAGCAGCAACGCGGTGGTGCCGCCCAGCGCGCGGATCGCCTGCGAGTCGGTCAGCGAGACCAGGATGATGAGGCCGAAGGCCAGCGCCGTCGTGAACAGGATGGCCGTCCACGGCGTCTGGTTCTTGCGGTGCACGTGCGCCAGGAAGGACGGCAGCACGCCCTGGCGCGACATGCCGTACAGCAGGCGGCTGGCCATCATCATGTTGATGAGCGCCGAGTTCGCCACGGCGAACATCGAGATGATCGGCATGATGTACTCCACCGGCAGATCCGGCGCGGCGCGCTTGACCACCAGCACCAGCGGCGTGCTGCTCTTGGCCAGTTCGCCCACCGGCACCAGCGCAACGGCGCAGATGGACACCAGCACATAGATGAGCGCCGTGATGCCCAGGCCGGTCAGCATGACCTTCGGGAAGATGCGGCTGGGATCGTGCGTTTCCTCGGCCATGTTGACCGAGTCCTCGAAGCCGACCATGGCGAAGAACGCGAGCGCGGTGGCCGAGGTCACCGCCAGGAACACGCTCTTGTCCTCGGGCGTATCGAACGCGACGACGCGCGAGAAATCCGCCTGGCCGCCGGAGATGGCGTAAAAGCCCAGCAGGATGACCATCAGCAGGCCCGACAGCTCGATCAGCGTGAGCACGACGTTGGCGCGCACGCTTTCAGTCGCGCCACGAAAATTGACCAGCATGACCAGCGTCATGAAGCCCAGTGCGCCAAGGGTGATCCAGTGCTTTTCGGCCTCGATGCCCATCGCCGCGAACAGGTTGGCGGCGAAGGCCTGCGAGGCGGTGGCGGCCGACGTCAGGCCGGAACACATGACGGTAAAGCAGACGATGAACGTCAGGAAATGCACGCCGAACGCCTTGTGGACGTAGAGCGCGGCGCCGGCGGCGCGCGGGTACTTGGTGACCAGTTCAAGGTAGGAAAGCGCGGTCAGCAGGGCCACCCCGAAGGCCACCAGGAACGGCAGCCAGGCCGCGCCGCCGACTTCGGCGGCCACTTGCCCGGTCAGCGCATACACGCCAGTGCCCAGGATGTCGCCAACAATGAATAGCAGCAGCAGTTTCGGGCCCATCACCCGTTTCAGCTGGCCGTGGTCTTGTGAGTCGTTCGTGGCCATAGTCTTTTATTTCCTCTTATGTGGCTCGGGAAAAGCGTGCGGGGAGCAACGCGAGATGCGGAAAAAAGTCTAAGGCGGCAGTCGGGCGGCCTGCTGAAACCAAATGTCTAAGTTGTTGCGCGCGGGGCGGCGGCTCGCTTGGGGAAAAAAAAGCCCGGCGGGCGCCGGGCGGGTCATCGATGCGGGATCAGTCCTGCCCAGATGGCGGCGCCAGGTCTGGCGGCAGCTTGCGCAGCGTGGCGGGCGTGCGCGACAGCTTGATGGGCGATCCCACGCCCTTGTAGTCGCCCTGTTCCAGCACCATGCCGCGGTGCAGGGTGTGCGGATGAGCCAACGCCTGGTCCACCGTCTGCACGGCGGCGGCGGGCACGCCCGCGCGCAGCAGCTGGTCCGCTAGCGTGGCCGCCTCATGGCGGGCCAGCAGGGCGGCAAGGTCATCGCGCAGTGCCTGGCGGTTGCGCAGGCGATCCGCGTTGGTGGCGTAGCGCGGGTCGTCGGACAGCGCGGGGGCGTCCAGCGTCCGGGTCAGCATTGCAAATTGGCGGTTGTTGCCGACGGCCAGGAAGATCGGGCCGCTTGCGGTGGGCAGCGTTTCGTAGGGGGCAATGTTGGGGTGCGCGTTGCCGCTGCGCTGCGGCACCTTGCCGCTGTAGAAGTAGTTCGGCGCATGCGGGTGCAGCAGCGACAGCGCGCAGTCGTACAGCGTGATGTCCAGGAATTGTCCCAGCCCGCTACGCGTGCGCTCGTTGAGCGCCAGCAGGATGGCCACCGCCGCGTTCAGGCCCGTCACCATGTCCACGACCGGCAGCCCCACCCGGGTTGCCTCGCCGTCCGCCTCGCCGTTCACGCTCATCAGGCCGCACATGGCCTGCGCGCAGGCGTCGTAACCCGGCAGGCCGCCCAGCGGGCCATCCGAGCCGAAGCCGCTGACGCGGCAATGGATGAGCGCGGGGAAGGCCTGCTTCAGGTCGTCGTAGCCCAGGCCCCACTTTTCCAGCGTGCCAGGCTTGAAGTTCTCGACCAGCACGTCGGCGTCGGCCAGCAGGTGGCGCAGCAGTTCCTGCCCGGCGGGCTGCGACAGGTCCAGCGTCATGCCGTCCTTGTTGCGGTTCACGCCGACGAAATACGAGGCGGTCTCGCCCAGGAAGGGCGGGCCCCAGCCGCGCGTCTCGTCGCCGCCGGGCGGCTCGATCTTCAGCACGTCGGCGCCGTGGTCGGCCAGGATCTGGGTGCAGTACGGGCCGCCCAGCACGCGTGACAGATCGATCACCTTGCAGCCCGCGAGGGCGCCGGCATTGGGTAGGGTTTGGGCCATGGCTATGCGTCGCGTCAGTCGATGGAAACGTTGGCGCTCTGGATCAGTTCGCGCCACTTGGGGACTTCGGTGGTGATGAAGCTGGACAGGCCCTGCGGCGTCTTGTCCTGCGCCTCGACGATGCCCTGCGTGCGCAGCGTCTGCGCGATCGTGGGATCGGCGAGGGCGGTCTTGAAGGCCTGGTTCAGCGTGTTCACCACATCGGCGGGCGTGTCCTTGGGGGCGACGATGCCGAAGAAGACGCTGACGTCATAGCCTTTCAAGCCTTGTTCGGACAGCGTGGGCAGGTCGGGCAGCGCATCCGAACGCTGGGCGCTGGCCAGCCCGATCGGGCGCAGCTTGCCCGCCTTGATGTAGGGCAGCGCGGTCAGGATGTCGGTGAACGACATCGACACCTGTCCGCCCAGCAGGTCGTTCAGCGCGGGTCCGGTGCCCTTGTACGGGATGTGCATGATCTTGGTGCCGGCCATGCGGTTGAACAGGATGCCGGCCAGGTGCGACGACGCGCCATTGCCGGACGAGGCGTAGCTCAGCTTGTCCGGGTTCTTCTGGGCGTAGGCGATCAGTTCCTGCAGGTTGTTGGCGGGCACCGACGGGTTCACCACCAGGATGTTGGGCAGGTGGCCGATGCGGATGATGGGCGCGAAGCTGGTCTCGGGGTTGTAGTTCTGCTTTTTGTACAGGCTGACGTTGATGGCCAGCGGGCCGGAGGTGCCGAACAGGATGGTGTAGCCGTCGGGCTTTGCCGAGGCGACATATTCGGAGCCGATGTTGCCGCCCGCGCCGCTGCGGTTTTCGACGATGACGTTCTGGTTGAGGGGCTCGCGCAGCTTTTCGGCCAGGCGGCGCGCCAGCGCGTCGGTGGGGCCGCCCGGCGGAAAGGGCACCACCAGCGTGACCGGCCGGGCCGTGGGGAAGGCGTCTGCCGCCGCGACGGGCGTGGCGGCGATGGCGGCGGCCGCCAGAAACAGGGGGGCAATATAGCGTTTCATGCGTGTCTCCAGTGGATGACGCGCCGGCTGTGCCGCCGGCGTCGGGTTACAGCAAAAGTCCTGACAGGGGCTACAGCGCGTAGTGCAGGATGGCCTGGCAGGCCGCGCTTTCGTCGGGCGGGATGGCGTAAGGGTCGCGCGGCGCCAGGCGGTGCAGCAGCACCTGGTCGGCCAGCCGCGCGCGGGTTTCCAATCCCGCGCCGGTGGCTTCCCACCGCAGCGCGGCCATGGATACGGCGTGATAAAGCAGCGACGCGGCCTGGCGGGCCAGCTGCGCATGGTCGCCCTGCGCGGCGTGTTCCGCCAGCGCATAGGTCTTTTCCAGGGCGCTGGCCTGCATGCTGGCCAGTTCGGGCGGGCAGGGCGCGCCATCCGCCAGCAGGCGGTCGATGTGGCTGCGCAGCGCCGGCAGGGAGTTTTCTTTCTTGATGGCGCGCAGCACGTCCAGCGCGACGATGTTGCTGGTGCCTTCCCAGATCGAGCCCAGATGCGCGTCGCGCACGAGGCGCGGCTCGGTCCATTCCTCGATGTAGCCGCAGCCGCCGCGCACTTCCATGGCGTCGCCCGTGACCTTGCGCGCGTCGCGGCACGCGCGGAACTTGATCAGCGGCGTCAGGATCCGGGCCAGCGCGGGGTCGGCCGCGCCCTGGTCGGCGTCGGCCAGCGCACGCGCCGTCTGGAACATGACGCTGCGCGCCTGTTCCGCCCACACGATCATTTTGACGAGCTGGCGCTGCATGAGCGGCATGTCGATGAGGCGCTTGCCGAACGCGCGGCGGTGCTGCGACACGTAGATGGCCTCGGTGACCGCGCGGCGCATCAGGCCCGCGGCGCGCATGCCGTTGGACAGGCGCGAGTTGTTGATCATGTCGGCCATGTGCTTGAAGCCGCGGCCGCGTTCACCGACCAGCCACGCGACGGCGCCCTCCAGGCGGATTTCGCCGCTGGCCATCGAACGCGTGCCCAGCTTGTCCTTCAGGCGCAGGATGCGGTAGTGGTTGTGCGTGCCGTCGGCCAGGTCGCGCGGCAGTAGAAAGAGCGACACGCCCTTCAGGCCCGCGTCCGGTTCGCTGCGCGCCAGCACCATCGCAAAACCCGCGTCAGGGTTCGAGCAGAACCACTTGTCGCCGTGGATGCGCCAGGTGCCGTCATCCTGCGGCTGGGCCGTGACCTCGGTGGCGCTGACGTCCGAGCCCGCGCCCTGTTCGGTCATGAACATGGCGCCTTGGCGCAGCGTGTCGAAATCCTGCGAAGTCACCTGCGGCAACACGCGCTCGACCAGCGCGGGATCGCCGAACTTGCGCAGGGTGCGCGCCAGCGAGTCGGTCATGCTGACGGGGCAGCACAAGCCGAATTCGGCCTGCACGAAAAGATGGCTGAGCGCGTACTTGGCCGCGGCGGGCATGGGCTCGGGCCAGCCCAGCACGCCGCCCCGGTGGGACAGCGCCGCCAGGCCGAATTCGCTGTAGGCCAGGCGTTCAAGTTCGACGTACGCGGGATGCTTGTCGATGCGGGATTCGTCCGTGCCGGCGCGGCTGCGCACCGATAGCGTGGGCGGGTGCTTGTCGGCGACCGACGCCAGTTCGTCCATGACGCCGCCGGCCAGTTCGCCCAGCCGGCTCAGATGCGGCAGCAGGTGCGCATGCAGCTCGGCGGGCAAGTAGCGGCGGCTCAGCGCCTCGGCGTAGGGGTCGGCATCGAACAGATTCAGCCCCCGGGAGTCCGGTACGGGCGTGACGGTGGCGGCAACAGGCAAGACAGGGGTATCCATGGCGGCATCCGGGTCGGGACGGGAGATGCCCTATGTTGCGGGGGTTGATTCATCTACTCAAATACTGTTTTGATGTAGATCAATCCAAAATAAATATAGATATGCCCAAAGGAGGGACGCATGGATCTTGAACCGCGTCTGCTGCGCTACTTCATCGCCGTGGCCGAAGAGCGCCATTTCAGCCGGGCGGCGGCGCGCCTGCATATTTCGCAGCCGCCGCTCAGCTACGCGATCCGCCAACTGGAAGAGAACATCGGCGCGCGCCTGCTGGCCCGCACCAGCCGGCACGTCGAGCTGACCGACGCCGGCCAGGCGCTGTACCACGAAGCGGTGATCCTGCTGCGCCAGGCCGAGGAGGTCCGCACGCTGGTGCGCCAGGTGGACGCGGGCCTGCGCGGCCGGCTGCGCATCGGCTTCGTGGGGTCCATGCTGTATCGCGGACTGCCCGCGCTCTTGAACGTCATGCGCAAGGAACTGCCCGACGTGGAACACGTGCTGACCGAACTGAACTCGAACGACCAGATCGAGGCGGTGCGTCGGGGCGAGCAGGACCTGGGCTTCATCCACGCCAACCCGGTGCCGGAAGGCGTGCAGGCGCGCGACCTGATGGCCGAGCCCTTCGTGGTGTGCCTGCCCGATGCGCATCCGCTGGCAGATCGCCAGACCCTGCGGCTGACGGAACTGGCGCGGGACGACTTCGTTTTCTTCGCGCGCGCGGCGTCGCCCAGCTATTACGAGACGGTATTGGCCATGTGCGTGTCGGCCGGCTTCATGCCGGCGATCCGGCACGAGGTGCGCCACTGGCTGAGCGTGGCCTCGCTGGTGTCGCAGGGCCTGGGGGTGTCGATCGTGCCGGCCTGCCTGTCGCGCAGCGGGCTGGCGGGCACGCGGTTCATCGCGTTCGAGCACGAGGCGCGCTCGATCAGCCAGGTGATCTGGCCGGATGCGGCGCGCTCGCCGTTGCAGGAGCGCGCGGTGGCGCTGGTGGCGCAGGCGTTTGCGCCGTTGCAACCCGCCCCTGCAAGAGCCTGAGGATCAGCGGAACACGACGGTCTTGTTGCGGTTCAGGAGGATGCGGTGTTCGACGTGGCTGCGCACCGCGCGCGAGAGCACCAGGGATTCGATGTCGCTGCCCACCTGGGTCAGGTCCTGCGCCGTCATCGTGTGGTCGACGCGTTCGATGTCCTGGTCGATGATCGGGCCTTCGTCCAGGTCCGACGTCACGTAGTGCGCCGTGGCGCCAATGATCTTCACGCCGCGCGCATGCGCCTGGTGGTAAGGGCGCGCGCCCTTGAAGCTGGGCAGGAAGCTGTGGTGAATGTTGATCGCGCGGCCGGTCAGGGCGCGGCACATGTCGGCCGACAGGATCTGCATGTAGCGGGCCAGCACGACCAGGTCGATGTTTGCCTCGTCGACGATCTTGAGCACCTGCTTTTCCTGCTCCAGCTTCGTGTCGGGCGTGACCGGCAGGTAGTGGAACGGAATGTTGTAGGTTGCCGCCAGGCTGGCGTAGTCGTTGTGGTTCGAGACGATGGCCGCCACTTCGGCATGCAGGTGGCCGCTGTGTACGCGGAACAGCAGGTCGTTCAGGCAGTGGCCCTGCTTGCTGACCATGATGAGCAGGCGCTCCTTGCGGCGCGCGTCGTGCAGCTTGAGCTCCATGCCGTAGTCGGCGGACATCGCGTCCAGGCGGGCGCGCAGGTCGTCGGCGGACGCGCTGACCGGCAGGTCGAAGTGCACGCGCAGGAAGAAGCGGCCCGTCTCTTCGTCGCCGAACTGCTGCGAATCCAGGATGTTGCAACCCAGTTCGAACAACAGGCCGCTGACGCGGTAGACGATGCCGGTGCGGTCGGGGCAGGACAGGGTCAGGATGTAGTCGTTGTGCTGCATGGCAGGAATGGCTGAATAAGAGAAAAGGGAAGCGGGCGGGGTCAGGCGGACAGGCGCGCCAGGGTTTCTTCCGCCAGGGCCAGGCTGGAGGTCAGCCCGGGGGATTCGATGCCGAACAGGTTCACCAGGCCGGGCACGCCGTGAACGGCGGGCCCCGCGATGACGAAGTCCGCGGCCGGTTCGTGCGGACCGGAGATCTTGGGGCGGATGCCCGTGTAGCCGGGCGCCAGCGCGCCGTCGGGCAGGGCGGGCCAATAGCTGCGCACGGCTTCGTAGAACACATCGGCGCGGGAGGGATCGAGGGTGTAGTCCTCGGTGTCCACCCATTCGGTGTCGGGGCCGAACTTGGCCTGGCCGCCCATGTCCAGCGTCAGGTGCACGCCCAACCCGGCATGCTGCGGCACCGGGTAGATCAGGCGCGAGAACGGCGCGCGGCCTGACAGCGTGAAATAGCTGCCCTTGCACAGGTAATCGGCGGGAATGCTGTCCGCCGGCACGCCCTCGATGCGGCGCGCCAGCGCGGGCGCCTGCAGGCCGGCCGAATTGATCAGGACGTTGCAGGTCAGGCTCATGGCGTCGTCGCCGCCGAATTGCAGCTCGAAGCCGCCTTCCGGCCGGACGCGGCCCGACGCGAGCGGCGTATGGAAGACGCACTGGGCGCCCGCGTTCTCGGCGTCGCCCTGGAACGACAGCATCAATGCGTGGCTGTCGACGATGCCGGTCGACGGCGACACCAGCGCGGCGGTGCACTGCAGCGCGGGCTCCAGGCGCATGGCTTCTTCGCCCGAAATGAATTGCAGGTCGTCCACGCCGTTGGCGCGGGCGCGCTGGGCAATGCCTTCAAGCTGGGTGGCCTGCTCGGGGCTGGTGGCCACGATGAGTTTGCCCAGCCGGCTGTGCGGCACGCCGCGTTCGGCGCAGTACGCGTACAGCAGATGCTTGCCGCGCACGCACAGGCGCGCCTTCAGGCTGCCGGCGGGGTAGTAGATGCCTGCGTGGAGGACCTCGGAGTTGCGCGAGCTGGTGCCGGTGCCGATGGCCTCGGTGGCTTCGGCGACCAGGACTTCGCGGCCCGATTGGGCCAGTGCCCGGGCGATGGCCAGGCCGACGACGCCGGCGCCGATGACGACGCAATCGACGTCGGCGCTCATGGCTTGGCCTTTTCTGCGCGGGTGCCGGCCGGCGTCAGATCGAACCCGCCGGCGTGAAAGACCAGCGGCGGTTCGCCGCTATGTCCGCAACGTTCGACTTCTCCGACCATGATGACGTGATCTCCCTCGACGTAGCGGCTGCGGTTGCGGCATTCGAACCAGGCGGCGCAGTGGCCGTCCAGCATCGGCGTGCCGCCCGGGGCATGGTGCACCTGCAGCCCGGCATAACGGTCCCGCGTCTTGCCCGTCGCGAAGCGGCGCGCCAGCGCGATCTGGTCGGCGCTCAATACGTTCACGACGTAGCGCTCGCACTGTTCGAAGGCGTCCAGCGACGACGAGCCCAGCGACAGGCTCCACAACACCAGCGGCGGATTCAGCGAGACCGAGTTGAACGAGCTGACGGTCAGGCCGATGGGGGCGCCGTCCAGGCCGGTGGTCGTCACGACCGTCACGCCGGTGGCGTAGCGGCCCAAGGCGGTGCGAAAGAAGACGGAGTCGAAATCAGGGGAGGAGGCGGACATGCAATAGACAGTTCGGTCGGGCGCAGGAGGCGCCCGGCGGATGGACGCCCCGCGTCGGGGCGTCCCGTATCAGGGAGACAGGCGTTCGATCTTCCAGCCCGCCCCGTCCGCCACGTAGCGCAGGCGGTCGTGCAGGCGGGACGGGCGGCCCTGCCAGAATTCAAAGGCCGTCGGCTTGAGGCGGTAGCCGCCCCAGTGGGGCGGACGCGGCGGCTGTTCGCCGAAACGCTCGCGGAATTCCTTTTCGCGGGCTTCCAGCTCTTCACGGGTGATGGGCTGGCTCTGGCGCGAAGCCCAGGCGCCGATGCGCGAGCCGGCCGGGCGGCTGTGATAGTAGGCGTCCGACTCTTCGGCCGCCACCTTTTCGACCACGCCCTCGATGCGGACCTGGCGTTCCAGCGGCTGCCAGAAGAACAGCAGGCTGGCGCGCGGCTCGGCCTGCAGGTCCAGGCCCTTGCGCGATTCGTAATTGGTGAAGAACGTGAAACCCTGCTCGTCAAACCCCTTGATGAGGACGATGCGGGCGCTGGGCTGGCCGCTGGCGTCCACCGTGGCCAGGGTCATGGCGTTGGGTTCGGGCACCTTGGCGGCCAGGGCCTCGTCGAACCAACGGGTGAATTGCTCGAACGGCGAGGAGGCTGCCTGGCTTTCCAGCAGCACATTCTTTTCGTAGCTTTGACGCAGATCAGAGACGGACATGGTCTTGGGGGTTCAGCGTTGATAACACGGAGTTTATACCGCCTCGGAGACCGGCCCCTCATTGACCCCGCGCAGGCCCCGGACAAGTTTGCCGCCTCCAGCCGCGGGGGCGCGTCACGGACCCTCGGGCAGCGGGTGGCCGTCCAGCTCCAGCCGGCGGGCAATGGCGTCGAGCCGGGCGTCGTGGATGCCGGCGGACCGCAAGGCCTGGGCCGTCTGCACCACGTAATCCGTGCAGGGACCGTAGCGTCCCGCCGCGCGGCGCACGATGGCCAGCAGTTCCGCCTCGGGCAGCGCCCGGATATAAGCGGGGTTGTCCCGGTTCATGATGAAGACCAGCGCCCGGACGACGCCTTCGTCCGTGGCGCAGTTGATCCAGCGGGGCAGATAGGCGCCGGTGGACATCTCGCGCTCCCAGAGGGCGGGAAAGTAATGGGGGACTTGTTCGCCGGCCAGGCGGTACACCACGCCCCGGCAGGAACCGCCGCGGTCCAGGCCGAAAACCAGTCCCGGGCACTCGGGCGTGCCTCGGTTCACCCGCGACCACAGGCAAAGCGCCCGGTGGTGGCCGCGCAGCGTGGCCAGGCGGCGTTCCATGAAATCGAAATCCGGCCGCCAGATAAGCGATCCGTACCCGAATACCCAAACGTCTTCCCCAGCCGGCCAGTGCCGCAGCGCGTCGTCGAGCGAGGCTTGCCGTTCCTCGGGCGTCCAGAGCCGGAAGGGCAGCGTGGCGCCGGAGAGGTCAGAGTGGGATGACTGCTTGTTCACGACTACGTATTCCGTTCAGACTCGTGCGGAGGGTTGCGGTTGGCCCAGCCCCCGGCCATCAGCGCCACGGAGTAGGCCCAGAAAAGCGGGGCAACGCCAATTACCGCACCCAGCGCCCCGAAGGTCAACGGCAGGGAGACCTGCGAACCGTTGATGAGCGCCATGCGCAGGCCCACCGCCTCGGCCGCGCGGCCGGGGGGCGAGTGCTGGTGCAGCAGGGCCAGCATGCTGGGCTGACAGCAGCCCAGGGCCAGGCCCAGGATGAAAGACAACACGATCAGGACGGTAACGTCGGTGAACAGCGGGTAAAGCATGAAGTCGATGGCCGCGGTCGCCATCGCTACGCGCACCAGCGTCCAGGACCGGACGCGGCGCTGGATAAGGGGCAGAATCAGGCGGATGACGAACGTTGCCGCCGCGAAGGAGGCAAGAATGAGGCCGATGGTGGTGGCGGACAACCCGATCGCCACGCCAAAAATCGGCACGACGAACAGGTGGGTGTCCCATGCGCCGGACAAAATCGTGTTGACCATGAGAATGCGGCGCAGCGCGGGCACGGCCAGCAATTCGGTCACGCGGCGGCGCTGGGCCTCGCGCACGCCGGTGATGGCCGCATCCACGGCCTTCAATTGATGACGCAGGCTGTACAGGCCGACCGCCGACAGCAGCGGGCCGACCGCCAGAAGGCCGAATGCCGTCCGCGTGCCCAGGTGGTCAATTGCCAGCCCGGCAATCAGCGGACCGGAGAAGCCTGACCCGGCCAGCGCCAGTGACATGAAGGAGAAGTTGCGCAGCCGCTGCTCGGGCTCGGCGTGCCCCAGCAGATCCTGCGTGGCCACCTGGTGCAGCATGAAGCCGATCCCGATGGCGCAGGACGCCACCAGCAGCGCGGACTGGGTTTGCGAGATAGAGGGCAGTAGCGTGCCGAAGGCGACCAAAGTGGTGCCGATGACGAGCGGACGCACGATGCCGACGCGGTCCACCCAGCGTCCCGCCCGCACCGAGAACAGCATCGGCAGCACGGCAAACACGGCGACCAGCGTGCCGACCGTGAACGTGGACAGCCCCATCTGCAGCGCCGTCAGGGAAACGGTGATCCGTCCCCCGGTCAGCGCCACATGATTCATCATTGCCAGCAGGCACAAAAGCACCGCCCCGGAAAATTCCGGGGAACTGGATGGCGAGGAGGGGGATCTGTTGGAGGTAGACACGGCTTAACTGCATTCATTCTGTTCGTAACATCCGTCTATGTCGAGGCGACGCTTTTTTGCGCTGCGTCATCGGGTGACTAGTCACTCTGCGGAGTTAACAGGCTCTAGCGGACAAGTCCCGCGCTTATTCGGCAAGATGACGGCACGTTCACGGCAGGTGCGGTAAAACGGTTCCGCAACCTCCCGGGGATCGTTGTATCGTTCACGCAACGGAACCCTCCGCGCGGTGCAGTCCGTCTCTGGTTTTCACCGCTTTTTTGCCGCATTACGGCGCCGCAGATGGCGCCCGCCGTTCCCATCGTCCAGGTTCAATGAAAAAGTCCCGCAGCAAGTTCACGCGCTACGCCCTGATAGCCGCCATCCTCCTGCTTCTCGTTATTGGCGCGCGCGCAGCGTTCTTCTCGGCCCCGCCGCCGCCCACGTTCGCCGTGGCGGAAGTGTCGCGCGCGGACCTGGAGGACAGCGTGCTGGCCAGCGGCACCATCGATGCCATCGAGCGGGTCAGCGTGGGCGCGCAGGCAACCGGCCAGTTGAAGTCCCTGAAGGTGGAACTGGGCGACCGGGTCAAGAAGGGCCAACTGGTGGCCGAGATCGACGACCTGACCCAGCAGAACGAGCTGCGCAACGCCGAAGCTGCGCTGCAGACCCGGCGCGCCGAACGGGCCGCCAAGGTGGCCACGCTGAAACAGGCGGAGCTGGCGTTCAAGCGACAGCGCCAGATGCTGGCGGCCGACGCCAGTTCGCGCGAGGCCTACGAAACGGCCGAGGCCACGCTGGCCGTGACCCGCGCCGAGATCGCCTCGCTGGACGCGCAGATCGCCCAGGCCGAGATCCAGGTCGACACCGCCCAGGTCAACCTGGGCTACACGCGGATCGTCTCGCCGATCGACGGCATGGTGGTGGCGGTGGTCACCAAGGAAGGCCAGACCGTCAACTCGATCCAGAGCGCGCCCACCATCATCAAGGTGGCGCAGGTGGACACCATGACCATCAAGGCGCAGATCTCCGAGGCGGACGTGACGCGGGTCAAGCCGGGCCTGCCGGTCTACTTCACCATTCTCGGCGAACCCGACGAGCGCTACCGCGCCACGCTGCGCGCGGTGGAACCGGCCCCGGATTCCATCCAGAAGGAAGATGCGGCGTCTTCGTTGACCTCCTCCTCCAGCACCTCCACCAGCGCCGCGGTCTATTACAACGGCCTGTTCGACGTGCCCAATCCCGACGAGAAGCTGCGCATCTCGATGACGGCGCAGGTCTTCATTGTGCTGGGTGAGGCGAAGGACGCCGTGGTGGTGCCCGCCTCGGCGCTGGGCAAGCGCGGCAAGGACGGGCGCTATGAGGTGCGCGTGGTGCTGGACGGCAACAAGACCGAGACGCGGCAAGTGCGCATCGGCATGAACAACAACGTGCAGGCGCAGGTGCTGGAAGGCCTGGAGGTGGGCGAACGCGTCGTGTCGGCGGATTCCTCGCCGACCGTCGCCAAGCCGGGAGCCTGACATGGGCGGCCCGCTCATTTCCCTGTCTGGCGTGCGCCGCGAGTTTCCCGCGGGCGACCAGACGATTGCGGTCCTGAAGGACGTCAACCTGTCGATCGAGGCGGGCGAGATGGTCGCCATCGTGGGGGCGTCCGGCTCGGGCAAGTCCACGCTGATGAACATTCTGGGCTGCCTGGACCGGCCTACGCGCGGCGACTACAAGGTCGACGGCCGCAGCACCGGCGAACTGGACCCCGACGAACTGGCCGAACTGCGCCGTGAGCACTTCGGATTCATTTTCCAGCGTTACCACCTGCTGGCGGACCTGAGCGCGCAGGGCAACGTGGAGGTGCCGGCCGTCTACGCGGGCAAGCGCCGCGAGGCGCGGCTGGAACGCGCCTCGGCGCTGCTGGCGCGGCTGGGGCTGGCCGATCGCACTGGCCATCGGCCAGGCCAGCTGTCGGGCGGCCAGCAGCAGCGCGTGAGTATCGCGCGGGCGCTGATGAACGGCGGCGACATCATCCTGGCCGACGAGCCCACTGGCGCGCTGGACACGCATACCGGCCAGGAAGTGCTGCGCATCCTGGAGGAACTGAACGCGGCGGGGCACACGATCATCATCGTCACGCACGATATGAACGTGGCGCGCCACGCCCAGCGCATCATCGAGATCAGCGACGGGGAGATCGTCGCGGACAAGCGCAACCCCGACGCGCCGCGCCATCAGATGGCGCGTGACGAGACCCCGGACATGGCCCAGCGCCCGGCGTGGCAGGCCTATCTGGACCGCTGCGGCGAGGCGCTGCGCATGGCCTTGCTGGCCATGAACGCGCACCGCCTGCGCACGTCGCTGACGATGCTGGGCATCATCATCGGCATCGCCGCCGTGGTGTCGGTGGTGGCGCTGGGCGAGGGCTCGCGGCGCAAGATCCTGGAAGACATCAGCGCGATCGGCACGAATACGGTCGAGGTTTTCCCGGGCAAGGACTTCGGCGATGAAAAGGCGGTGAACATCCGCACGCTGGTGCCGGCCGATGCCGACGCGCTGGCGCGCGAGTCGTATGTGGACAGCGTGACGCCGGAAGTGGGCACGAGCAATACGCTGCGCTACCGCAATGTATCGGTGAACGGTTCGATCCAGGGCGTGGGCGAACAGTACTTCCGCGTACGCGCGATCAAGCTGGCTGAAGGAAAGTTCTTCGATGAGACCAGCGTGGCGCGCCGGGCGCAGGAGGTGGTGATCGACGAGGGCACGCGGCGCGCGCTGTTCGGGTCGCACACCGAGCCGATCGGGCAGGTGATCTTTTTGGGATCGATGCCGGCGCGGGTGATCGGGGTGACGCAAAAGAAGGACACGGTGTTCGGGAACAATGATTCGCTGAACGTGTGGATCCCGTACACGACGGCGCTGTCGCGGGTGCTGGGGCAGCAGCACCTGAAGAGCATCACGGTGCGCGTGAACGACGCGACGCCGCCGGCGGCGGCCGAGCAGGCCATCGTGCGGGTGTTGACGCGCCGGCACGTGGTGAAGGATTTTTTCGTGTTCAACACGGACGCGGTGCGCAAGACGATCGAACGCACGACGGCGACGATGACGCTGCTGGTTTCGCTGATTGCGCTGATTTCGCTGATGGTGGGCGGTATCGGGGTGATGAACATCATGCTGGTGTCGGTCACCGAGCGCACGCGCGAGATCGGGGTGCGCATGGCGGTGGGCGCGCGGCGCAGCGACATCATGCAGCAGTTCCTGATCGAGGCGGTGCTGGTGTGCCTGATCGGCGGCGCGGTCGGCATCCTGTTGTCGCTGGGATTGGGCGTGCTGGTCAGCAAGGCCACGGGCGGCTCGTTCCAGATGATCTATTCCACGGCATCGATGGTGGCGGCATTCACGTGCTCGACGCTGATCGGTGTGATTTTTGGCTATCTGCCGGCGCGCAATGCGGCGCGCCTGGATCCCGTCGAGGCGTTGGCCCGGGAATGAGGAAGATGAGAGCAGTTTCTTTTTTGGGCAAACCGCTGGGCGTGGCGCTGCTGCTGGCGCTGGGTGGCTGCGGCAGCCTGCTGCGCACTGATTACGAGCCGCCGGCCGCCAGCGTGCCGGCGTCCTGGACCCACGCGCGCCCGGCTTCCGATGCCGGCGCAGCGGCGTGGCTGGCGGAGGGCGGGGCCTGGTGGCGCAATTTCGACGATCCGGTGCTCAATGGGCTGGTGGAGGCGGCGCTTGCGCGCAACAACGATCTGGCGGCGGCGGCGATTCGCGTGCGCCGGGCGCAGTATCAGGCGGGATTGGCGGACGACCAGCTGATGCCGCAGTTCGGTGGCGACGCAAACGTGTCGCGGATGCGCAATCTGTATGGCGACCGCACGATCACGCGAGCCAATTCGGCCGAGCTGACGGTGAGCTATCAGGTCGATCTGTGGGGCAAGCTGGCGCGCCAGCGCGACGCGGCGCAGTGGGAGGCGCTGGCGACGGAACAGGACCGCCAGAGCGCGGCCCTGTCGCTGGTGGGCACGACGGCGACGCTGTATTGGCAGACGGCATTCATCAATCAGCGCATCGCGAGCAGCGAGGAGAGCATCGCCTACGCGCGCCGCACGCAGGATCTGGTGCGGGCGCAGTACGCGGCGGGCGGGGCGTCGGCCCTGGAGCTTGCCGAGGCGGAGCAGACAGTGGCAAGCCAGCAGGCGGCGCATGCGCTGCTGGTGCAGCAGCGGGTGGAATACATCAATGCGCTGACGATTCTTTTCGATGGCCCGCCGGATCGCATCACGGCGGATCCGGCGCGGCTGCCGTCCAGCGCATTGCCCGAGGCGCGGGCGGGTGTGCCGGCGGAGTTGCTGGGGCGCCGTCCGGACTTGCGCGCGGCGGAGTTGCGGCTGCGGGAGTCGCTGGCGAACGTGGATGCGACACGGGCAAGCTTTTATCCGCCGGTGACGTTGACGGGGGCGCTGGGCACTTCGAGCCCGACGTTGTCGGATGTGCTGAAGAATCCGATCGGGACGCTGGGCGCGGGGTTGACGCTGCCATTCTTGCAGTGGAATCAGATGCAGCTGAACATCAAGATCTCGAAGACGGATTACGAGGAACGGGTGGTGACGTTCCGGCAGGCGCTGTATCAGGCGATGGCGGATGTGGAAAACGCGTTGTCGAATCGCACGCAGTTGTCGGTGCGGGCGCAGCAGCTGGATCTGTCTTTGCGGGCGGCTCGGGAGGCTGAGCGGCTGTACGAAGTACGGTACCGGGCGGGGGCGGTGCCGCTGCGGGATTGGCTGGATGCGCAGGAAAAGCGCCGGGTGGCTGAGGTGGCGCGGGACGAGAATATGCTGAACCGGTTGGTGAATCAGGTGACGGTTTATCAGGCGTTGGGGGGGGATGATGTGGTGGCTGTTGACGGGGATGGGCTGCGGGGGTGAGGTTTGCAGCAGTCCGGCGCGGCGGTTTGCGTCGGAAGGCGGTGGCGGGCATCGATCTTGGTTCTTTTGACGCCCGGCGCGTCGGCGGCCTGGGGCGCGCGGGGCTACGATTGCGGTCCGGAGCCTTCGCTCCGGACTGCCCCTTCGTAATCTTCGTCAGCGCCTTCGGCGCTTCCTTCAGATTCCCTCGGGCGCATCTACACGCCCCGCGCACCCCAGGCCACCGCCACGCCGGGCTCGGGTGAGTTCAGCTTGGCGGGCGCTGGGGCGGGTGGGGTTCTTAAGGTTCTTGCCTGGGCTTGCGCGGCTCTGAAGCATTTTGCGGGGCCCGCGCCCGGTTGGCCGCGCGGGCGGCCTCCGGGCGCTCACGCGGTGTCTTGCGTCCGAGGATGACGCTTCGCGCTTGCGGTGGGGGCGCCGGACGCCGCTGCCTCCGGTGTCTGACACCCTTGGGGCACATCCTTGGCATGACGGCAGTCTCTGCAGGGTGTCAGACACCTTGTCTACACCTTGTCTGCTTGAATGGGCGGCTGGGTTGGCGGCCGCTGCCATAAAATGCGGGCCATGAACTCGCCCGAACTCATTCCTGAACCCGCCGATCTCGACCGTCGTTTTGGCGCGCTGTCGCGCCTCTATGGTCCTGAGGCGCCTTCGCGTATCCGTAATGCCCATGTTGCCGTTGCCGGGCTTGGCGGCGTGGGGTCGTGGACGGTGGAGGCGCTTGCTCGTTGCGGGGTGGGGGCGTTGACGTTGATCGATCTGGATCACATTGCCGAATCCAACGTCAATCGGCAGATCCATGCGTTGAGTTCGACGCTTGGGCAATCCAAGGTCGACGCGATGGCCGAGCGGGTGTTGGCGATCAATCCCGAATGCCGCATTACACGGGTGGACGACTTTGTGTCGCCGGAGAACGTGGGCGAGGTGTTGCCGGGGCCTTATACGGTCATCATCGATTGCACGGATCAGGCGGCCGCGAAGATTGCGATGATTTTGCATGCGCGGCGGCTTGGGGTGCCGATGCTGCTGTGCGGCGGCGCGGGCGGGAAGACGGATCCGTTGGCGTTGCGGGCGGGGGATCTGTCGGGGGCGGTCAATGATGCGCTGCTCTCGAAGCTGCGCAACAAGTTGCGGCGCGAGCATGGGTTTCCGCGGGCGTCGGACAAGAACGGCAAGGCGCTCAAGCGGGTGCCGAAGATGGGCGTGCACGCGTTGTGGTTCGACCAGCCGGCGATTTTGCCGGATGCGTGGACCCGCCCTCGGGAAGGTGAAGATGATATGGGCGCGTCGGGTCTGAACCTGGCGCCGCAGGGCCTGTCCTGCGCGGGTTATGGGTCGGTGGTGACCGTGACCGCCGCCATGGGCATGGCGGCGGCGAACGAGGCTTTGCGGCTGGCGGTCTGAGGGCCGCCGGGGTGGGGGCGCCTCCATGCCTGAGCGCCGCGGTGCCTCAACGGTCAGACGCCACGTCGCTGCGTCCGGCGCGCAAATGACTCATAGCGCCACAAACACCACGCCATCCTCAATCCGCACGGGATACGTCGCGATGTTCTCGCGCAGCGGGGAACACAGGGCGCGGCCGTCGCGGATGTCGAAGCGGCCCTGGTGCAGGGGGCATTCGATTTCGTGGCCGGTAAGGAAGCCGTCGCAGAGTCGGGCGTTGCCGTGCGTACAGAGGTTGTCGGTGGCGTAGACTTCGCCGTCGACGCCGTATAGCGCAATCTCCTTGCCGCCCGCCTCGACGGCGATGACGTCTTCGTCGGGCACGTCATCGCGTCCGATGGCCTTGATCCATTGCACACTCATGATTCGTCTCCTGGTCAGATGGGGTAGATCAGCGAGTTCGGGATCAGCTCGCTGTCGAAGATGCATAGCCGCGATTCGAATTTCAGGCCGTCGGGCGTCTGTCGGATGACGTCCAGATAGCGGCCGACGTTGAAGACGGTGGTGAGCTGGCTGGGTTTGGTGCGGAAGATGGCGTAGTTGGCCTCGGATTCGATGCGGCCGTCCTGCACCAGCAGCACGCGTGGGGCGCCGACGACATGGCGCTGGTAGTAGGGGTCGTGGAAGATGGTTTCGGTGGCGCCGTAGATGCGGTCCTTCAGCATTCCGCGGCTCTCGAAGGCCATGGTCGCGAGCGGAAATCCGCGTTCGTGGTTCTCGCGCGGCAGCACCTTGTAGACGCAATCTTCCACGAAGAAGTCGGGCCATTTTTCCCATTCGCCGGCGTCCAGCGCGGCCGCGTAGTCGGTGTAGAGGCGGGTGAGCTGGTAATAAAGCGGAAAGTCCAGCATGTCACGCCTCCATGACGCGGCGCCAGTACGCGTACATGCCGCGTATGAGCGTTTCGGTGACCATGTGGTCGGTGTTTTCGGCGGTCTTGCCGCCCAGTTCGGCGACGCTGCGGTGCCACGGTTTCTGTTCAAAGCCGGATTGCGAGAATTCGATGACCTCGCCGTCGTCGGCGGACACGAAACCGGCGGGCCCGAACAGGTTGGCCTGGCGCAGGCGGCGTTGGGTCATGTCGGGGGTGTCGTCGGCAAATCCGAAATGGGTCCAGACGAAGTCGAAGGCGTCATGGCCGACGGGCTGGATGTGGCGGGTAGATAGCGAATTGACCTGCTGCTGGATGATGACGCTGGGAAACAGCGTCATGAGCACGGCGGTGGGGCCGTTCCACCAGGGTTCCTGCACGATGTCCAGAAAGCGGTCGTCGTTCAGCGACATCTGCTCCTTGAAGCTGGACACGCCGCTGGTGACGGTGCTTTTGCCGCCCTGGCCGCGCGTGGAGATCATGGCGGCGTGGCGGAAATGGCGGTCCATCTTCAGTTCGGACCGGTTGTCCGCGCGCCATAGCCCGAAGGTGACGAACCAGGTGTGCAGGAGGCCGGGGTGGTAGGGGTCTTTGATGTTCTCCTGCATCAGCTTCCAGTTGCCGGGAATGCGCTGGCGGCTGTAGCCGTGGATCACCAGTTCGCGGCCGTCGAAGACGCGGTCGAAGTAATGGGCGATGTCGGGCCCCAGGTAGTCTTCCAGCGGTTCGACGTCATGGTCGAACGACGCGAAGACGACGCCGTTGCGCGCGGCCACCGCCAGCTTGGTCAGGCCGTGTTCCTCGGGCTTGAAGTCGGGCGGCATGCCGCCGTTGATCTTGCCGTCCTGCTTGACGCCGCGGCGGAAGGGCACGCCGATCAGGTTGCCTTGCAGGTCGTAATTCCATTGGTGGTATGGGCAGACGAACTCGCTGCGGTTGCCGGCGCGTTCGCGGCAGAACTGCACGCCGCGATGGGCGCAGACGTTTTCCACGACGCGCACTTCGCCGTCGTTGTCGCGCAGCAGGATGACGGAGCGCTCGCCCACGACCGTGCGCTTGAAGTCGCCGGGATTGGGGATTTCGGCTTCAAGGCCCACGTAGCTCCAGTGGCCGCGGTAGAAGAAGCGTTCCAGTTCCCGCTGGTGCAGCGCCGCATCGGTGTAGACGCCGAAGGGGATGCGATGCGAGCCGTCGCCTTGCCAGGGCGGGACGATATGGATGGGTTGTTCGGGGGCGTTCATGGACGGCCCCTGCGACAGGACGTGAGGCGGCGATGCGTGCGGACGCGCATGATTTGTCTCCATTTTCAGCTGGCCGCGTGGCGGCCGGGCAGTGCCTTGCGCGGCTTGGGCGCAGGCATTTTTCTGCATCATCGGGCACGCCCCGAGATTAATAAATAGAATCTGGCTTATTACATAAATCACCAAAATCAATATTGGTGGAGACAAGCGCATGAACCTGAAAGACGTGGATCTGAATCTGCTCGTCGTCTTCAATGAATTGCACAAGCATGGCCGGGTGTCGGCGGCGGCGGAAAGCCTGGGGATTTCACAGCCGGGCGTCAGCAACGCGCTCGCCCGCTTGCGCAAGCTGCTGGGCGACGAGCTGTTTCTACGGACCTCGCGCGGGATGGTGCCGACGCCCTATGCCGAGAGCCTGGCCCAGCCGATTGCCGATGCGCTTGCCGCGCTGCAGGGCACGCTGAACGCGCGGGTGGCGTTCGATCCCGCGCGCAGCGAGCGGGCGTTTGTGATCGGGGTGAATGATGTGGGCGAAACCTACTTCCTGCCGCGCCTGATGCGGGCGCTGGATCAGGTTGCGCCGGGCGTGACCATTCGCACGGTGCGCACCACCTCGATCGACGTGCGGGACGAGATGGAGCGGGGCCGCATGGATCTGGCGATGGGCTTTCTGCCCGGGCTGAAAGGCGGATTCTTCCAGCGCCGGCTGTTCCGTCAGCCGTATGTCTGCATCTTCCGGCAGGACCATCCGCTGGCGCGCTCGGGCGTGTCGGCGCGGCAGTTCCGCGCGGCCGAGCACGTGGCCATTGTGTCCGAGGGCACCGGCCACGGCGTGGTGGACGAAGTGATCGCGCGCGCTGGCATCCGCCGGCGGCTGCGGCTGACGGTGCCGCACTTCATGGCGGTGGGGCCGGTGCTGCAGGCCACCGACATGATCGCGGTGGTGCCGCAGCGCTTTGCCGACTGCGCGTGCGGCCCCTTTGGCCTGGCATCCGCGCCCTGTCCGGTGAAGATCCCGGAATCCGTCATCAACGTGTTCTGGCACGCCCGCAACCACCGCGAGGCTGCCAACCAGTGGCTGCGGCAGGTGGTGGTGGACGTGTTTGCGGATTGATGCCGCGGCGGGCGGGAGGCTGCGCTACGCCTCGCGGAACGTCACGGTGAACCACCCGCGCAGCGCGTTCGACAACCGGATCTCGTCGGCGGCATGCAGGTCGGCCAGGGTCAGCACGCGTTCTTTCGCCTCGCCGGCATCGAGCAGTTGCGCGCGCTGCACGCCGGGCAGGCAGCCGCTGTCGACGGGCGGGGTGTACCAGTTGTCGTCCATGCGCAGATAGACGTTGCTGCGGCTACCTTCGCAGAGTTCGCCGCGCTCGTTCAGGTAGACCAGGTCGAAGATGTGCGGATGCGAAGGCAGCCATTCGATCGTCTTGGTGTACCAGGGGCGGTGCGTGGTCTTGTAGCGCAGCAGGGGTTCCGAGGACCGCAGCGCCTCGGGCGCGAGCATCACTTCCTGGTGCGCGGGCAGGGGCGGCAGGACGGCGGTCTGGATGTGGCGGCTGCCGTCGCGCGCGACCAAGAGGCGCAGGCGATGCGGTCCGGCGGAGGACAGGGCCATGACGGCGAGAAGGATGTCGCCTTCGACGTCGCGGCCGCCCCAGACGTAACCCAGCGCCTTGCAGGACGCTTCCAGACGGTGGAGGTGGCGCGCCAGCAGGGGCACGTTGCCGGACGATTCCACCAGGATGGTCTCGATCAATTCGGGTTGCATGGGACTCTCCTGGAATAAGCCGGTCATGGCCGGGCCAAGCCGCGCTCTATGCTACTACCGGCCGTGAGGTTTGCGCTGTCAGGCGCGCAGGATGCGGGCTTTCCAGTGGCATTCCTGCCATTCGCCGGCGGGGTCCGAATCGTAAACGATGCCGCCGCCGACGCTGTAGACGCCGTGGCCGTGCTGGTCCAGGACCAGGGTGCGGATTGCGACGTTCAAAGAAAAATCGCCATCCGGGGCCAGCCATCCGACGCTGCCGCAATACAGGCCGCGCGGGGCGGTTTCCATCTGGCGGATGCGGCGCATGGCCGCGACTTTCGGGGCGCCCGTGATCGACCCGCACGGAAACAGGGCGTGCAGCACGTCCGACAGCGTGGCGTGCGGCGCGGTGGCCGATACGGTGGACGTCATGGTCCAGACCGTGGGGTAGCGCTCCAGCGAAAAGAGCGCGTCGACCTTGACCGAACCGGGCTCGGCCAGGCGGCCCAGGTCGTTGCGCAGCAGGTCCACGATCATCAGGTTTTCGGCGCGGTTCTTGTCGCTGGCCAGCAGTTCCTGGCCCAGGCGTTCGTCTTCGGCCGGGTCGGGATGACGCGGCGCGGTGCCTTTCATGGGCCGGGTTGTCAGCCGGGCGCCGTCGCGCCGGACGAAAAGCTCGGGCGAAAACGACAGCACCGTGCGAGCACCGTCCTGGATGTAGGCGCCATGGGCGACCGGATTGCGCGCCGCGATGCGGCGGTACAGCGTGGCCGGGTCGCCCTGAAAGCCGACGTCGAGCGGCTGCGTGAAATTGACCTGATACAGCTCGCCGTCCTGGATCAGGCCGCGGATGGCGTCGATCTGGCGCACGTAGGCGGCCTCGGTCATGCGCGGCGCGGGCAGGCTGATGGAGGCGGACGGCGCGTCGGGGGCCGGCGCTTCCCACGGCGTCTCGTCGATCTTGCGGTCGAACACCAGCGCGGTCAGGCGAGGCGGCCCGTCGTCGCACGGCGGCGTCCACGGGCCGGCCGGCGCGGGACGAGTGGCCTCGGGCAGCAGCCATTCGCCCAGCTCGTAATCCAGCAACAGCGCGATCCAGCGGCCTTCGCGCCGCGCGGCCTCGATGGCGGCCAGCGCGGGCGCGACCTCGGCGGCCGAGCGCGCTTCGATCCGGGCGCGAAAGCCGTCCAGGCGCAGGGCGCGCCCGGCCAGCCGGTCTTCAAAACGACAATCCATGATGGCTTACGGCTGTTGTTGCGCAAGGAACTCCGTCAGGACGCGGCCCGTATGGGAATGGTCGGCCAGCGTCATCACGTGCTCGGGCGAGCCTTCGCCCACCAGCTGGCCGCCGCCCGTGCCGCCCTCGGGACCCAGGTCCAGCAGCCAGTCGGCCTCGGCGATCACGTCCAGGTTGTGTTCGATCACCACCACCGTGTTGCCCGCCTCGACCAGGCGGTGCAGCACGTGGATCAGCTTTTCGACGTCCGCCATCGACAGGCCGACCGTCGGCTCGTCCAGCACGTACAGCGTGTGCGGGATGCGCGAGGCGCGGCCGGTCTTGATCAGCCCATCGGTCAGGCGGGCCTTGGACAGCTCGGTCACCAGCTTGATGCGCTGCGCCTCGCCGCCCGATAGCGTCGGCGACGGCTGGCCCAGCGTCAGGTAGCCCAGCCCCACGTCCTGCATCAGCTGCAACGGACGATGGATCTTGGGATGCGCCGCGAAGTAGCCGATGGCGTCGTCCACTTCCATGGACAGCAGATCGCCGGCGTTCTTGCCGCGCATCTGCACGCTGAGCGTGTCGTTGTTGAAGCGCGCGCCGTTGCAGGCGTCACACGGTACCTTCACGTCGGGCAGGAAGTTCATTTCGATGGTGCGCATGCCCTGGCCTTCGCAGATCGGGCAGCGGCCATCGCCGGTATTGAACGAGAAGCGCGCCGCCGTCCAGCCGCGCATGCGGGCCTCGCGGGTGTCGGCGAACTGCTTGCGCACGTCGTCCCAGAAGCCCACGTAGGTGGCCGGGCACGAACGCGGCGTCTTGCCGATGGGCGTCTGGTCCACTTCCAGCACGCGGTCGATGGCTTCCCAGCCCTTGATGCTTTCGCAGCCCGCCCAGCCGGGGGCCTTGCCCTGCGAGACGGCCTGGGTCAGGTTGTCCAGCAGGACCTCGCGCGCCAGCGTGGACTTGCCCGAGCCGGACACGCCGGTCACCACGCTCAGGCGGCCCACCGGAATGCGCGCGTCCACGCTGCGCAGGTTGTGCAGGCGCGCGCCGCGGATCTCGATCATGGGCGTGTCGGCCTCGACCGGACGGCGGCCCTGCAGCGGATGCGCCAACGGCGTCTTCAGGTAGCGGCCGGTCACGGATTCGGGCGCGTCGATCACGTCCTGCACGGTGCCTTGCGCCACCACGCGGCCGCCGCGGATGCCCGCGCCCGGCCCGATGTCGATGACGTGCGAGGCGCGGCGGATGGTGTCGTCATCGTGCTCGACCACCACCAGCGTGTTGCCGTTGCCTTCCAGGCGCGCCAGCGCGTCCAGCAGGATGCGGTTGTCGCGCGGATGCAGGCCGATGGTGGGTTCGTCCAGCACGTAGCAGACGCCCTGCAGGTTGGAGCCCAGCTGCGCGGCCAGCCGGATGCGCTGCGCCTCGCCGCCGGACAGCGTGGGCGCGGCGCGGTCCAGCGCCAGGTAGTTCAGGCCGACTTCCTGCATGAAGTTCAGGCGGCCCCGGATCTCGGCCAGGATGTCGCGGGCGATCTCGCCTTCGCGGCCACGCGCCACCAGGCCGGTGAAAAAGGTATGCGCGTCCGACACCGGCAGCGACGCCAGTTCGGCAATCGACTTGTCGCGCCAGCGCACGGCGCGCGCCACGCGGTTCAGCCGCTGGCCGTCGCACTGTGTGCAGGTCTTGGCCTCGCCTTCGTACCACGCGTTCCAGGCGGTTTCCTCGCCGGTCTGTTCTTCGTCAAAGCCCTGCAATTGCAGGCCCGTTCCGTAGCAGCCCGTGCACCAGCCGTGCTTGGAGTTGTACGAGAAAAGGCGCGGATCGGGTTCGGGGAAGCTGGTGCCGCAGGACGGGCACGCGCGCTTGACCGAGAAGTGCTGCTGCTGCAGTTCGCTGTTCAGCGCCTCGTGCAGCTTGTTGACCGGCCACACCACCGACATCACGCCCTGGCCGTTTTCCAGCGCGCTCTTGACGGCCGCGCGCAGCTCGGCCTCGTTGGCCGGGTCCACGACCACGTCCGCCACCGGCAGTTCGATCGTGTGTTCCTTGTAGCGGTCCAGGCGCGGCCACGGGGCCACGGGAATGAACTCGCCGTCCACGCGCAGGTGGGAATGGCCCTTTGAGCCGGCCCACTTGGCAAGATCCGTGTAGTAACCCTTGCGCGCGGTGACCAGCGGCGCCAGGAGGCCGATGTGCACGCCCTTGTGCTCGCGCAAGAGGCGCGCCACGATCTGGTCGGTGTTCTGCGGCTCGACCGCCACGTTGCAGTCCGGGCAGTACTGCGTGCCCAGCTTCACGTACAGAAGGCGCAGGAAGTGGTGGATTTCCGTCATCGTGGCCACGGTGGACTTGCGGCCGCCGCGGCTGGTGCGCTGTTCGATCGCCACGGTGGGCGGGATGCCGAAGATGGCGTCCACGTCCGGCTTGCCGGCCGGCTGCACGATGGCGCGCGCGTAGGCGTTCAGGGATTCCAGATAGCGCCGCTGGCCTTCGTTGAACAGGATGTCGAATGCCAGCGTGGACTTGCCCGATCCGGACACGCCCGTGATGACCGTGAACTTGTCGTGCGGGATCTCGACGCTGATGTTCTTCAGGTTGTGTTCGCGCGCGTTGCGGATCTCGATGGCCATGCTGCCCTGGCGGCGTTCGCGCACCAAGGATTGCAGCGGCGTGCCCACGCCCGCGCCGTATTCGGCTTGCGGCTCGGCGATGCGCGCGGTCAGGCCCGCCTGCTCGGCTATCTGCGCGTCGGCGTCGCTGCGGACCACCACGTCGGCCGCGCCGCCGGCGACGGCGTCGGCCGGCAGGATGCTGACCTCGTAGTCGCGCAGGGCGGCGCCCGTGTGCGACTTGGGGTTGTCCATCAGGTCCTGCGGCGTGCCGGTGCCCATGACCAGGCCGCCGGCGTCGCCGCCTTCCGGTCCCAGGTCGATCAGCCAGTCGGCCGCGCGGATCACGTCCAGGTTGTGTTCGATGACGAGCAGCGTGTGGCCCGCGGCCAGCAGCTTGCGGAACGCGCGCATCAGGCGCGCCACGTCGTCAAAGTGCAGGCCGGTGGTGGGCTCGTCGAACAGGAACAGGCTGCCCTTCTTGGCGACCTTCGCGGTGGAGATGCCGCTGCGCGCCGCCTCGGCCAGGTGGCCGGCCAGCTTCAGGCGCTGCGCCTCGCCGCCCGACAGGGTCGGCACGGGCTGGCCCAGCCGCACGTATTCCAGGCCCACGTCCGCCAACGGCGCAAGGCCCGTCTGCACGTCGCGCAGGCCCTTGAAGAAGTCCAGCGCCTCGCTGACGGTCATTTCCAGCACTTCGTCGATGGACGCGCTCTTGCCGAGGTGTTCGACCCGCACTTCCAGGACTTCGGGGCGGAAGCGCTTGCCGTCGCAATCCGGGCAGCGCAGGTAGACGTCGGACAGGAACTGCATTTCGACGTGTTCGAACCCGGTGCCGCCGCAGGTCGGGCAGCGGCCGTCGCCGCCGTTGAAGCTGAACGTGCCGGCCGTGTAGGCGCGCTCGCGCGCCAGCGGGGCCTGGGCAAACAGCTTGCGGATGGCGTCGAACGCGCCGACGTAGCTGGCCGGATTGGAGCGCGCGGTCTTGCCGATGGGCGTCTGGTCCACCATCACGACGTCGGCAATCTGCTCGGCGCCCAGCAGGCGGTCGAACGCGCCCGGCGCTTCCGACGGCTTGCCCTTCTGCTTGAGCAGGGCGGGGTAGAGCACATCCTGCACCAGCGTGGACTTGCCCGAGCCGGACACACCGGTCACGCAGACCAGGCGACCGAGCGGCAGTTCGACCGACACATTCTTCAGGTTGTGCGCATTGACGCCTTCGAGCAGCAGGCGCGGTGTGTTGGCCGCCACCGGCATCGGACGCGGCGCTTCCACGCGCAGGCGGCCGCCCAGGTAGTCGCCCGTCAGCGAGGGCGCGGCGCGCAGTTGCGCGGGCGTGCCGTCGAAGACGATGCGCCCGCCGCGTTCGCCGGGGCCGGGGCCGATGTCGATGATGCGGTCCGCGGCCACCATGACCTGCGGATCGTGCTCCACGACGACCAGCGTGTTGCCGGCGTTGCGCAGGCGGTGCATGACTTCCACCACGCGGTGCATGTCGCGCGGGTGCAGGCCGATGGAGGGCTCGTCCAGCACGAACAGCGTGTTCACCAGCGAGGTGCCCAGCGCCGTGGTCAGGTTGATCCGCTGGACCTCGCCGCCGGACAGCGTGCGGCTCTGACGGTCCAGCGTCAGATAGCCCAGCCCCACGTCGCACAGGAACTTCAGGCGCGCGCGCACCTCGGTCATGAGCAGGTCGGTGGCCGCGTCCAGCGCGCCCGAGAACGACAGCGTGTCGAAGAATTTACGAACGCGTTCGATCGGCAGCAGCATCACGTCGTGCAGGCACAGCCCGTCCAGGCCGTTGAGCTGTTCGCGGCTCCAGGTGGTGCCGACGGGCATGAAGCGCTTGTAGCGGCCGTCTTCCGGCGGCAGCACGGCGTCGGCTTCCTCCTTGTTGCCCAGGCGCCAGAGCAGGGCGTCGGGCTTCAGGCGCGCGCCGTTGCAGGTGGGGCAGGGCGTGTAGCTGCGGTACTTGGACAGCAGCACGCGCACGTGCATCTTGTAGGCCTTGGTCTCCAGCCAGTCGAAGAAGCGCTGCACGCCGTACCACTGGTGCTTCCAGGCGTCGTTGCCGCCCTTCCAGTCGGGCGTGCCGTACAGGACCCAGCGCTTGTGCTCGTCGCTCATGTCCTTCCAGGGCACGCCCAGCGGCACGCCCGCGCGCGGCGCGTACTTTTGCAGGTCGTCCTGGCATTCCTTGTAGGACGGCGTGGTCCAAGGCTTGATGGCGCCTTCGAGCAGGGTTTTTTTCTCGTCGGGGATGACCAGGCCGAAGTCGATGCCGATGACGCGGCCAAAGCCGCGGCAGGCCTCGCAGGCGCCCAGCGGCGAGTTGAACGAGAAGCTGCTGGGCAGCGGGTCGGTGTATTCGATGTCGCAGTCGGCGCAGTGCAGCCGGTCGCTGTACTTCCAGATATGCGCGTTGCCGCCGTCGGCATCCATGACGTAGACGGCGATGTGGCCGGCGCCCATGCGCAGCGCCGTGTCCAGCGCTTCCATGATGCGTTCGCGCTCGGTGCCCGCGAAGCGGAAGCGATCCTGGATGACGTGCAGGATGCGGCGTTCCTCGGTGACGGCCTTGGCGGTCTTCGTGGTCTTGGCCTTCTTGGCGCCCTTGGCGGGGGCGGCGGCGCGCGGCATGGCGGTTTCCTCGGCGTGCACGCGGGTGTAACCCTGCTGCTCAAGGAAGCCGCGCACTTCGTCTTCGGTGAAGTTGGCCGGCACGGCGATCGGGAAGGTCACGACCAGACGCGGGTCGCCCGCTTGCGCGGCGCGCTCGGCCAGCGAGTGATAGACGGATTCGGGCGTGTCGCGCCGCACCAGCTTGCCGCAACCGCGGCAGTAGAGCTTGGCGCCGCGCGCGAACAAGAGCTTCAGGTGATCGTTCAGTTCGGTCATCGTGCCGACCGTGCTGCGCGAGCTGCGCACCGGATTGGTCTGGTCGATGGCGATGGCCGGCAGGATGCCCTCGATGCGGTCCACCTGCGGCTTGTCCATGCGGTCCAGGAACTGGCGCGCATAGGGCGAGAAGGTTTCCACGTAACGCCGCTGCCCCTCGGCGTACAGGGTGTCGAATGCCAGCGAACTTTTGCCGGACCCCGACACCCCGGTGACGACGACCAGTTCGCCGGTGGCGATGGTCAGATCCAGGTTCTTGAGATTGTTCTGGCGGGCGCCAACGATGCGGATATGGGAGCTCATGGACGGTATCGTAGCCTGACGAAGGGAGCATGCCGGCGCGGCGATCCATCGCTGGTTCCGGGCGCGTCGATATGGAATAATTGACTATATTGTGAGGCGTCAGTCCATAATGTGGACAGATGGCGCCTCGGTAGCTGTACAAATAAACAGTATCGCAGATTCGTCTGAAAATCGCGCTGGTCGCGTTGCGCATCTGCCTGGGCTATCGCCTTTATTTGGGGACGTGTGTGCAGGAATCCAAGGTGGCCGGCGCGGCGGCGTTCGGCAAATTCATGGCGGTGCTGCAAGCGGTGGCCGATGCGCCGCAGCCGCCGACGGCCCCCGTGCTGGCCCGCACCTGCGGCTATCCCCGCCCCACCGTCTACCGCATCCTGGCGGCGCTTGCCGAGCAGGGAATGGTCGCGGAAAGCGGGGGCGCCTATCGCCTGGGCACGCGCCTGATGTCGCTGGCCAGCAAGGCCTGGTCCCAGTTCGACCTGCGCGCCGCGCTGGCGCCGGACCTCCAGGCGCTGCGCGACCAGACCGGAGAAACGGTCCATCTGGCCGTTCCCGCCGGCCACGAAATGATCTACATCGACAAGCTGGAAAGTCCTGGCCCGGTGCGCATGGTGTCGCGCGTGGGGGCGTCCGTGGCGCTGCATTCCAGCGCCGTCGGCAAGGCCTACCTGGCCGCGCTGGATGAGGCCTCGCGGGAACGCCTGCTGCAGGATCTGCCGCTGTCGTCCCGGCTGCCCGCCACGCTGACCAGCCTGCCCGCGTTGCGCGAGGCGCTGGGCGCGGCGGCCGAGCAGGGCTACGCTATCGACAACGAGGAAAACGAACCCGGCATCGTCTGCTACGGCGTCGCGCTGTGCGACGGCGCTGGCCGGCCGGTTGCGGGCGTCAGCGTCAGCACGCTGCTGTTCCGCCGGGCCGGCGACCCGCAGGCCGCCTATATCGACCCCTTGCTGCGGCTGCGCGACGCCGCCGCGGCCAAACTCGCCGTCCTGCCGGTATCGTCCGGCGGCAACTGATCGCTCGCTCCAGAGGAAATCCATGACCGCAACCGCTGCTCCCATCGCCTCCAAGCTCGCCGCCCTGCTGGCTGCCCGCGTCGTGCCCGTGCTGCGCTACACCGACGCGGCCGCCGCCGCCTATGCCGCGGAAGTCGCGGTCTCGGCCGGCTGCACCACGCTGGAACTGACCTGGACGATCCCCAACGTCACCGACCTGGTGCGCGCCCTGCGCGACAAGCACGGGGCCAGCCTGCTGCTGGGCGTGGGGACGGTGCTGGACGAATCCCAGGCGCGCGAGGCGCTGGTGGCGGGCGCGGACTTCCTGGTCTCGCCCGCCCTGGCGCACGAGATCGTGGACATGGCCCACGCCGCCGACGCGCTGTGCATGCTGGGCGCCTTCACCCCGTCCGAAGTCCTGGCGGCGCGACGCGCGGGCGTGGACGTGGTGAAGGTGTTTCCGGCCGACACGGGCGGCCCCAAGCACCTGGCCGCGCTCAAGTCGGTGTTTCCGGACACGATCTTCTGCCCCACGGGCGGCATCACGCAGGAAAACATGGGCACGTACTTCACCGCGGGCGCGGGGCTCGTGGGCATCGGCAGCAATCTCTACGACAAGGCCGCCTTCGCGTCGCGCGACACCGCCGCGCTGGTGGCGCAGATCACCCAGACACGCGAGGCCGCCCATGGCTGATTTCGATATCGTGGCGCTGGGCGAGCCGCTGGTCGAACTGAACCAGACGCACAAGGGCCAGCGGCAATACCTGCAGGGGTTCGGGGGCGACACCTCCAACGCGGTCATCGCGGCGGCCCGGCAGGGTGCGCGCTGCGCGTATCTGACCCGGGTCGGCAATGACGCCTTCGGCAAGCAGTTCCTGGACCTGTGGCAGGCCGAGGGCGTGGACACCACCGGCGTCGAGGTCGACGACGATGCCCACACCGGCCTGTATTTCGTGCAGCACGGGCCGGACGGCCACGCCTTCAGCTATCTGCGGCGCGGTTCGGCCGCCAGCCTGATGACGCCGGCCAGCCTGGATGCCGGCCTGATCGAGCGCGCCCGGTTCCTGCACGTCTCGGGCATCAGCATGGCCATCAGCACCACGGCCTGCGACACGGCGTTTGCCGCCATCGCGCGGGCGCATGCCGCCGGCGTGCAGGTCAGCCTGGATTCCAACCTGCGGCTGCGCCTGTGGCCCGTGGACCGGGCCCGCGCCATTTTGCGCGAGGCGATGCGCGCCGCAGACGTGTTTCTGCCCAGCATGGACGACATGCAGCATCTCACCGGCAACGACGACCCGGAGCGCACGCTGGACTGGATCCGCGATGGCGGTGCGCCGGGCGTGGTGGTGCTCAAGCTGGGCAAGGACGGCTCCATCATCGACGACGGCCACACCCGCACCCCGATGCCGGCGCTGCGCGTGCAGGCCGTCGACGCGACGGGCGCGGGGGATTGCTTTGCCGGCAGCCTGCTGGCGCGCCGTTGCCAGGGCGACGCCTGGGAAGACGCCGTGCGCTACGCCAATGCGGCGGCGGCGCTGTCCACGCTGGGCTATGGCGCGGTCGATCCGCTGCCGCGGGCCGAGCAGGTCTGGGAACGGCTGAAAGACGCCTCAACCTAGCCAAAAACCGGCCGGTTGGCGTCCTTTCCGGATTTCAGGCTAAAATGCCAAGTTATCCGAATTTTTTCCGCCAGCCCGATTTCCGGTTGTGCGGGCCAATTTCCGCGAATTCAACAGGAGAAATCAACATGGCTGAACGCAAACGCGTGCGTCGTAACACCCTGGAACGCCGTTGCCTGGGCAAGGCTTTCAAGCGCTTGTTCGTCAAGTCGCCCAAGGGTGTGTTCAAGATGCTGGAAAAGATCAAGCGCGTCTAAATGACGCGTCTGGCTCGGCGGTCGTCAAAACCTGCCGGGCCCGATCAAAAAAAACCGCAGGGCGCGAGCCTTGCGGTTTTTTTTCGTCTGCGCGGCGCATCAGCCTTGCGGGGGGCCGAGCTTGGGACGAATGAAATCCATGAATGCGCGGGTCTTGGCCGGTTGAATGCTGGACGGGTACACCACGTAGATCGAGATCGGGTCCACCGACCAGCCCGGCAGCACCCGCCGCAGCGAATTGCGCTGGATGATGGGCTCCAGGGCATGGCAGTGCGGCATCCGCGTGATGGCCAGGTCAAGGCCGGCCAGCGTGCCGGCGATGCTCATGTTATTGGCGGCCAGGTGACCCGTGACCGCGACGCGCTGCGAGATCGCGCCGTTGTTCAACGTCCAGTACGAGTGCTCCTCGTCGATCGTCGTGCGCAGGCATTGATGCTGCGACAGGTCGGCCGGCGTCTGCGGCGTGCCATGACGTTCTATATAGCGGTCGGACGCATACAGGTGCGTTTCCAGCGAAACCAGCTCCTGCACCACGGCGCCTTCGATGGCGCGATGCGGCGTGCCGTTGCCATTGCCGTTCCCGGCGGAGGCGCCCGGGTAGTCGGCCTCGCGGCCAAACCGCAGCACCACGTCGAATGGCGTGCCCTGCGCGTCCGATGCCGTCATCATGCTCAGGTCGAACTCGCACTCCACGTCGGGATAGCGATCGGTGAAATCGCTGATGGTCTCGGGCAGCAGCCACATGGCCAGGCTATAGGGCATGGACACGCGCAGATTGCCCGACGGGCCGCCCGACAGCGAGAGCAGCTGCTCGTGCGCCAGGCGGGCTTCGTCGATGAGGCCTTGGCAACGGCGCATGTAGGCCGCGCCCGCATCCGTCAGATCGAGCCGGCGCGTGTTGCGGTTGATGAGCCGCAGGCCGATGGCGCGCTCCAGTTCGTTGATCCGGCGCGAAAGCGTGGAGGTGGGCATGTCCAGCGCGCGCGCCGCCTGGCTGAAGCTCTTGCGCTTGGCCACCTCGACGAACAAGGCGATGTCATTGAGCTGGACGGGCGAGGCTTCCATAGGCGTTCCGAATTGGGCCGCCCGAGTTTACGCCAGTCCGCTGCGCGCCCCAACGGCCGCGGCCGGGCGCGTTATCAAAAAAAAACCGCACGGTTTGTCAGATTTGATTGCAAATTCCAAAGACGTGCCATCGGTTGGCGCAGGCATATCCCCTACACTTCAGGCGAAATCATAAGAACCAAGACCGCAGCGGTTTCTGGAAGATCGCAAGGGGCACAGCAGGCATGACCGATACACCGATTTTTTTCACTGTTCTGACGCCGACCTACAACCGGGCAGGGACCCTGCACCGCGTCTACGAATCGCTCTGCCGGCAGACCTTCCGGGATTTCGAATGGGTCGTCGTGGACGATGGCTCCACCGACAACACGCACGAGTCCATCCTGCACTGGCAGTCGCTGGCGGATTTTCCGATCCGCTATGTCTGGCAGAACAACCAGCACAAGAAGACCGCCTTCAACCGTGGCGTGCGCGAGGCGCGCGGCCAGATGATCGTTGGCCTGGACAGCGACGACGAAATGCCCCCCGACGCGCTGGCCATCTTCCATGAAGCCTGGAACGCCATTCCGCCCGCGCGCCGCGACTCGTACTTCGCCATAACCGGCCTGTGCGCGCGGCCCGACGGCAGCATCGTGGGCGACCGCTATCCGCAGGATGTCTTCGACAGCACGGCGGTGGACGTGTATTTCCGCTATCGCATCAAGGGCGAGAAATTCGGCTGTATGCGCACCGACATCCTGCGCAAGTATCCGTTTCCCGAGGACGTGGCGGGCTTCGTGCCCGAAAGCCTGGTGTGGTGGGCCGTCGCCCGCGCCGGCTATCTAAGCCGCTTCATCAACCGCGTCGTGCGCACGTATCACGACACGCCCGGCGGGCTGAGCCAGGGGGCGGTATCGGTGGCGAACAACGCCCAGGGCCTGTATCTGCTGGCCTGGGACATGCTGCAGCATCACCTGGAATTCTTCCGCTACCGTCCACGCGAATTCATGATGGCCGCGGCGCGCTACACGCGCTTCAGGCTGCACCTGAAACATTCAGGCGTGCCCACGGCCGTCCAGGCTTACCGCCTGACCCATCCGGTCGCGACGTTCCTCGTGGCCGTCATGTACCCGCTGGGCTACGCGCTATACCGCCGCGACCGGCGGCGCGGCGTGGCCTAATCCCAGATAGACCTCCACCACGCGCGGATCCTGCGCCACGTCGGCCGCGGGGCCTTCCAGCGTGACGGCGCCGGTTTCCAGCACGTAGGCGTAATCGGCCACCTGCAGCGCGGCGCGCGCGTTCTGTTCGATCAGCAGGATGGACACGCCCATCTCGCGCAGCCGCGCCACGATGCGAAAGACCTCGCGCACGATGCGCGGCGCAAGCCCCAGGCTGGGTTCGTCCAGCATCAACAGGCGGGGCTTGGCCATCAGCGCGCGTCCCACCGCCAGCATCTGGCGCTCGCCGCCGGACAGCGTGCCGGCCAGTTGGACCCGCCGTTCGCGCAGCCGGGGAAACAGGTCATAGACCTCGGCCAGCGTCTGGTCCTGGTCGCGCAGGCCGCGGCGGTAGCGGTCGAAAGCGCCCAGCATCAGGTTGTCCTCGACCGTCATCTCGGCAAAGAGCTCGCGCTTTTCCGGCACCAGGTTCATGCCGGCGGCGACCATTTCCTCGATCTCGGCGTGCGCTTGCGTCTTGCCGCCAAAGACGATGCCGCCCTGCGACGGCAGCACGCCCATGATGGCCGACAGCAGCGTGGTCTTGCCCGCGCCGTTGGGACCGATGACGGTGACGATCTGGCCTTCGCCCACTTCCAGGCTGACGCCCGAGACCGCTTCCACCTTGTCGTAGGCCACGCGCAGGTCGCGCACTTGCAGCAGTTTCGCGCTCATTCTTCCACTCCGCCCAGATAGGCTTCAAGCACTGCGGGATTCTGCTGGATCTCGGCCGGCAGGCCTTCGGCGATCTTCTCGCCGAAGTCCATGACCACCACGCGATCCACCAGGCCCATCACGAAATCCATGTCATGTTCGACGAGCAGGATGGCCATGCCTTCGGCGCGCAGGCGTTTCAGCAATTCGGCCAGCTCGCATTTTTCCTGGTAGCGCAGGCCCGCCGCAGGTTCGTCCAGCAGCAGGATGCACGGGTCCGAGGCCAGGGCGCGCGCGATTTCCAGGATGCGCTGCTGACCCAACGCCAGCGAGCCGGCCTCGTCGTGCAGATGCTTGCCCAGTCCCACGCGCTCGACCTGGCGCGCGGCTTCGGCCAGCAGACGGGCTTCTTCCGGACGGTCCAGCCGCCAGGCAGCCGGCAACACGCCGCGATGCCCGCGCAGGTGCGCGCCGATGGCCACGTTTTCCAGCACGCTCATGCGGCCCAGCAGCCGCACGTGCTGGAAGGTGCGCGACAGTCCCAGGCGCGCGATCTTGCGCGCGCCCACGCCGGCGACCGGCTGGCCCAGCAGCGTGACCTGTCCCGAGGTCGGCGTGTCCACGCCGGATATCTGGTTGAACATCGTGCTCTTGCCGGCGCCGTTCGGGCCGATCAGCGCCAGCACTTCGCCCGCGCGGATCTCCAGGTTCATGGCGTTGTTGGCGACCAGGCCGCCGAACTTGCGCGTCACGTCCACGGCTTTGAGCACCACCTCGCCGCGCGGCGGCATGGTGCGGCGGGGCAGCGGATCGGCGGTCATGTCGACCGTGCGCGGCTTGCGCTTGACCGGCACCCAGCGCGTCAGCACGGGCCACAGGCCGCTGCGGGCGCGGTGCAGCAGCAGCACCATGCCGAAGCCGAAGACGATCACTTCGAAGTTGCCGGTCTGGCCCAGCACATTGGGCAAGAGGTCCTGCAGCCATTGCTTGAGCACCGTGAAGACGCCCGCGCCCACCAGTGCGCCCCACACCTGCCCGGCGCCGCCGATGACGGTCATGAACAGGTATTCGATGCCCATCTGCAGGCCGAAGGGATTGGGGTTCACGAAGCGCTGCATGTGCGCGTACAGCCAGCCCGACGCGCAGGCCTGCAAGGCCGCGATGACGAAGATCACCATGCGCGAGCGCGCCGTGTCCACGCCCATCGATTCGGCCATCACGCGTCCGCCCTTGAGCGCGCGGATCGCGCGGCCTTCGCGCGAGTCCAGGAGGTTCTGCGTGGACCAGATGGCGACCAGCAGGAAGGCCCAGATCAGGTAGTAGATGTTGCCGCCCTGGTTGAGCGTCCAGCCGAACAGGCTGATGGCCGGAATGTCGGGAATGCCGGTGTGACCGCCCAGACCTTCGACGGAGCCGAACACGAAATACAGCGACAGGCCCCAGGCGATGGTGCCCAGCGGCAGGAAGTGGCCGGACAGTTTCAGCGTGATGGCGCCCAGCAGGTACGCAAGCGCCAGCGTCAGGGCCAGGCCGGCCAGCAGCGTGAGCCAGGGCGACGCGCCCAGCCAGCCCAGCCACGCGGGCAGCGTGTCCGCGCGGGTGGTCAGGAGCGCTGTCGTGTAGGCGCCCACGCCCACGAAGGCGGCCTGCCCGAAGCTGGTCAGGCCGCCCACGCCGGTCAGCAGCACCAGGCCCAGCGCCACCAGCGCGTACAGGCCGATGTAGTTCAGCAGCGTCACGTAGAAAGGCGGCAGCACCAGGGGGCCGAGCGCCAGCAGAGCCAGGAAGGCGAGGAGGATGTGGCGCGGGGTCATTCGTCTTCTTCCTCGACGTGATGGCTGTTGAGTGAACGCCAGAGCAGCACGGGGATGATCAGCGTGAACACGATGATCTCCTTGTAGGCGCTGGCCCAGAACGACGAGAACGCTTCGATCAGGCCCACCAGCACGGCGCCCGCCGCGGCGAGCGGGTAGCTCACCAGCCCGCCGATGATGGCGCCGACGAAGCCCTTCAGGCTGACCATGAAGCCTGAATCGAAATACATGGTCGTGATCGGCGCGATGAGAATGCCGGACACGGTGCCGATCAGCGCCGCCAGAAAGAACGTGGCCTTGCCCGCGAACACGGGCGAGATGCCCATCAGGCGCGCGCCGATCCGGTTGAACGCCGCGGCGCGCAGCGCCTTGCCGTACATCGAGCGTTCAAAGAACTGGTACAGCACGACGATCAGCACCACCGACACCGCCACGACCCACAGCGCCTGGCTGTTCACGTTGACCGGACCCAGCGACAGGCTGGCGTCGCTGAAGGGCGCCGTGCGCGCGCCTTCCGCGCCGAAGGCGAGCAGCCCCAGGCCGACGAGCGCCAGGTGGACCGCGATGGACACGATCAGCAGCACCAGCGTCGAGGCCGACGCGATCGGCTGATAGAACAGGCGATAGAGCTGCGGTCCCATCGGCACCAGCAGCAGCAACGTCAGAAGCGCCTGCACGGCCATCGGCAACTGCGCCAGCGGCAGGCGGTACAGCAGCAGCGCAAGCGCCAGCGGATAGATCACCTTGGCCGCCATGCGCCAATGGGCGCCGCGCCGGGCGGGCCGTTTGCGGCGCGCCATCAGGTCGGCGGCGGTCTCGGCCAGCGCGAACGCGAGCAGCAGCCACACCAGCAGGATGGGCTTGCCGGCCTGCATGGCGGCCATGGTGAGCGCGCCAAACGCGACGAACTCGCCCTGCGGGATGAACAGGACGCGGGTGACGGTGAAGACCAGCAGGATGGACAACGCCAGGAGCGCGTAGATGGCGCCATTGGTGATGCCGTCCTGCCCGAGTATCAAGGCAATCTGAGCATTCATACAGAATTCCAATAAGCGGATGTCCCCCCCGAAGCGCTGCGCGCTTCCCCCCAGGGGGCATGCCTGCGGACCGGCGGAGCCCGGATCCGCGGCATCCCGATGGGACGCGCAGAGCCTGCATTCTGGCGACGCCCGCAGCGCATGTGAGCGTGGGGGGAGATCCTTTTACTTGACTAGCGTCCAGTTGCCGTCTTTGACGGTGATGAGCTCGCGGCCGCGTTCGTCAAAGCCGCTGTGGTCTGCCGCGCTCATGTTGTAGACGCCTTGCGTGCCGACCAGCTCCTTGGTCTGCTCCAGCGCATCGCGCAGGGCGCTGCGGAACTCCTTGGTGCCCGGCTTGCCGGCCTTCTCGGCGATCGGCACGGCCTTCTCCAGCAGCAGGCCGGCGTCGTAGACGTTGGCGCCGAAGGTGGCGGGCTTGGAGCCGTTGAGCTTTTCGTAGGCGGCGATGTAGTCGGCGGCGACCTTCTTGGACGGATTGCTGTCCGGCATTTCCGGCAGCACCAGCATCAGGCTGGCGGCCAGCACCGTGCCTTCGACCTTCTTGCCGCCCAGCTTCAGGAAGTCGGGCAGCGCGGCGCCGTGGGTCTGGTAGAACTTGCCCTTGTAGCCCTGGTCGAACAGCGTGGTCTGCGGCAGCACGCTGGCGGCGCCCGGCGCGGCCACCAGCACGGCGTCCGGCTTGGCGGCCAGGATCTTCAGCGCCTGGCCCGTGACCGAGCTGTCAAAGCGCAGGTAGCGTTCGTTGGCGGTGATCTTGATGCCCTTTTCCGCGGCCAGTCCCGAGAAAACCTTGTACCAGTTCTCGCCGTACGGGTCGTTCAGGCCGATGAAGCCGACAGTCTTGATGCCGGTCTTGGCCATGTGGTCCACCAGCGCGCGCGCGATGATGTCGTCGTTCTGCGTGGTCTTGAACACCCACTTCTTCTGATCGTTCATCGGCAGCACCACCGCGGCGGTGCCCACCGGCGCCAGCATCGGCACGCCGGCCTCGGCGGCGAATTGGATCACGCCCATGGCGTTGGGCGAACCCGACGGGCCGATCAGCGCGTCCACGTTCTGCTCCGTGATCAGTTTCTTGAAGGCCGTGACCGAGTTGGTCGAGTCGCTGGCGTCATCCAGCGAGATGTATTCCACGGTCAGGTCGCCGATCTTCTTGGGCAGCAGCGGCACCGTGTTCTTTTGCGGAATCCCGACCAGCGCGGTGGGGCCGGTGGACGAGGTGACCACGCCGACCTTGACTTGGGCCAGGGCGGGCAGGGCGAACAAGGCGGCGACGGCAGCGACGGCGGCCAGGGGGAGTTTCTTCGACAGCATGGCAAAACCTCCGGGGTAGGGAGCAGAGTGGGAGTGCGGCTGGAAAGCGGAGAAAACGGGAACTGCGGGAATACTTGTTGCTTAAAGTTTCTTACCTTCAAGGATCAGCACTGTAGACCCGGGTCCCGGTGCTTACCTATCCGTCAAAACCCGAAGCGACGGTCAGATGGTGATCGAGCTGACGCTCGCACCGCCGCAGACGAACAGCGTCTGGCCGGTCACGAAGCTGTTGGCGGGATCGGCAAAGAACATGACGGCGCGCGCCACGTCGTCCGAACGGCCCAGCCGCTTGACCGGGATGCCCTCGGCAAGCTGCCGTTCGCGCTCGCTGCCGGCTTCGATCACCTCGTAGAACATGTCGGTCTGGATGGGGCCGGGCGCCACCACGTTGACCGTGATGCCGAAAGGCGCCAGTTCCAGCGACCAGGTGCGCGCCATGCCGATCATGCCGGCCTTGGTGGCCGAGTAGGCGGTGCGCGTGGGCAGGCCCAGCGCGCCGCGCGAGGACATCATCACGATGCGGCCGAACTTGCGTTCCTGCATGCCGGGCAGGGCCGCCTGGACCAGGCTGACCGCCGCGCCCAGGTGGATCTGCGTCAACCCATGCAGTTCTTCCTGCGTGACCTGCGGCAACAGGTTCGGCCAGATCACGCCGGCGTTGTGGATAACGTGGCTGACCGGAAACTTCGCGGCGACCTCGGCGCCCGCCTGCGCGGTGGCGGCGGCATCCAGCAGGTCCACCTGCACGTTGTGCAGCCGCGGATGCGAGAAATCCGCCGCGCGGCGCGCCATCGAGATCACCTCGTAGCCCGCGTCGAGCATGCTGCGGCAGATTTCCGCGCCGATGCCGGCGCTGCCGCCGGTCACGATGGCCACATGGGTTTGCGTCATGGTTTCCCCCTTTGATTATTGGTGTGGGCGGGACGGCGTCAGGCCGTGGGCGCCAGCGCCAGCACGCGCAGCGGGCTGCCCGAGCCGCTGCGGATCTTGAGCGGCGCCGAGAAGATCACCGCGCCGGTGGCCGGCAGCTGGTCCAGGTTGGTCAGGCACTGCAAGCCGTAGCGGTTGTTGCCGTGCATGTAGTAGTGGCAGGGATAGGGCGGATCCAGATGCTGGGCTTGCCCGGCGTCCGTGCCCACCGATTCGGTGCCGAACCCGTGCACGTCGCGTTCCTTGATGAGCCACGGCACGACCTCGGCGTCGGGGCCGGGCGAATGCGCGCCGTCGGCCTGCATGTTCAGGTAGTCGGCGGGCTTGGCGCGCTTGGACCAGTCGGTGCGCATCAGCACCCAGGACCGCGCGGGGATACGGCCGTGCTGTTCTTCCCATTTCTTGACGAAGTCGATCGTCAAGAGGAAGTCCGGGTTGCCGGCCGCCTCGGCGGAACAGTCGATCACGCAGGCGCTGGCGATGAAGGCGTCGATGGGAATCGTGTCCACCGTGTTGTCCGGCTGGTCCTTGCCCGTGACCCAGTGCGCGGGCGCATCGAAGTGCGTGCCGGTGTGTTCCGAGCACGAGAAGTTGTTCCAGTACCAGGCCGGACCGCGCTCGTCGTAGCGCGAGATTTCCTCGATCCGGAACGGCCAGGCCTGCCCGAATTCCGGCGGCAGCACGATGGTGGGAAACTCCGGCGTCAGCGTTTCGGTCAGGTCCACCAGGCGGATGCGCCCGGAGACCAGCTCGGTCATGAACTGGGCAAGGATAGGTTGACTCACGATGCGCTCTCCTGTTGGTTCCTGCGGGTGTCGGACACCCATTGCTTCGTAGGTGTCTGACACCCGTTGCTGCTGCGTAGGTGTCTGACACCGCGTTATCCAGCGGTCAGCCGCCCGCGCCCAGCTCCCGTTCCAGTCCCTTCGGGTTCTCAGCCAGCCGCGCCCGGAATTCCTGCGCCACGTCGCCCACGTACACGTCTTCGATGCCATCCTTCAGCGCGCGCACGATGGCGGCGGCGATGGCCGCTGGCGCAACACGCGGGGGCGGGGTGCGTTGTTCCCATTCGTGGTCGACCGGGCCGGGAAACACGTTCACCACCCGCACGCCCGCGCCGCGCATTTCTGCGCGCAGGCATTGCGCCAGCGACAGCGCGGCGGCCTTGGATGCCGACCACATGCCGCGCGCCGGCAGGTTCATGTGCGCGTAGATCGACAGCACGTTGACCCACGCGGCGGCGCTGTTTACGCCGTCGGCGGCGCGGCCACACAGCGCCGGGCCGAAGCTCTGTGCCAGCCGCATCAGCCCCAGCACATTGACGTCCATGGCATCGCGCGCGGTGTTCACGTCCTTGCGGCTCAGCAGCCCGCCCTCGCGCTCCAGGTCGGCCGTGTTGACCAGGATCTCGACCTTGCCGCCGATGGACGCGGCCACGCGCTCCACGGAATCGGTGTCGGTCACGTCTAGCGTCACGGCCTGCACGCGCGGATCGGCCGCCATGGTGTCGAACGCGGCGTCGCGCCGCCACGCCTGCGGGTCGCCCAGGAAGACCAGCGGGCTGCCCGCATCGAGCAGCGCGCGCGCCACGGCCTGGCCCACGGCCGACTTGCCGTCGGTGACCAGCGCGCGGCGGAATTTCGGATCGCACGAGGTCTCGCGCAGTGTCTTGTCGTCTTCCATGTTCGGCGTATTCCTTTCGGGCAAGGCGATCATCACGGCCTGGCCGCTGCGGTCCAGTTTCAGGGCCAGGCGCACGCGCGCGCCGTCGGCGCAGTCCTGGTGGACGTGCGCCACGACGGAGGGACCGGCGTCCATCCGCACCGTGCCCACGCGCCACGGCAGGCGTTCGCGGAAGTACAGGTCGTTGCTGTGATGGAGCGTCGTGCTGACGAGCAGCACGCCGTTCGGGTCGGCGGGCCGCCAGGGCAGGTGCTCGGACAAGCAATGGCCGCAGACTTCGCGCGGCGGGTACTGCACCGTGCCGCAGTCGGCGCAGGTCTGCAGATCGAACCGTCCCTCGGCGGCGGCGGCCGTCAGGCCCAGCGCGGCGCGGCTGCGCGAGCCGGGCGGCAGCGTGGGCTGCCGGGTCCGGGCGACGGGGTTCTTGCGCGGCGGCTTGGCCAGCGGCTCGGTCATGCGTCGCTCCTTGCCAGGATGGCCGCGGCCGTGCACAGCCCGCGGTCGTAATTGATCATGCCAAAGCCGCTGACCAGCCCCATGCGCGCCTCGCGCACCTGCGTGCCGCCGGCCGTGCCCGTCAACTGGCGCAGCGCCTCGACCATGCCCAGGTAGCCGCCGGCCGCGCCGGCCTGGCCCACTGACAACTGGCCGCCGTTGGTGTTGAACGGAAAGCTGCCGTCCACGGTGAACGTGTTGTCGCGCACGAACTGCGGCGCGGCGCCTTTCTCGCAGAACCCCAGGTCTTCCATCTGCATCAGGTTGATGACGGGATAGTCGTCATAGGCCTGCAGGAAGTCCATGTCCGCGGGGGCGGCATTGGCCTGCCCGTACAGGTCGTCGACGTCCATCGTCCAGCCTCCCCGGGTCTGGATGGGATCGTCGATCCACGCGTTGTGGCGCTCGATGGTGGACAGGATGCGCGCATAAGGCAGGTTCAGCGCGCGCGCCCGTTCCTCGCGCATGACGAGGAACGCGTCGGCGCCCGCGCACGGCATGACGCAGTCGAACAGGTGGATCGGCTCGGTGATGACGCGCGCGTCCAGGTACTGGGCGAGCGTCAGCGGCTTTTTCATCAGCGCGTGCGGATAGCGCAGGGCGTTGTCGCGTTGCGCCACGCAGAGCTTGCCGAAGTCCTCGCGCGTGGCGCCGGTCTGGCGCATGTAGTTGGCGGTCAGCAGCGCAAAGCTCGCATTCGGGCCGCCGGCGCCATACGGATAGACGGCGTCCTGCGCAAAGCGCGAGAACTGGCTGACCGTGTTGCGAAACGAGTCCACGTGGTTGGTGTCGCCGGCCAGGCAGGCCACGATGTTGGTATCGCCCGCCTGCACGGCGCGCGCGGCGCGGCGCAGCGCGGCCACGCCGCTCGCCCCGCCCATCGGAATGTGATCGAGCCAGCGCGGCGTCATGCCCAGGTGCTGGACCAGGCCGACCGCCGTGTCGGGCGCCAGCGTGAAGCTGGACACGCACAGGCCGTCGACGTCGGTCTTGGCCAGCCCGGATTGCCGGATCAGCGCGCCCAGCGCGCGTCCCAGCCACCAGTGCGCGGCGTGCGTGGAATAGCGTTCATAGGGAATGGTGACGGGCAGGGCCGCCACGACGCCGTCGTAGCCCAGGCGACTCATGGGCGAGTCCCCTCGGCCGGGCGCTTCTTCATGTGGCACGTGTCCACGCACCGCGCCGTGCCCGGCAGGGTGGGCGCCAGCGCCTTCATTTCGCCGCGCTGGATCTTGTTGGTGGTGGTGAGCGGCAGGCTGTCCACGAACGCGACATACCCGGGCGCCTTGTAGTACGCCAACTGCGACAGCGACCATTGCACGATGCTGCGCGCGGCTTCGGCCATGGCGTCCGCGCCGGCGGGCAGCGTTTCCGGCACGACGCACGCCAGCACCTCGTCGCCGCGCACGGCGTCCGGCACGGCGGCCACCGCCACGGCCTTCACCAGCGGATGCTGCATCAGCACGCTTTCCACTTCCACGGCCGAGATGTTCTCGCCGCTGCGGCGGATGACGTTCTTCTTGCGGTCGACAAAGCGCAGGGCGCCGTCGGCCTCGCGGCGCACGATGTCGCCGGTGTGGAACCAGCCGCCTTCCCAGGCTTCGTTGGTGGCGGCGTCGTCCTTCAGGTAGCCGGCAAAAAATCCATAGCGCGGATCCTCCCCGGCATGGCGCACCAGCAGTTCGCCCGGTTCGCCGATGGCTGCCGGTTCGCCCGCGTCGGTCACGATGCGCACCTCGACGTCAGCTTCCTCGCTGCCGAAGCTGCTGGTGCCGACGTGGCGCGGTTCCTGGTTGGCGATGATGACTGCGCCCGCGCCGGTCTCGGTCATGGCCCAGGCCTCCAGCAGCGGAAAGCCGAAGCGCGCTTCGAAGGGCGCATGCAGCTTGCGGTCCACGCCCGCGCCAAAGCCGAAGCGGATGGCCGGCTGCAGGTCCTGCGGGGAAGGCTCGGCCTTCATCAGGATGGCGGGCATGACGCCCAGGTAGTGCAGCACGGTGGCGCGCGACTCGCGCACGCTGTCCCACCACGAGCGCGGGTGAAAGCGGTCCAGCGGGATCAGGCAGCCGCCCGTCAGCACCATCGCCATCGCGGAATAGGCCATGGCGTTCATGTGCACCAGCGGCAGCGGCGTCAGCATGCGTTCCTGGCCGGGCCGCAGCGCGGCCAGGCCGCCGATGCGGGCGTACCAGCCGCCCGCATGCAGGAAATAGCGGTTGGGCAGGATGCAGCCCTTGGGCCGGCCGGTGGTGCCGGACGTATAGAGAAGCGCGCACTCGGTCAGTTCGGAAGGCGGCGTGCCTTGCAGGGGCGCGGCGAAGGGCGCGGCGGGCGGCGCGTCGTCCGGACCCATCACGCGCAGTTCCCGGCCCGCCCGGTCCGCTGCCGCCTGCAGGTCCGCGTGGCGTCCCGGCAGCGCGACCGCCAGCGCGATCTCGGAATGGCCGGCCAGATACTCCAGTTCGGCGGCGCGCAGGTCCGGATTGATCGGCACGACGGACACGCCCAGCGCATTCAGCGCAAACCAGTGCAGGAAGAACGCGGGCCGGTTTTCCAGCAGCAGGCCGGCGCGGTGGCCGTGGCCATAGCCCGCCTGTTCATAGGCAGCGCGCAGCGTCTCGATGGCGTCGGCCGCCTTGCCGTAGGTCAGTTCGCCGGCCTCGATGCCATAGGCGTGCGCCGTTTCGGGCAGGATGCACAGGAACGGCTGGCCGCCGTGGCGGGATGCGGTGTCGGCAAAGGCCTGGTGGACGGTGGCGGTCACGGTCCGCTCCTACATGAACAGTTGGATGTTGCCGAAGGCCGCGTCGCAGTTGACGAGGTCCACGCGTTTCAGGCGGATGCGCAGCGCGCCGTCCTGCTCCACCAGGTGATGCGTGGCCCAGCCCGCAAAGAGGGTCTGCGTGTCCTGCCGCGTTTCGACGTAATGGAAGGCGGTGCGCACCACGTGCCGCCCTTCGGCAGGCGCCGATTCGGGATGGTCATGCTCGACCGTGGGGGCCTGCAGCAGGTGATGGCTGCGACTCTTGGGCTGCTGCGAGAACGTGCGCTGGCCCGCCAGCCGCTCGACGCGCACGCGCAGCAGCAGCTTGTCCTCGTACATCAGCGAGGCGTGCAGCTTGGCATCGGTCTGGCCGTGCGCCAGCGGCATCCAGTAATAGCCGTCGTCCGTGTACAGGTTCAGCCATTCCTCGAAGCGCAGCTCGTCCAGCATGCGCGCCTCGGTGTAGACAAAATCGATCAACTCGCGGTCGCTTGCGCTCATACCGACTCCGATCCGGTCATGTAGCGGCCCCATGCGCGGTACTGGTTGCGCATCTGCCATTCGTTGGTGCCATTGGTGACGACGTTCTTCTGGTCCGCTTCGCCCGGCGCGTAAAGCCGTCCCACGTTGACCCAGTCGCGTGCGCGCGAGTGCAGGCCGTCCTGGGCGCGTTCGTACATTTCCAGGTCGTCGTGGCCCACCACGGACGTCGGCGCGTTGATGAGCCGGTTGTACATGAGCGTGCGTTCAAGCAGCAGGTCCGGCGCGCCTACCAGGCGGAATGTCCAGGACTCCACCAGCGTGCGGTCGGCGGCGATCGGCTTGAAGATCCGCAGCGTCTGGATCGGCCCCTTGACCATGATGTTGGGGAAGTACACCGTGTTGTGGCGCACGTCGCCCAGGATCGCCTTGGCGCGGTCTTCGCCGTAGGCCTGCACCATCGAGTCCCAATAGCCCGGGACGCCCGAATACGAGGCGTGGATGGAGTCGGAAACCCCGGTGTGCCCGTGTCCGTTTTCCCAGACGCGGATGCCCATGTTCTCGAAGAACTCGTAGGGCGAGATGAACGGCGCGAACAGCTCGACCGCCATCGGCTTGGGCGTGCCTTCGGGCGCCTGTTCCCAGACCTTCACCGCCGTGCCCGCCGAGGATTCGTGCGCGACCATCGGATGGCAGGTGTCGGTCTGGTTGTCGACCAGCATCTTCCAGTTGCAGCGGTGCATGTAGCGCAGCACGCCGCCGGCGACCTCAAGGCGGCCTTCGGGCGAGCGGTCGACCATGTTGTCCAGCGTCGAAAGCGAATCGCCGAAGAATTCCTCGAACGACTGGCCCTCGGGGTTCAGGCGGCAGAAGACGAAGCCGCGATGGTTGCGCACGTTTTTCACGGCCGCCATGCCCTGGCTGGCTTCGCAGTTTTCCAGGCCGGTGTTCTCGTAGCCTTTTTTCAGCGGGATCGACAGCAGGCTGCCGTCCGTCTTGAACGTCCAGGCGTGATAAGGGCAGCGAAAGAACTTGCCCGTGTTGCCGCAGGCGTCGCCCGCGACCATGGTGCCCTTGTGCGGGCAGCGGTTGTGCAGCACGCGCACGCTTTTGTCGCTGTGGCGGACCATCACCACGGGCTGGTTGCCGACGGTGGTGGTGATGTAGTCGCCCGGGTTGGGCACCTGGCTGTCATGGCCGACATAGACCCAGGTGTTGGCGTACAGGCGTTCCATCTCCAGGTCGAACAGTTCCTGGTCGATGAAAAGGTCCTTGTGCACCTCGGTGTCGCGGAGCAGCGCGCGGATGGCGTCGGGATTGTCGCGGTATTTGCCCATGGTCGCTTCCTTGTCGGGGACTACAGGTCCAGCACCAGGCGCGCGGACTTGGCGCGCGAGATGCAGATCTGGATGATCTTGCCGCTCGCCTTCTCGGTGTCGGAAAGGTAGTAATCGCGGTGGTCGGGTTCGCCTTCCAGCACGGTGGCCTGGCACACGCCGCATTCGCCGCGCTTGCAGTCGACCATCGGGTCGCAGCCTTCTTCTTCCATCACCTCGACGATGGTCTTGTCGGCGGGAATCGTCAGCACGCGGCCGGACTGGCGCAGTTCGACCTCGAAGGCCTGGTCGCCGGCCTGCGGCGCGGCCGTCGCGAAAAGCTCGAAATGGATATGGGCGTCGGGCCAGTGGCGTGCGTGCGCGCCCTGGATGACGGCGTCGATCAGCCCCTTGGGACCACAGACGTACAGGTGCTGGCGCGGGGTGGCCGACGCCAGCAGCGCCTGCAGGTCGAACCGGCTCGCGGGATCGTCGTCGGCGTGCAGCGTCAGGTCGCCGCCCGCCAGCGCCTGCAGCTCGGGCAGGAAGGCAAGCTGGTCCTTGCTGCGGCCGCAGTAATGCAGATGGAACGCGCGGCCGGCGGACTTGAGCGCGGCGGCCATGGACGCAATCGGCGTGATGCCGATGCCGCCCGCAATCAGAATGACCGGCTCGTCGCCGGCAGGCGATTCGTGCAGCGGAAAGTCGTTCTTCGGGCCTTCCACGGTCAGCACGTCGCCCTCCGACAGCGCGTGCATGTGGCGCGATCCGCCCTGGCTGGTTTCTTCCAGCCGCACGCCCAGGCGGTACTCGGCGGGTTCGGCAAAGCGTCCCGCCTCGGGCGCCAGCTGCACCAGCGAATAGCAGCGCGGGTCGCGCAGGCTGGGGATCGTCACCTTCAGGTGCGCGCCGGGGCCGAAGGCGGGCAGCGCGCCGCCGTCTTCGCGCGCCAGCCGGAACGAGCGGATCAGCGGCGATTCCTGCCGGACTTCCCGGACGATCAGTTTGAGTGTCTGCACGATGTCTGTCTCTGTCTGATGGCGGCCTCAGGCGGCCAGTTTTTCCGCAATCTGGCGTTCCATGGGCTCGCACTTCACGTTGGCAAGCGCCGTGTCGCGCAGCGCGCGCAGCGCGTCGGCGGCATCGGGACGGCCGGCCAGCTGGTCCGCCGCCGCGATGAGCTGCCGGTACTTGCCGCCGCCGCGCACATGGGTATCGCTGTAGCCCTTGACCAGGCGGCGGCAGTTGACGGTTTCGACCGCCAGCGCGTAGTCGCGCGGCGCCAGGCGGGCCACCAGCGCCAGCCACGTTTCCAGCGATTCGGTCTCGATCTGGTGGCGCAGCGTGCCGCGCCGGAAGCGCCGCATGCCGGCCAACGTGTACAGCATCAGGAAGCCGCCCAGCGTGCCGCTGCGCAGGCGGCGGCCCTTGCCGAGCCGGCGCTCCACGAAGCCGCCGAAGGCCTTGGAGCCCTCCAGCCAGCGGCCCAGCCGCGCCGGCAGGGTGCCGCAGATTTCTTCCAGCCGAGGGTGCATGAATTCGGTGGTGTCCACGAGCTGGCCGGGGCGCGCGCCGACTTCCGAACGCACGCGGTCAAAGCGCGCGCCGCGCGTCTTCAGGTCCGCCACGCGGATCACGTCGTCGTACGCCATGGCCGTGGCCACGTAGCGCGCGGCGGCACAGGTCAGCGCCCATTGGCGGGCGTCGCCGCCGTGCTGCGCGTCCAGGTCGCGGATCGCCTTCATCCGGCGCAGGTAGTCTTCGGCGTAGGCCAGGTCCTGGAATTCGATCTGTCGGCGCACGCCCGCGGTCAGCATGGGCTGCGCACAGGCCGGAAAGTCGCGCCGGATGGCGTCCAGCAAGGCCTGCGCGCGCGGGCTGGCGGCGCGCTCGGGCACGGGCGGAACGGGACGCGCGAGGTCGATGGCGGCGGGCGCGTCCGGCGCCTTGTCGGCCGACTCGAAGCCCAGCGCAAACGCCCGCAGGCTCGCGTCCACGCCCAGGCCCGCGCGCCGCACGGTGGCCTCGAAGTCGTCGCGTGTAAAGGGCAGGGCGCCGCTGCCGGCCACCGCGCCAAAGAGGCTGGCGCTGATGACGCTGCCGGCGCGGTCGGCCAGATCCTGCAGGTCGAAGCACAGGAAGCGGCGCGCGGCGGCGCGTCCCGCTTCCAGCACCTTGTTCGGGTCCGCGATCCCGTTGCCGGGCGCGGACTTTTCGCTGACTGCAAAGCTGCGGTGCGACGACGCGATCAGGACCGTGCGTTCGGGCGTCACGAGACCGCGCTGGATGGCGCGGCCGCCTTCCATCAGTTCGGCGGCCACCACCAGGTCCACGTCGCCCGGCGTGGGCATCAGCGCCAGGGCCGGCTGGCGGCCGGCGCGCTGCACGTCGGCCTCGGGCAGCAGCTCCAGGTAGTAGATCGTGGCGCCGGTGCGCTGCGCCACGCCCGGCACCGAGGTGGTCTGCGCCCACCAGCCCGCGTGCTCGGCCATGTCGACGATCCAGTCGGCCAGCACGCCGCCGCCCTGGCCGCCCATGGCCAGGATGGCGATCTTGATGGGGTTGCCTTGTTGCATCGCCGCCGCGTTCATGGTGCTGGGTTCCTCAAAGGGCGTCGTGCGCCAGGCGCGCCGCGCGGCGCCGTTGCAGAAAGCCGATCACCGCGCCGCGCAGGCGCGCCACGAAGCGGTCGGCGCTGGTCGGGTTGTGGATGATGTCGGCGCGGTAGAACGACGGGCAGAGCACGGCCGCATGCGCGACCTCGCCACAGTTGCCGCAGCCCACGCAGCTGCTTTCCACGTGCGCGACCGGGTCTTCCTTGAGGGGATCGCCGCTGTCCTTGACCGTCAGCGACGGGCAGCCGGACAGCCGGATACAGGCGTGGTCGCCCGTGCAGACATCCGGATCCACGCCAAAGCGTTCCTTCACGACGCGCTTGCCTTCCTTGACCGCCTTGTTGAAGAGCGGCTTCACGCGCCGCTGCTTGTTCAGCATGCATTCGGACTGCGCGATGATGACCTTGGGACCCTTGATGTCGGTGGTCAGCGCCTCTTCGATGGTGGCGCGCACCTTGGCGACGTCGTAGGTCCTGTCCAGCGTGCGCACCCACTTCACGCCCACGCCGCGCACGGCCTGGTCGATCGGATTGTTGGTCGAGCGGTCGGGGTTGTCGGCGCGCGAGGACAGGATGTCCTGCCCGCCGGTGGCCGAGGCGTAGAAGTTGTCGACGATGACGATGACGCCGTCGTACTTGTTGAACACCGCGTTGCCGATGCCGGACGCCAGCCCGTTATGCCAGAAGCCGCCGTCGCCCATGATGGAGATGGGCCGCTTGGCGGCCGGCACGTTGAACGCGGCCGCGCTTGAGGCGCCCAGCCCGTAGCCCATCGTCGTGGCGCCCAGGTTGAACGGCGGCAGGATGGAAAACAGGTGGCAGCCGATGTCGCACGAGATATGGTGCTGGCCCAGCGTTTCCTGCGCCAGCGTCAGCGCGGAAAAGATCGGCCGCTCCGGACAGCCCGTACAGAAGCCGGCGGGCCGCGGCGGCACCACGGCGGCCAGGCCTTCGACGTGCTTGTGGAAGGTGATGGGCTGCTCGGCGGGGCGCGCGGGTTTGGGCCGCGAGATTTCGGTGATCGAGATCGCGGCAGGTTCCGCCTGCGGTTCAGCCGGGGCTTGCGCCTGGCCATCCGCCGCCACCGCCGGATGCGTCTGCAGCGATTCCGGCCGGTTGCGCTTGAGGAACTCGCGCAGGCCGTCGCGCATGACCTGGGTGGTGTATTCGCCTGCCATCGGCAGCACGTCCTTGCCGGACAACTGCGTGCTCACACCCGCGCGGCGCAGCACCGCGTGCAGGTTCTGCTCGATGTAGTCGGGCTGGCCTTCCTCCAGCAGCAGCACGGCGCGCTTGCCCCGGCAGAAGTCGATGACCTCGTCCTCGATGAGGGGGTAGGTCACGTTCATGACATACAACGGGATGCGGCTGTTGCCGAAGTTGTCGGCCAAGCCCAGCAATTGCAGCGCGCGGATCACGCCGTTGTACAGGCCGCCCTGCAGGATCAGTCCGATATCGTCCTGCTCGCCGTCGAAGTGTTCGTTGAGCTGGTGTTCCTTGATGTAGCGGATGGCCGCGGGCCAGCGCTCCTTGATCTTTTCCTGTTCGTGCAGGAACGACGCCGGCGGCAGCACGATGCGGCTGGTGTCGCGCGCCGGGCTTTCCAGCGCCTCGGCCAGGCTGAAGGCCGGGCGCTTGTTTTCCTTGGCGATGAAGCGCCCGTGCACGTGGCAGCCGCGGATGCGCAGTTGCAGCATCACGGGCGTCTTGCTGGCTTCGGACAGCGCAAAGCCGTCTTCCACTGCCTTGACCATGCTTTCCAGATTCGGGCGCGGGTCCAGCAGCCAGATCTGCGACTTCATGGCGAACGCGTGCGAGCGTTCCTGCATGATCGACGAGCCTTCGCCATAGTCTTCGCCCACGATGACCAGCGCGCCGCCCGTGACGCCGCCCGAGGCCAGGTTGGCCAGCGCGTCGGACGCGACGTTGGTGCCCACCGTGGATTTCCAGGTGACGGCGCCGCGGATGGGGTACATGACGGAGGCCGCCAGCGTGGCCGCGGCCGTGGCTTCCGAGGCGCTGGCCTCGAAGTGCACGCCCAGTTCCTGCAGGATGTCGCTGGCGTCGGCCAGCACGTCCATCAGATGCGAGATCGGCGAACCCTGATAGCCAGCGACGTAGCCCACGCCCGATTGAAGCAGCGCCTTCGTGACGGCAAGAATCCCTTCGCCGCGAAATTCCTCGCCCGCGCCGATGCGCAGCTGCTGGACTTCTTTCTTGAAAGATCTTTCCGCCATCTGGATCCCTTGAGCGGACCCGGGCGGGTCCTTAATCCGTGCTGCCGTGCAGCATCGTCCTGCCACGAAAACATCGCCTGAAAAATACTTTAGGAGTCAACGTTTTAGCTGTCAATAAAAAAGATGAAATTTCATGGAAATCAAAAAATATCACGCTAAAACAAGGGTGTATATACTGGTTGTCCTTTAGCTTTTTGACGGTTTTGGAGCGCTGCAATGGTGCAAAAACGGGTTGCGATTTGGGGTATACCCTGTGCTGCGCAACAGCATTGCGGTACATCATGGCGCGCGGCTGCGCCGTCGTGGTGCAATTCGCTTTTCGGCAACGGGGCGGGCCTTCGAAATGGGTGCGTGGGAGCAAACCAACATGCAGGCAGATAAGCCACGCGGCACGCGCGCGGCAGCGGCGGGCCCGCGGTTCGTCGACGGCTACCTGGCCTACCTGCTCGCGCAGGCCAGCCAGCGCATCTCGGCGGAATTCCATCAACAGGTCAAGGCCGCCGGGTTGTCCGTGACCGAATGGCGCGTGCTGGCCAGTCTTCAGGGCAGCGCCGGCGAAACCATCGGCAGCCTGGCGGTGCTGGCCATCACCAAGCAGCCCACGCTCAGCAAGGTCGTGCAGCGCATGGAGGCCGACGGGCTGGTGGCCCGCACCGGCGTACGCGCAGACCGCCGTCAGACGCGGGTCTGCATCACGGCCAAGGGCTCAAACCTCATCGGCGGGCTGTGCGAGCAGGCCTTGCAGCATCAAAAGGCGGTGCTCGCGCCCTTCGGCGAAGCCAAGGCCGCGATGCTCATCGAAATGCTCGATGTTCTGATGACCGAGCACGTGCCGCTGGAGCTGCCCATCGACACCGACGAATGACGCCTTCCGTTGCAAGCACGCACTCGAACATCGTTCGGTCCGATTATTTCGTTACATGCTTATGCGTCCCTGATTGCCCGCTCTCTCTGAAAACCCCCTCCGGTACGCACAAACCCTGAATTGACGCGGGTCTCGCCGCTAGGCACACTCGCGCCGGTATTCAGACTACTGTCAGGAGTTGACACCTATGCGCCGCACTTTGATTGCTATCGCGATCGCCGCCGCCGTGGCAGTGCCCTCGATCGGGCAAGCCAAGACCTTCCGCTGGGCCGCCCAGGGCGACATCCTCACGTTCGACCCGCACTCGCAAAACGAGGGCATGACGATCGCCGCCAACAGCTACATCTACGAGCCGCTGGTCGACTACGACAAGTCCTTCAAGGTGTCGCCGCGACTGGCCACGGAATGGGAGCAGGTGTCGCCCACGCTGTATCGCTTCAAGCTGCGCCCCAACGTCAAGTTCCATGACGGCGCCGCGTTCACCGCCGACGACGTGGTGTTCTCGATCCACCGCGCCATGGCGCCCACGTCCAACTACAAGGCCTACACCACCGGCATCAAGGAAGCGCGCAAGATCGACGACCTGACGGTCGAGATCGAAACCTCGGCGCCCAACCCCGTGCTGCTGCGCCAGCTGACCAACGTGTTCATCATGAACAAGGCCTGGTCCGAAAAGAACAACATCGCCAAGCCGCAGGACTTCGTCAACAAGGAAGAAACCTACGGCGCGCGCAACACCAACGGCACCGGTCCCTACAAGCTCAAGAGCCGCGAAGTCGACGTGCGCACGGTCTTCGAGGAAAACAAGGACTGGTGGAACAAGGCCGGCAAGGTCGGCAACGTGACCGAAGTCGTGTTCACCCCGATCAAGCAGAACGCCACGCGCACCGCAGCACTGTTGTCCGGCGAGATCGACTTCGTGCTGGATCCGGCCGCGCAAGACCTGGACCGCCTGCGCCAGTCGCAGAAGGTTGTCGAGGGCAACGAATACCGCACCATCTACCTGGGCCTGGACCAGAAGCGTCCGGAGCTGCAGTATTCCAACATCAAGGGCAAGAACCCGTTCCAGGACGTGCGCGTGCGCGAAGCGCTGTACCGCGCCATCGACGTCGACGCCATCAAGCGCGCCGTGATGCGCGGCCTGTCGGCGCCCACCGGCACGATGATCGCGCCGCAGGTGCATGGCTGGGCCGAATCGCTGCACAAGCGCGTGCCCTATGACCCCGAAAAGGCCCGCGCCCTGCTGAAGGAAGCCGGCTACGACGGCACGCTGAACTTCACGCTGGACTGCCCGAACAACCGCTACATCAACGACGAAGCCATCTGTCAGGCCGTCGTCGGCATGTGGGCCAAGGTCGGCGTCAAGGCCACCATGAATGCCATGCCGCGTTCCACCTACTTCCCGAAGGTGCAGTCGTTCGACACCAGCGCCTACCTGTTCGGCTGGGGCGTGCCCACGTTCGACGCCATGTACACGCTGCAGAACCTGATCCGCACCAAGGGCGAGGGCGCGGACGGCATGTACAACCTGGGCAACTACAGCAACAAGGAACTGGACGTCATCATCGACCGGATCAAGACCGAGACCGATCCCAAGAAGCGCGACGCCGACATCATCACCGTGCTGGAAGGGCACGCCAAGGACTTCGGGCACATCCCGCTGCATGACCAGGTCATCCCCTGGGCCATGCGCAAGAACGTCACGGTCATCCACCGTGCCGACAACCGCCTCGTTGCCGATTGGGTCAAGGTTGACTGATCCAGGCTAACCAGACGGCGGGACCTACCCGGTTCCGCCGTCTTGCTTTTTTCCGCCTATGTTCGCTTTCATACTGCGTCGCCTGTTGCAGGCCGTAGCGGTGATGCTCACCGTCGCGCTACTGGCCTTCGTGCTTTTTCAATACGTCGGCGACCCTGTCACCATCATGCTGGGACAGGACGCCACCGATGCCGAGCGCATCGAACTGCGTGAACGCCTGGGCCTGAACGAGCCTGCCATCGTTCAATTCGGCCATTTCGTGGCCAATGCCGTGCAGGGCAATTTCGGCATCTCCCTGCGCCAGAGCGAACCCGTTTCCACCCTGCTGAAATCCCGCCTGCCCGCCACGCTTGAGCTGTCGATGGTGGCTGCCTTGCTGGCGCTGGTCGTGGGTGTGCCGCTGGGCGTGTACACCGCGCTCAAGCGCAACAGCCTGGTCTCGCAGATGCTGCTGGCCGGGTCGCTGCTGGGCGTGTCGCTGCCGACCTTCCTGATCGGCATCCTGCTGATCCTGGTGTTCTCGGTGCAACTGGGCTGGCTGCCCAGCTACGGGCGCGGCGATACCGTCAGCCTGGGCTGGTGGACCTCGGGCCTGTTCACCGCCACGGGCTGGAAGCATCTCATCCTGCCGTCCATCACGTTGTCGCTCTTCCAGATGACGCTGGTGCTGCGGCTGGTGCGCTCCGAAATGCTGGAGGTCCTGCGCTCGGACTACATCAAGTTCGCGCGCGCCCGGGGCCTGAAGCGCCGCGCCATCCACTTCGGCCACGCGCTCAAGAACACGATGGTGCCCGTCATCACCATCACCGGCCTGCAGCTGGGCGGCATCATCGCCTTCGCCATCGTGACCGAGACCGTGTTCCAGTGGCCGGGCATGGGCCTGCTCTTCATCCAGGCCGTCCAATTCGCCGACGTGCCGGTGATGGCCGCGTACCTGTGCCTGATCGCGCTGGTGTTCGTGGTCATCAACCTGATCGTCGATCTTCTGTATTTCGTCGTGGACCCGCGGCTGCGTTCCGGGCTGACTCGCGGCGGGGGGGCTCACTGATGCGCGCCGTACTCAAACGCTGGTGGGACAGCGACATTGCCTGGGCCTGGCGCCGGGCGCCCGTGGCCATCGTGGCCACCCTGTTGCTCGCGGCGCTCTTAATCGGTTCCTTCGGGGCCGGCTGGGTCGCGCCGCACAATCCGTTCGACCTGACCAAGGTCGAGCTGCTGGACGCGTTGCTGCCGCCGGCCTGGGAACCCAACGGGCAGGCCACGTACCTGCTGGGCACCGACAGCCAGGGCCGCGACCTGTACTCGGCCATCCTGTACGGCACGCGCGTGTCGTTGCTGATCGGCCTGGCCTCGGTGCTGCTGTCCATGCTGATCGGCATCGTGCTCGGGCTGGTGTCGGGTTATGCCGGCGGCCGCATCGACGCCTTCATCATGCGGGTCGCCGACGTGCAGCTCTCGTTCCCCGCCATCCTGATCGCGCTCCTGATCGACGGCGTGGCGCGGGCGGCGGTGCCGCGCGAGATGCACGAGATCATCGCCTTTCCGGTGCTGATCGGCGCCATCGCGCTGGCCGGCTGGCCGCAGTACGCCCGCACGGTGCGCGGTTCGACGCTGGTCGAAAAGAACCGCGAGTACGTGCAGGCCGCGCGCGTGATCGGCGTGGCCTCGCCCGTCATCATGTTCCGCCACGTGCTGCCCAACGTGCTGGGTCCGGTGCTGGTGCTGGCCACCGTGCACCTGGCCACCGCCATCATCACCGAGGCGACGCTGTCGTTCCTGGGGGTGGGGGTGCCGCCGACCGCGCCGTCGCTGGGCACGCTGATCCGGATCGGCAACGATTTCCTGTTTTCCGGAGAGTGGTGGATCACCATTTTCCCGGGCGCGGCGCTGGTGCTGCTGGTGCTGTCGGTCAACCTGCTGGGTGACTGGCTGCGCGATGCGCTCAATCCGCGACTGAACTGAGGTAACCATGAGCGCATTACTCGAAGTCCGCAACCTGCGCGTGGAATTTCCCACGCGCCGCGGCACGCTACGCGCCCTGGACGATGTGTCCTTTTCCATCCAGGCTGGCGAAGTCCTGGGCGTGGTGGGCGAATCCGGCGCCGGCAAATCGCTGACCGGCGCTTCCATCATCGGCCTGCTTGAACCCCCCGGCCGCATTGCCGCCGGCGAGATCCTGCTGGCGGGCCGGCGCATCGACAACCTGCCCGACGAACAGATGCGCCGCGTGCGCGGCCGCGAGATCGGCGCGGTGTTCCAGGACCCGCTGACCTCGCTGAACCCGCTGTACACGGTGGGCAGGCAACTGGCCGAAACCATCGTCACGCATCTGGACATGACGTGGGCGCAGGCGCGCAACCGCGCGGTGGAACTGCTGGCGTCCACTGGCATCCCCGCCGCGCGCGAGCGCATCGACCACTACCCGCACCAGTTTTCCGGCGGCATGCGCCAGCGCGTGGTGATCGCGCTGGCCCTGGCCGCCGAGCCGAAGCTGGTGGTGGCCGACGAACCCACCACCGCGCTGGACGTGTCGATCCAGGCGCAGATCATCGAACTGCTCAAGCGCCTGTGCCGCGAGCACGGCACGGCCGTCATGCTGATCACGCACGACATGGGCGTGATCGCCGAGACCGCCGACCGCGTGGCGGTGATGTACGCCGGCCGCGTGGCCGAGATCGGGCCGGTGGCCGACGTGATCCACAAGCCGCGCCACCCCTACACGGCGGGGCTGATGGGGTCCATTCCCACGCTCGAAGGCCACATCGAGCGGCTGGTGCAGATCGACGGCAGCATGCCGCGGCTGAACGCCATTCCGCCGGGCTGTGCGTTCAACCCGCGCTGCGGCCAGCGCCTGCCGCGCTGCGCGCACGACCGCCCCGAGCTGATGCCCGCGGGCACGTCGCGCGCGGCCTGTTGGCTGCATGACAAAGGCAATACGTTGGAGGTGGCCGCATGAGCACGCCCTTGGTTCAAGTAAAGGACGCGGCGCGCTGGTTCGACGTGTCGCCGCCCTGGCTGGAGCGCACGCTGGCGCGCAAGCCCAAAGTGATGCTGCGCGCGGTGGACGGGGTGTCGTTCGACATCGCCCGCGGCGAGACGCTCGCCTTGGTGGGCGAATCCGGCTGTGGAAAATCGACGGTCGCCCGCATGCTGGTGGGGCTGTACGGCCTGACCCGCGGCGACATCCAGTTCGATGGCCAGCCGCTGTCGCGCATGTCCGAGTCGGGCGGCCGCGCCTTGCGAAAGCGCCTGCAGATGATCTTCCAGGATCCGTATGCCAGCCTGAATCCGCGCTGGCGCGTGGGCCGCATCATCGCCGAGCCGATGCTGACCCACACGCAGATGACACAAGACGAGCGCGTCGCGCGCGTGGGCGATCTGCTCCGGCAGGTGGGGCTGGACCCGGCGGACCAGGGCCGCTATCCGCACCAGTTCTCGGGCGGCCAGCGCCAGCGCATCTCGATTGCGCGGGCGCTGGCGGTGAATCCGGAGTTCCTGGTGTGCGACGAGCCCACCTCGGCGCTGGACGTGTCGGTGCAGGCGCAGGTGCTGAACCTGATGAAGGACCTGCAACGCAAGCTGGGGCTGACGTACCTGTTCATTTCCCACAACCTGGCCGTCGTGCACCACGTGGCCGACCGCGTGGGGGTGATGTACCTGGGGCGCATGGTGGAAGTGGCGCCGCGCGACGAACTCTTTGCACGGCCGCGGCATCCCTACACGCGGATGCTGCTCGAGGCGATTCCGGACATCAACGGCGCGGGCAAGCCGCGCACGGCGGTGGCGGGCGAGGTGCCCAATCCCCTGAATCCGCCGTCCGGCTGCACCTTCCATCCGCGCTGCCCGCACGCCAACGACCGATGCAAGGCCGAGGCGCCGGCCGCGAAGCTGGCGGGGGTGTCGATCGTGGCCTGCCACGCCGTCGAGGAAGGCCGGATCACCGTGTAATCCTGCCGCCGCCGCGGACCGGGCGCCTGCCCGGGCTGCGGCGGGCCGAGCTCAATGGCGGTGGTTGTGGACGTCGTCGTAGGGCGTGTCGTCGTCCTCGTCGTCCGTGTCGTCGTCCTCTTCCTCGTCTGCTTCGTCCGGATCGGGCTGCGGTTCCTCGGTCAGGGCGAAAGGCAGCACTTCCTCAAGGTTGTCGGACCAGGCGGACTCTTCGCCGTCGTGGTCCAGCTTGATGAAGCGCTCGCCGTCGTTCAGCGAGATCTGGATCGCCCACAGGTACAGGCAGTCGTAGGTGTCGTCATCGGACTGCGGCAGGCCGCCGCGGTTGCCGAGCAGGCGCGCGCCCGGCCCGCCCATCTGCACGTGCGTCTGTTCCTCGTCCGCCTCGGCTTTCTCGTCCATTGGGACGCCGTAGGTCACCCATTCGGTGCCTTCGTCGCCCAGCACCACTTCCGCCAGCACCGGCTTGCCCAGATAGGCGCTGAGGGCGTCCGCGGTCTTGGCCAGCATGTCCAGTTCGGGGGCGCTGAAATGGGTCAAGGAAGCGGGTGGAGTGGCAGAGGCGGACATGTTGGTTCCTGGGCGCGATGAAGCCGCGACGGCACGGCAGATACGTCAGGCGCTATTGTCGCGCGAACGGCGCTGCGTTGCATCGGGCGCTTGGATTACGAAGAAACGTGTGCGGTATCCGGATGGCGTGCCGGGGCGGCGGCATATCGGTGACGTATACATCGAGCCGGACGAGGCCTACACTGGCCGGCTTTCGTCTTCCTGCCTTTCCGTTTCAAACATGCGCGCCGACGCTCCGCAGCTTCCCCTCCGCTTTTTCCTGTTCCCCCTGCTGGCCGCCCTGATCTGGTCGGTCAACATGATCGTGACCAAGATGGCCGCCGGCGTGATCGCGCCCGCCGCCATCGGCTTTTACCGCTGGGCGCTGGCGGGCATCGTGCTGACCCCCTTTGCGTTGCCTGGCGTCTGGGCGCAGCGACGCCAGGTGCTGGCGCATCTGCCGAAGTTCGCGGTGCTGGGCGGACTGGGCATGGCGCTGTACCAGGGCCTCGCGTACGTGGCGGCCGCCTCGACCACGGCCACCAACATGGGTTTCATCACCGCGATGATTCCGCTCATGACCATCGCCGTCATGGCGGTCATCATGCGTGAGCGGCCCTCGGCGATGGCGGTGCTGGGCAGCCTGGTCTCGCTGGCCGGGCTGGCGCTGCTGATCGGCGAGGGCGATCCGGCCCGGCTGCTGTCGGTGGGCGCCAACCACGGCGACGTGCTGATGGGGCTGGGCGCGCTGGCCTATGCGCTGTACGGCGTGCTGCTGCGGCGCTGGGCGCTGCCGGTGGGGCCGTGGCAATCGCTGTACGTGCAGGTCGCGTTCGGCATCCTGTTCCAGCTTCCCGCCTTCCTGATGGCCGCGCCGTCGCCGCTCAATGCGGCCAACGTGCCGCTGGTGCTGTATGCCGCGGTGTTCCCGTCGCTGTTCGCGCCGTATCTGTGGATGCAGGGCGTGCGCCACCTGGGGCCCAACCGCGCCAGCATCTTCCTGAACGTCATGCCCGTGTTCACGGTGGCCATCGCGGCGCTGTTCCTCGATGAAAAGCCGCATCTCTTTCACATTGCCGGCGGCGCGCTGGCGCTGGCCGGCGTGATGCTGGCGCAGATGCGCACGCCGGGCATGCCGGGGCGCGCGGCAAAAACCCGCTGACGCGGCAAGGGGCCGGATCACGCCTGCCGCACGCCGGTCAGGGTTCCGGCCTACAATCAACGGTTTCTCAGCTATATCTCACCTACGAGCCCATGGCCCAATACGTCTACACCATGAACCGCGTCGGCAAGATCGTGCCGCCCAAGCGGCAGATCCTGCGCGATATCTCGCTTTCGTTTTTTCCTGGCGCCAAGATCGGCGTGCTGGGCCTGAACGGCTCGGGCAAGTCGACGCTGCTGAAGATCATGGCGGGCGTCGACCGCGAGATCGAAGGCGAAGCCGTGCCCATGCCCGGCCTGAACATCGGTTACCTGCCGCAGGAACCGCAGCTCAATCCCGAGCACACCGTCCGCCAGGCGGTCGAGGAAGGCCTGGGCGCCGTCGTCACCGCCAAGAAGCGCCTGGACGAGGTCTACGCCGCGTACGCGGAACCCGACGCCGATTTCGATGCGCTGGCCGCTGAACAGGCCGAACTCGAAGCCATCATCGCCGCCGCCGCTTCCAGCGGCGCGGACGACATCGAACACCAGATGGAAATCGCCGCCGACGCGCTGCGCCTGCCGCCCTGGGACGCCATCGTCGGCAAGCTGTCCGGCGGTGAAAAACGCCGCGTGGCCCTGTGCCGCCTGCTGCTGTCCAAGCCCGACATGCTGCTGCTGGACGAGCCCACCAACCATTTGGACGCCGAGAGCGTGGAGTGGCTGGAGCAATTCCTGCACAAGTTCCCCGGCACCGTCGTCGGCGTGACCCACGATCGCTACTTCCTGGACAACGCGGCCGAATGGATCCTGGAACTGGACCGCGGCTACGGCATCCCCTGGAAGGGCAACTACAGCTCGTGGCTCGAACAGAAGGAAGACCGCCTCAAGCAGGAAGAGTCCTCCGAATCCGCGCGCCAGAAGACCATCAAGAAGGAACTGGAGTGGGTGCGCCAGAACCCGAAGGGCCGCCAGGCCAAGGCCAAGGCGCGTCTGGCGCGTTTCGAGGAATTGTCTTCCTACGAATACCAGAAGCGCAACGAAACCCAGGAAATCTTCATTCCCGTGGGCGAGCGCCTGGGCAACGAGGTCATCGAGTTCAACAATGTCAGCAAGGCCTACGGCGACCGCCTGCTGATCGACAACCTCAGCTTCAAGGTGCCGCCGGGCGCCATCGTCGGCATCATCGGCGCGAACGGCGCCGGTAAGTCCACGCTGTTCCGCATGATCGCCGGCCGCGAGCAACCGGATTCGGGCGAAGTGAAGATCGGCCAGACCGTCAAGCTGGCGTACGTCGACCAGTCGCGCGACGCGCTGGAAGACAAGAAGACGGTATTCGACGCGGTGGCTGACGGCGCCGACCTCTTGACCGTGGGCAAGTTCGAAATGTCGTCGCGCGCCTATCTGGGCCGCTTCAACTTCAAGGGCGGCGACCAGAACAAGGTCGTGGGCCAGCTCTCGGGCGGCGAACGCGGCCGCCTGCACATGGCCAAGACGCTGATCGCCGGCGGCAACGTCCTCTTGCTTGACGAACCGTCCAACGACCTCGACGTCGAAACGCTGCGCGCCCTGGAAGACGCGCTGCTCGAGTTCCCCGGCAGCGTCATGGTCATCAGCCACGATCGCTGGTTCCTGGACCGTATCGCCACGCACATCCTCGCGTTCGAAGGCGATTCGCAAGTCGTGTTCTTTGACGGCAACTACCAGGAATACGAAGCCGACAAAAAGCGCCGCCTGGGCGAAGAGGGCGCCAAGCCCAAGCGCCTGCGCTACAAGGCGCTGAAGTAAAAAGCCGAAAGCCGATTCCTCTGGTGTCTGACACCCAGGTGGCACAGCGGTCGATTCAGGACGCCGCCGCAAGGGTGTGAGACACCAGCCAGTAGGAACACACGCCAAGCATCCCGGCCAAGCGCCGGGATTTTTTTCGGCCAGGCGTTATGCTGACAGCTTGTCCTGGGAGTCTTTCACCATGCTGCTGTCCGCCACCGATTCCACCCTGCTGATCGTCGACATGCAGGGCCGCCTGATGCCTGTCATTCACGACGGCGATGCCGTGCTCAACGCCGCGCACAAGCTGGCGCAGGCGGCGCGGCTGCTTGATGTGCCGGTCGTGGCCACCGAGCACCACAGCAAGATGCTGGGCGTGACCGTGGACCCGTTGCGCGAACTAATCCAGGCCACCTTCCAGAAGATGCACTTTTCCTCGGCCCGGGAACCGGGCTTCGACGGCTGGCTGCCGGCCTCGCGCCGCACGGTGCTGGTGGCGGGCTGCGAGGCGCACATCTGCGTGCTGCAAACCGTCATCGGCCTGGTGGAACTGGGCTACAAGGCCGTGCTGGTCGCGGACGCGGCAGGTTCGCGCAAGTCCTCAGACCATCATGCCGCGTTGCGCCGGGCCCGCGCGCACGGCGCGGAAATCGTCACGTCGGAAATGGCGATTTTCGAGTGGATGGAGACCTGCGAGCACCCGCGCTTTCGCGACGTGTTACGTCTGGTCAAATAGCGGCCCGCGCCTGCAACATCGTCCCCAGGAGAGCGCAACGATTTGCTCTCCCTTTGACACAATTCCTGGGCAAACCTAACACCATGTCCCCGGATATTTTGCGATCCTGAAGGCTCCTAACCCCAAAAAGGTCCGCGCGCTCGCGTTTAGTTTCACCGGTGCGGCCCCGGGTAAAAGAACAGGAGCTTCATCATGAAAATCGCATCGCTTTCCAAGATCTGTGCCGCCGTGGCGCTGGCTGCCACCATGGCGGGTTGTTCATCGTGGGATGGCATGAGCCATCGCCAGAAGAGTACCGTGGGCGGCGCCGCACTGGGCGGCGTGGCGGGCGCCGTCATCACCAACGGCGGCGTGCTCGGCACAGTCGGCGGCGCGGCGATCGGCGGTGTGATCGGCGACCAGGTGGGCAAGCGCTAAGCCTTCGTCGCCCCAAAAGCAACGCCCGGCAATGCCGGGCGTTTTTTTATGCGCAACGCGCGCCGGCAGGGCCGGCGCACAGCAGAGACATCAGGTCTCGTTCTGCGGCATTTCGATCTTCACTTCCAACACCTCGAGCGTGTCCTGGCGTTCCAGGTGCACCTTGATGTCTTCAGGATTGATCTTCACGTACTTGGAAATGACCGCGATCAGTTCCTGCTGGAGTTGCGGCAGGTAATCGGGGGAATCCCCGCGGCCACGCTCGTGGGCAAGGATGATCTGCAACCGTTCTTTGGCGACGGACGCGGAGGTCTTCTTTTGACCGAGCAGAAACGACAGGAAGGACATCGCTTACTTGCCTCCGAACAGGCGTTTCAGGAAACCCGGCTTTTCGTAGTCGGTAAAGCGCAGGGCCTTGTCTTCGCCAAGGTAACGGCTGACCACGTCCTTGTAGGCTTCCGAGACGTCGGTGTCTTTCAGGTGGATGGCAGGCAAGCCCTGGTTCGAGGCCTGCAGCACGGCTTCCGATTCGGGAATCACACCGATGAGCTTGATGCGCAGGATGTCTTCGATGTCGGTCAGCGACAGCATTTCGCCGTCGGACACGCGCTTGGGGTTGTAGCGCGTGAGCAGCAGGTATTCCTTGACCGGCTCGTCACCCTCGACCGCGCGCTTGGACTTGGCGGCCAGGATGCCCAGGATACGGTCGGAGTCGCGCACCGACGAGACTTCGGGGTTGGTGACCACCAGCGCGTCATCCGCGAAGTAGGCCGCCATCAGGGCGCCGGTCTCGATGCCCGCGGGGGAGTCGCAGACGATGTAGTCGAAACCCATTTCCTTCAGGTCGTTGATGACCTTTTCCACGCCTTCCTGCGTCAGCGCATCCTTGTCGCGCGTTTGCGAAGCCGGCAGGATGAAAAGGTTTTCGAGCTGCTTGTCCTTGATGAGCGCTTGCTTGAGGGTCGCCTCGCCCTGGATCACATTGACGAAGTCATACACCACGCGACGCTCGCAACCCATGATGAGGTCGAGGTTGCGCAGGCCGACGTCGAAGTCGATGACAGCGGTCTTGTGGCCCCGCATCGCGAGGCCCGCGGAAAAACTGGCGCTCGTCGTGGTTTTGCCCACGCCGCCTTTGCCGGAAGTCACCACAACAATGCGTGTCATGACGATCAAACCCTTATGTTCGAATAAATCGCGTTATCGTAAAGCAAAAAGCCCGTGTAAGGCTTCTTACAGGATGTGTTGAGATTTGAGCGGGCCGCTGCCGGGCCGCCGTCTCGCAGGATGCCGCACACAGCGCGCGGCATCAGGCCTTCAGCGCTTCGATGCGCAGCGTGTCGCCATCCAGCCGGACCAGCGCGGGCTGATTCTGCAGCGTGCGGTCGAGCTTGTCCTCGACCACGCGATACACGCCCGCCACTGCCAGCAGTTCCGCATCCAGATGCGTCGTGAAGATGCGCGCCGACGTATCGCCGCGCGCGCCGGCCATGGCCTTGCCGCGCAGCGGACCGTAGACGTGCACGTTGCCGTCGGCGATGACCTCGGCGCCCTGGCTGACCATGCCGATCACCACCAGGTCCGTGTGGCGGGCATAGACGCGTTGCCCCGAACGCAGCGGGCGCGTGATCACCAGCGCCGAAGACGAGTGCGGCGCCGCGGCCGTCGGACTGGACGCGGACGTGGTGCTGCTGGCCGCGCGGGCGGGCAGGGGATCCGCATCGGGCGCCGGGGCGGCAGCCTGCGCATCGGCGGCTTCATCAGCCGCAGGCTTGTCTTGCGCGGCCGCATCGGACGCAGGCGCCGGCGCGGCCTGGGCCGAGGTGTCGGTGGGCGCGGGCGCGATTTCGACCGCGGCCGCGGGCACGGACGGCACCGGCGTGGCGACGTCGTTGGGCGGCGCGGTGTCCACCACGGGGGCGGGGCGCGCTGCCGGCGTGGACAGTTCGACGGGCGTCAGGCCGGCTTCGCGCGCGGCTTGCAGGTTGGCGCCTTCGGCCACCACGCCGATCGGGGGCAGGTTGTGGCCGCGCAGCGCCGCCACCAATGCCGTCCAATCGATCTTTTCCTCGACGCGGCTGGCGTCGATGACGACGGGCTCGTTTTCAAAGAAGCTGCCGGCATCGGTCATGCGTTTGGCGAGCGCAGCGTTCAGGCGTTCGGGATCGGCACTATGCAAAACCACCCGGATGGCATAAAGGGTGGCGCTCTTGAAGTCCAGGGCTAGCGATTCAGTGTTCATCTTGATTTTGGCTGGCGGTCTGGACGCCGGAAAACGGCGTCCTCGACCGGCTGCGGGATGTCGGGGATGATAACCCGCCCGGGACGGCCTGCGCCGGGCTCACGGCGAAAGAAAAAGGCGCCGCAAGGCGCCTTTTCCCGGTATTGCGCGCGTGGGCGCGTCAACCCTGGGCCCAGGAATCGCGCAGGGTCACGATGCGGTTGAGCACCGGCGCGTCAGGCGTCGAGTCCTTCAGGTCGGCCGTGAAGTAGCCCAGGCGCTCGAATTGCCAGGTGGCGCCGGGCGTGGCCACGGTGCCGGGCTCCAGCCAGGCCGTGACGGTCTGCTTGGAGTTGGGGTTCAGGCAGGCCAGGAAGTCCTTGTCGCCGCCGTCCGGGCGCGGATCGGCAAAGAGGCGGTCGTACAGGTGAATCTGGGCAGGCACCGCGTGCGCCGCGCTCACCCACGTGATGTTGCCCTTGACCTTGACGCTGTCCGCGCCGGGCGTGCCGCTCTTGGTGTCGGGCAGGTATTCGGCCTGCACTTCGACGACTTCGCCGGCTTCGTTCTTGGTAAAGCCGGTGCAGCGCACGACGTAGCCGTACTTCAGGCGCACGGTGTTGCCCGGGAACAGGCGGAAATACTTCTTGGGCGCCTCCTCGCGGAAGTCGTCGCGCTCGATCCACAGTTCGCGCGACAGCGGGAATTCACGCACGCCGGCCTCGGGGTCATGCGGATTGCGCGGCGCGGTGCAGGTTTCGGTCTGGCCTTCGGGGTAGTTGGTGATGACCAGCTTGATCGGGTCCAGCACGGCGACCGAACGCGGGGCGATGGGGTCCAGATCGTCGCGCACGGCCTGCTCCAGCAGGCTGTAGTCGATGCGCGAGTCGGACTTGGACACCGCGGTGCGGTCGCAGAACAGGCGGATCGACGCGGGCGTGTAGCCGCGGCGGCGCAGGCCGAAGATGGTGGGCATGCGCGGATCGTCCCAGCCGTCCACGTGGCCTTCCTTCACCAGTTGCAGCAGTTTGCGCTTGCTGGTGACCACGTAGCTCAGGTTCAGGCGGGCGAATTCGTATTGATGCGGCAGCGGCTGGGCCAGCTTGCCCAGTTCGGCCAGGCGCGCCAGGATCCAGTCGTAGAACGGACGCTGGTCTTCGAATTCCAGCGTGCAGACGCTGTGCGTGATGCCTTCCAGCGCGTCTTCCACCGGGTGCGCCCAGCTGTACATCGGGTAGATGCACCACTGGTCGCCGGTGCGGTGGTGCGTGGCGTGGCGCACGCGATACATGACCGGGTCGCGCAGGTTGATGTTGGGCGAAGCCATGTTGATCTTCGCGCGCAGCACCAGGCTGCCGTCCGGATGCTTGCCGTCGCGCATCTCGCGCAACAGCGCGATGGACTCGGCGGCCGGGCGGTTGCGCCAGGGCGAGTCCGTGCCGGGTTCGGTCAGGGTGCCGCGATTGGCGCGAATCTCGTCGGCGCTTTGCTCGTCGACGTAGGCATGGCCGGCTTCGACCAGGGCTTCGGCGAACTCATACATATAGCCGAAGTAGTCGCTGGCGAAATACAGGTTCTCGCGGCCGTCGGCCTTCCAGTCGAAGCCCAGCCAGTGGACGGCCTCGATGATGGCGTCGACGTATTCCTGGTCTTCCTTCTCGGGGTTGGTGTCGTCAAAGCGCAGGTGGCAGACGCCACCGAAGTCGCGCGCCAGGCCGAAGTTCACGCAGATGCTCTTGGCGTGGCCGATGTGCAGGTAGCCGTTGGGCTCCGGCGGAAAGCGCGTGCGGATGCGGGCCGGGTCCGCTTCCCCCTGCTGCTGCAAGGCCGCCGGGCCAGGCTTGCCCGCCCAGCGCTTGCCCTGGAAGCGGTTGGCTTCGAGGTCGTCTTGGACGATGTTGAGCAGGAAGTTTGATGCGGCGGGGGTCGGCGTCGTGGCGGAGGTCATTCTTGAAAGAATAGGAAAAAGCAGCGACAAAGCGTCAATTTTGCCACGTTCCGCACCGCGCCCCTTTTCGTCACGCCTGCAACCGGTTTCAATCCGCCCCCGTAGTCGTGTAACTGGCTCTACACTACGGGCCATTATGGATATCTCGACCCTATCCCTGGCCCGGGCACAGTTCGTGGCCAGTCTTAGCTTCCTGGCGCTGTTTCTCGCCGTCTCCCTGGCCCTGGCCTGGGTGCTGCTGTTCTTCAAGATCCGCGCGCGGTGGTCCAGCCATGGCGGCTGGACGGGGGCCTACCGCTTCTGGGTCCGCATCTTCGCCCTGTCCTTCGTGCTGACGCTGGCCGCCAGCGTGCCCGTCCTGATCCAGATCGGCAGCCTGTGGGCGGGGCTGATGGACAAGATCGGCAACGTGGCCGGTCCGCTGCTGGGCTACGGCATCCTGTCGGTCTTCATCCTCAAATCCTGTTTCCTGGGCGTCATGCTGTTCGGCCAGCGCCGCGTGTCCGATGGCGCGCACACGCTGGCCGTTCTGATGGTGGCGGTGGGGCAGGTCGTGGCCGTGTTCTGGGTGCTGGCCCTGCAATCCTGGATGCAGACGCCCGATGGCGCGCTGCTGGTCGACGGCCGCTATCAGGTCTATGACTGGATGAAAGTGGTGCTCAATCCCTCGGTCGGCTGGCGCCTGGCCGTCGTGATGGTCGGCGCGGCGCTGGCCGCCTCGTTCCTGATGATGGGCGTGACCGCGCTGCAGGCGTTGCGACGGCCGCTGGGCGAGGGCGAGCGCAGCGCGTTCAAGACGGCGCTGGTGGTGGCCGTGGTGGCCGCCTTCCTGCAAGTGCCGGTCGCAACCGGCGCGGGCCAGATGATGGCCAAGCTGCAACCGGCCAAGGCCGCCGCCGCGGCGGGCTTCTGGCAGAGCGGTCCCGTGCCGCAGCTGGTGCTGTTCGGCTGGCCGGACGCCCGGGCGCACGTCAATGTCGGCGACCTTACCTTCAACAACGCGGGCGGCATGTGGCTGCACCGCAATGCGGACGGCACCTACCAGGGCCTGGACAAGTATTCGGGCATGCTTCCCCCGGTGGCCGTGACCTTCTGGTCGGTGCGCGTGGCCGCGGGCCTGGGCCTGCTGATGCTGGCCGTGGCCTGCGTGACCTTCCTGTGGACCTTCCGCCGCGGCCTGGACCCGTCGGCCCTGCCGCCATGGTGGCAGCGGGTCCTGTGCGGCATGATGTTTTCCGGCGGCATCGCCGTCGTGGCGGGCTGGTGGGTGTCCATCATCGGACTGCAGCCCTTCGTCGTGAACGGCACGGTCACGCAATCCGAGGTCCTGGGTTCCATGCCGTCCAGCACCGTGCTGTATGGCCTGGCCGGCTACGGGGTGCTGTATGCGCTGCTGCTCGCCGCGTTCGCCGGCATGCTGTTCCATGCCGCGCGCTACGGCGTCGTGCCCGTGCGCAAGCTGAGCGGAGGTGCGCCATGATCGCCATGCTGGCGGCCTCACAAGGCCTGAGCCCCGACGATCCTTCTTTCTGGATGCCGCTCGCCTTCATGGCGCTGCTGTTCGTCGTGATTGCCGCGGGCATGGTCCTGGACGGCTTCGACCTCGGCGTGGGCATCCTGCTGCAGATCGCGCCGGAGCACGAGCGCGGCCGCATGATGAGCCTGCTCAGCCCGTGGCGCGACGCCAATGAATTCTGGCTGCTGCTGGGCATGGGGTTGTTCGCGGCGGCGTTTCCATTTGCCTGGGGCGCCGTGCTGGGCAAACTCTACGGGCCGCTGACGCTCATGGTGCTGGGGGTGGTGCTGCGCAGCGTTGCGTTCGAATTCCGCATCCGCGCCCGCAACGAATTGAAGCCGCGCTGGATCTTCGCTTTCTGGGCGGGCTCGCTCATCACCGCCTTTGGCCAGGGCGTGCTGCTTGGCCGCATTGCCACGGGCTACCAGTCTGATGCCGGCTATGGCTGGTTCGCGATGTTCGTGGGCCTGTGCGCGGTGGCGGCCTACGTGCTGCTGGGCGCCGCGTGGCTGGTCATGCGCGTCGATGGCGACCTGCAGCGCCGCGCGGCCAACTGGGCGCGCCACGCAATCCGCTGGACCGCCGTGGGCATGGTGTCGATCGCGGTCACCCTGGGCCTGGCCAATGCCGGCATCTTCTACAAATGGAGCAACATCGCGCACCTGAGCCTCGCGGCGTCGGTGTGGGTGCTGATGCTGGCCGGTTTCGTGGCCGCGGAAATGCTGCTGGCGCGGCTGCCGGGCCGCGCCGACCGCTTCAGCTGGCTGCCGTTCGTGCTGACGGTCGCGCTGTTCCTGCTGATGCTGAGCGGGCTGGCCTACAGCCTGTTCCCGTACCTGATCCTGGACGACATGACGCTGTGGGACGGCGCGGGCGCGCTGGGCTCGATGCGGCTCGTGATGGCCGGCGCGGTGGTGGGGATACCGGTGGTGCTGGTGTTCAACATCCTGGCGTACCGGTCCGTGTTCGGCAAGGAACGCCGCCGCGTGCCGCTGCTGCCGCCGCCGTCTTACTAAGGGTCTTGCGGGCCGGGCGCCATGCCGCAAAGGCGTGGCGTCCGGGCCGGCGCTACAGCACCGGCCGCGCCACCCGCTGCAGGATTTCTTCGCCGTAGGCTTCCAGCTTGCGGGCCCCCACGCCGTTGATGTGGCTCAGGTCGTCCATGGACTCGGGCTGCGCCAGCGCGATCTCGCGCAGCGTGGCGTCGTGAAAGATCACGTAGGCGGGCACGCCGTGGCTCTTGGCGACTTCGCCGCGCCAGGCGCGCAGGGCTTCGAACACGGGCTGCAATTCGGCCGGCAGGTCGATCGCCGCCGCCTTGGGCCGTCCGCTGCCCGTCTTGCCGGACCGCGGTTTCTTTTCGGACTCGCGCCGCAGCATGAGCTGGCGTTCGCCCTTGAGCACCGCGCGGCTGCCTTCGGTCAGGGCCAGCGTGCCGAAGCCTTCGTTGTCCACCGTCAGGAGGCCCTGCGCCAATAGCTGTCGCAGCACGCCGCGCCAGGCGGTGTCGGACAGGTCGGCGCCCACGCCGAATACGCTGAGCGTCTCGTGGCCATGCTGCTGGGTGCGGTCGGTGACCTTGCCGCGCAGGATGTCGATGATGTGGCCGGCGCCATAGCGCTGGCCGCGTTCCTTCCAGAGCCGGTACACCGCCGACAGCACCTTCTGCGCCGCGACGGTGCCGTCCCACGCCTGGGGCGGATCCAGACAGACGTCGCAGTTGCCGCACGCGGTGATCTGCTGGCCAAAGTACGCCAGCAGGCGCACGCGCCGGCATTCCACGGTTTCGCACAGGCCCAGCATGGCGTCGAGCTGCTGGCCCAGGCGCCGCCGATAGGACTCGTCGCCAGGCGATTCGTCGATCATGCGGCGCTGCTGCACCACGTCCTGCAAGCCGTAGGCCAGCCATGCGGTGGCGGGCAGGCCGTCGCGGCCAGCGCGGCCGGTTTCCTGGTAGTAGCCTTCGACCGACTTGGGCAGGTCGATGTGCGCCACGAAGCGCACGTCCGGCTTGTCGATGCCCATGCCGAACGCAATGGTGGCGACCATCACCACGCCGTCCTCGCGCAGGAAGCGCGACTGGTTGGCCGCCCGCACCTGGGCGCTCAGCCCCGCGTGGTACGGCATCGCATCGATGCCCTGGTTGCACAGGAATTCGGCCGTTTCTTCCACCCGGGCGCGCGACAGGCAGTACACCACGCCGGATTCGCCTTCGTGCTCGGTGCGGATCATGTCCAGCAGCTGCTTGCGCACCTCGTTCTTTTCGACGATGCGGTAGCGGATGTTGGGGCGGTCGAAGCTCGAGACGAAATGGCGCGCTTCGTCCAGCGACAGACGCTGCGCGATCTCGGTACGCGTGACGGCGGTGGCGGTGGCCGTCAGCGCGATGCGCGGCACGTCCGGCCAGCGCTCGTGCAGCATGGACAGGCCCAGGTATTCGGGACGGAAATCGTGACCCCATTGGGACACGCAATGTGCTTCGTCGATGGCGAACAGCGCGATGCGGCCGCGGTCCAGCAACTGCAGGCAGCGGTCGGTCAGGAGGCGTTCGGGCGCGACATACAGCAGGTCGAGCTCGCCATCCAGGAACGCCTGCTCCACGTCGCGGGCCACGCGCCATTCCTGCGTCGAATTCAGGAACGCCGCGCGCACGCCCAGTTCCGTCAGGGCGTCGACCTGGTCCTGCATCAGCGCGATCAGGGGCGACACGACAATGCCCGTGCCTTCGCGCACCAGCGAGGGAATCTGGTAGCACAGCGACTTGCCGCCGCCGGTGGGCATGAGGACGAGGGCGTCGCCGCCGCCGATCACCTGATCGACAATGGCTTGCTGGTCGCCGCGGAAGGATTCGTAACCGAAAACGCGCTGCAACACGCCGAGGGCGCGCGCGTCAGACATGGGGGTAGGCCGGAAGCATCATGGCAGGGATTTTAAGCCCCAATTCCGGCCGGTCCCATCCCAGGGGGATTTTTTGGTCCGCGTTCCCGGCGCTTACCAGCTGAGCCAGGTGCCGCGCATGAAGGTGTCCACGGGCATGCTCAGGTTGGCGCGCCAGCCATAGTCGCCCGTCACAATGTCGCGGTCCGCGCCCACGGCCAGCTTGACCTTGGGGGCGACGAACATGCTGTGGGACAGGCCCACGCGCTGCTCGGCCAGCACCGACCCTTCACGCAGGCCGGAATACGTGCCGCTCAACGTGCCCCAGCCCGACAGCGGCACGCCCGCAGAGACCGTATTGCGGGTCTGCGGGGCGGACGCGACGCCGTCGGAATAGGTCGACAGGTCGCCGTAGCCCGCGCCGATCTGTTCGTTGGTGTAGCCCAGCGTCACGGTGTCGGCCACATCGACGCTGTAGCCGAAGCGGTAGCGGTAGCCGCTGGCCGCATCGAACGAACTTTGCGTGGCGCCTGCCCGGAAGGTGCCGAATTCGCCGGCGTTGTACGTGGTGCCCACGCCGCGCGTGGTGAGCGACGGCGCGCTCTGCATCTGGCCTTCCACCGTCAGCACCGGCGTGAGCCCGTAGCGCACGCTGCCGCTGCCGACGGACGCGCCGTAGTCCACGGCCCCGGACTGGGCGGCCGGGTCCATGAGGTTGAGCTTGCCCAGCGAGGACGAATAACCGAAGCTGCCTTCCGGCAATGTGGCGCCGCTGCCGCCCCAGTTGGCGATCTGCAGCCCGCCCACCGGCGCGCCGCTGCCCCAGGCGGGCGCATTGGGGCTGACGTTGCCCACCGTGAGGGACGGGCCCGAGGTATTGCGGTACACCCAGTTGCGGCTGCCGCCATAGCGCAGGCCGTCCTGTCCGCTCACGGACGAAAACCAGGGTCGCGAGGGGCGGGAGACGCCGGAAATCACCACGACCGGCACGCTCGGCAGGTCGCCGTCTTCAAGCGCAAAGGAATAATCCGGCGGGATGTCCGCCGCCGACGCGGGCGCCGCCAGCGGATCGCACGTCAGCGGAACGGGCGGCGCGCTGCCGGTCAGGCCCAGGCCCGTGCCGGGGATGAACACGTCGGCCGCATCCGGGCCGCCGTCGCGCACCGAGGTGTCCATGCCGGGTTCGGTCGCGTGCAGGTCGCAGGGCGTGGGGTCCAGCGGCACGGCCCGGTCGTCGAACGACGGGGCGGGGCGCACCGGCAGGGATTGAACCGGCGAGAGCACGCCAATGCCGCGCGCCACGCGAGTGAGCTCGCCCGCCGGGGGCGGCGTCAAGGTAAACGGGGACACGTCGGGCTCGTCGCCAAACGCAGGCGCCATCGGCCAGGCAAGGCCCGCCGTCAATGCCGCGTGCAACAGCCCTCTGCGCCAGATGTTAGCTGTGGCGACCATGGGGACAGTGTAGAGAGCGCGCTGCCGCGCATCTGTAAACGATCTTTAGAAAAGTCCACGAGGGGCGGCAGGCGAAGCGCCATTCTAGGGCAGTCGCGTGTCTGGGGCACGTCCGATCGCGAAAAGCCCGAAACATCCGGCCAACATCGTGCAACGGGTATATTTCAGATGATTTCCTGCCCCTTGCAGGCGAGCGCGCCGCGCCGCACTATCACGCCCATGGACAATTCCCACACCAAGCTGCTGGTCGTCGACGATGATCCGGCGCTGCGCCAGCTGCTGGCCGACTACCTGAACCGGCATGGCTACGACACGCTGCTGGCCCCGGACGCGACCGACCTCTCCTCGCGCATCACCCGTTACGCGCCCGATCTGCTGGTGCTGGACCGCATGCTGCCCGGCGGCGACGGCGCCGACGCCTGCCGCCGCCTGCGCGAGCAGGGCGAGGACATCCCCGTCATCCTGCTGACCGCGCGCGACGAAGCCGTGGACCGCATCATCGGCCTGGAGGCCGGCGCTGACGATTACGTCGGCAAGCCCTTCGACCCCCGCGAACTGCTGGCCCGCATCGAGGCCGTGTTGCGCCGCAAGCGCGGCCCGTCCGCGCTCACCAAGGACGCGCCGGTCGCTTTCGGCCCGTTTGTCTTTGACCCCTCCACGCGTCAGCTGTCCCGCGAAGGCACCGTGGTCAAGCTGACCGGCGGCGAAATCAACCTGCTTGAAGCCCTGGTGCGCAATGCGGGCAAGCCGCTGTCGCGCGAACGCCTGCTGGCGCTGGCCCGCGACGACGACGCCGGCGAGCGCAACGACCGCGCCATCGACATCGCGATCCTGCGCCTGCGCCGCGTGATCGAGGACGATCCCAAGCAGCCGCGCTGGATCCAGACCGTCTGGGGCATCGGTTACCGGTTCTCTCCCTGATGCGCTTTTCCCCCGGCATTCTCGTGCCCCGCTCGCTGCGGGCGCGGCTGATCCTGCTGATCCTCGGATCGGTCCTGCTGACGCAGGCCGCCACGCTGGTGACGGTGTCGTACTTCCGGCACAAGTTCATGGAAGACGTGGCCATCGGCTATATCGTCACCACCATCCGCACGCTGCGCGCCGCCGTGTCCCAGGTGCCGGCCGAAGACCGCGCCGACTTCGTGCGCGCCGCATCGCAGAACCAGTGGCGGTTGTGGTCACGCGTGCTGCCCGCCGAAGCCAAGCTGCAGCGCTTCAATGGCCGCCGTCCGCCGCCGCGCGCCGCGCCGCGCCCGCCGCCTCCCGCGCCTGCGCCCGCCCCGGATTCGCAACTGCACGGTCCGCCTCCGCCGCCCCCGCCCGAGGTGCACGTCGACGAACGCGAAACCGATGCGGCGCAAGCAGATGCTCGCAGCGATGCCCAGCGCGAGGGCGACCGTGCCCGCGAGGAACACGCGCGCCGCCACAAGTCCGAGCCCGAGCCCGACGATATTCGCCGCGACCTGCGCGTGCTGGTCCAGCAGCTCAACGAACGCCTGAACGACGGCACGCGCGTGGCGCTGTCGCGCGGCCCCACGCCGGAAATCTTCATTTCGCTGGCGCCCAACCCGGCCACCGAAGACGCGCCGCGGCTGCGCGAGTGGCTGGTCATTCCGCTGGACCGGCTGGATCCGCCCGTCGCCACGCCCTTCATCGCCGCCTGGCTGGGCGGGCTGGGATTGCTGCTGCTGTTGGCGGTGGGTTTTTCGTGGCACATCACGCGCCCGATCACACGGCTGGCCGACGCCGCGGACCAGCTTGCCGCGGGCCAGCCCCAGCGCGTGGAACCCTCGGGTCCGCACGAAACCCGCGTGCTGGGCGAACGCTTCAATGCCATGCTGGACGCCTTGTCCGAGTCCGATTCCGTGCGGCGCACGCTGCTTTCCGGGCTGCCGCACGACCTGAAAGGGCCGCTGTCGCGCATGTGGCTGCGCGTCGAGATGGCCGACGACTCGACGCTGAAGGAAGGGCTGCGCACTGACCTGCGCGACATGCAGCACATGGTGGACCAGTTCATCGGTTTCGTGCGCGGCACCGATCCGGCGGCCTACCGCTATGCGCCCATCGTGCTGTCCGAATGGCTGACCGAGCGCGTGGGCGCCTGGCAGGGCGCCGGCACCGCGATCGGCCTGAACACCGATGCCCAGGCCAGCGGCGCCGTGGTGCAGGCCGACGCGGTGGCGTTGGGGCGCCTGCTGGACAACCTGATCGGCAACGCGCTGAACCACGGCGCGCCGCCGGTGGACGTCGCGCTGCGGCGCGAAGAAGAATACGCGGTGCTGGACGTGGCCGATCACGGGCCGGGCATCGTGCCGGAACGCCGTCAGGAGGCCTTGCGGCCTTTCAGCCGGCTTGACGACGCGCGTACCCGCACCGGCAGCGTGGGCCTGGGCCTGGCGCTGGCCGAGGCCATTGCGCGGGCGCATGGCGGATCGCTCGAATTGCGGGAGGCTCCGTCCGGCGGGTTGTGCGTGCGCGTGCGGCTGCCGCTTTCCCAGGCCGCCTGACCGAGCCGGCTCCGGGGACGGCCCCGGGGCAGCCCGCGCTACGGTACGATTCATCCTGCTTCGTCCTTTGCCCGTTCCCCGCACCATGGCCATCCAGTCCGATTCGCTTTCCTCCCGTCCCGACGCCCCCCGCATCGTGACGCCGCAGCCGGTGTCGCCCAACGAGGAGTCGATCGAACGCGCGTTGCGGCCCAAGGCGCTGGAAGAATATGTCGGGCAGCAGCGCGCCCGCGAACAGCTCGAAATCTTCATCGCCGCGGCCAGAAAGCGGGGCGAGGCGCTGGACCACGTCCTGCTGTTCGGCCCCCCGGGCTTGGGCAAGACCACGCTGGCGCACATCATTGCGCACGAAATGGGCGTGCAATTGCGTCAGACGTCCGGCCCCGTTCTCGAACGCCCGGGCGACCTGGCCGCGCTGCTGACCAACCTGGAAAAGAACGACGTCCTCTTCATCGACGAGATCCACCGCCTGTCGCCCGTGGTCGAGGAAATCCTTTACCCCGCGCTCGAAGACTTCCAGATCGACATCCTGATCGGCGAAGGGCCGGCCGCGCGCAGCGTGAAGCTGGACCTGCAGCCCTTCACGCTGGTGGGCGCCACGACCCGCGCGGGCATGCTGACCAATCCGCTGCGCGACCGCTTCGGCATCGTGTCGCGGCTCGAGTTCTACAACGCCGCGGATCTGGGCCGCATCGTGACGCGCAGCGCGGGCCTGCTCAATGCCGTCATCACGCCGGACGGCGCGGCCGAGGTGGCGCGCCGCGCCCGCGGCACGCCGCGTATCGCCAACCGCCTGCTGCGCCGGGTGCGCGACTACGCCGAAGTGAAGGCGGGCGGCACCATCGATGCCGACGTGGCGGGCCGCGCGCTCGCCATGCTGGAAGTCGATCCGCAGGGCCTGGACCTGATGGACCGCAAGCTGCTCGAAGCCATCGTCCACAAGTTCGATGGCGGTCCGGTCGGCGTGGACAGCCTGGCCGCGGCCATCGGCGAAGAGCGCGACACGATCGAGGACGTCATCGAGCCGTACCTGATCCAGCACGGTTATCTGCAACGCACGCCGCGCGGCCGCACGGCCACGCTGACCACGTGGCGCCACCTGGGCCTCGCGCCGCCCGCAGGCACCACGGTCGGCAGCGGCGACCTCTTCGGCAAATAGGCTGCCCTCGCGCCGTCATGCCTTCGGGCGGCGCGCAAATCGCGCCGGCGGGTTTATGATCCGAGGGTTTCGTTTCCCCCTCGCGATCTAAGGACCTTATTCCATGCAGCCCGAATTGCCCTCCTATGATGATGTCGCGCGCGCCAGCGAGCGCCTGGCCGGCAACGCACACCGCACGCCCGTCCTGACCTCGGCCACCGCCGATGCCATCGCCGGCGCGTCGCTGTTCTTCAAGTGCGAGAACTTCCAGCGCATGGGCGCCTTCAAGTTCCGGGGCGGCTACAACGCGATCGCGCGCCTCACGCCCGAGCAACGGGCCGCGGGCGTCGTGACGTTCTCGTCGGGCAATCACGCGCAGGCCATCGCGCTGGCCTCCCGGCTGCAAGGGGTCCAGGCCACCATCATCATGCCGCTGGACGCGCCCGCGGCCAAACGCGCCGCCACGGAAGGCTACGGCGGCAAGATCGTCACGTACGACCGCTACACCGAAGACCGCGAGACCATCGCCCGCCGCATCCAGGCCGAAACCGGCGCCACGCTGATCCCGCCGTACGACCACGAGGACGTGATCGCGGGGCAGGGCACGGCCGCCAAGGAATTGTTCGAGGAAGTCGGCGAGCTCGATTACCTTTTCGTGTGCCTGGGCGGCGGCGGCCTGCTGTCGGGCTCGGCCCTGTCCGCCTTCGCGCTCAGCCCGCGCTGCCTGGTCTACGGCGTGGAACCCGAAGCCGGCAATGACGGGCAGCAGTCCTTGCGCAAGGGTGAAATCGTCCGAATCCCCGCGCCCAAGACGCTGGCGGACGGCGCCGCCACCACGCATCTGGGCAATCTCACCTTCCCCCTCATCCAGAAATACGTGCGCGACATCGTCACGGTGACGGATGAACAGCTGGTGACGACCATGAAGTTCTTTGCCGAACGCATGAAGATGGTCGTGGAACCCACGGGCTGCCTGGCGGCGGCGGCCGTCATGCAGAACGTGGTGCCGGTGCGCGGGGCCCGGGTTGGCGTCATCATCAGCGGCGGCAACGTCGATCTTCCGGCCTACGCAAAGCTGCTGGCGGGCTGACGCGCATCAAGCGGCGCGCGCGGCGCCTCGCTCGCGCGCGCTTGCGCATGCCGACCTTGCAGGGCAGAATCGAACCTCGATCCTGACGAACCGGAGGCTACGCCATGCGTATCCTTGTCATTGGCGGCACGGGCTTCATCGGCCGCCACTTGGTAGCACGGCTTTGCGCGGACCCGCATCAGATCGTCGTGCCCACGCGGCTTCTTGCCCGCGGACGCGACCTGCAATTACTTCCCACCGTCACGCTGCTTCAGGCTGACATCCACGACGACGCCGCGCTCGATGGCATGGTGCAAGGGTGCGATGCCGTCGTGAACCTGGTGGGCATCCTGCACGGCAACGTGGGCCGGCCGTATGGGTCCGATTTCGCGCGCGCTCACGTGCATCTGCCGCAGCGCATTACGCAGGCCTGTGTGCGCCATGGCGTGCGGCGCTTGCTTCACGTCAGCGCGCTGGGCGCCGACTCCAGCGGCGACAGCATGTACCAGCGCTCCAAGGGCGACGGAGAAGCCGCCATCAAAGCGGCCTGCCAAGGCCGGCCCGACATCTGCTGGACCATCTTCCGCCCGTCGGTGCTTTTCGGACCCGACGACAACTTCACCAATATGTTCGCGTCGCTGGCGCGTTGGCTGCCGGTGCTGCCGCTGGCGGGCGCCAATGCGCGCATGCAGCCCATCTATGTGGGCGATGTGGTGACCGCCATGGTCAACGCGCTGGCCGACACTCACACCTGCGGCAAGACCTACGAACTGGGCGGGCCGCAGGTCTACACGCTGGGCGAGATCGCGAGGCTGTGCGCCGCCTGGAGCGGGCATCCGCGCCCCGTCATCAGCATGCCGATGGGGGTGGGGCGCATGCAGGCCCGGCTGTTCGAATGCATGCCGGGCACGCCATTGATGTCGCGCGACAACCTGGATTCCCTGCGCCGCGACAACGTCTGCGGCGGGCCCATCGCCCCCGAGTTGCACGTGGTGCCCACGGGCCTGGAGGCCGTGGCACCGCGCTACCTGCAGCACGGCAAGGCGGCCTAGCGCCAGTCAGCGCACCAGCGCCTTGAGCGCCTGTTTGATGCCGTCGGACACGCCTACGCCTTCGGGCAGCGTCTTCAGCGCCGACAGCGATTCCTTCTCGGAGTAGCCCAGCGCCAGCAGGGCATTCAGGATGTCGGACTGGTTGTCGTGCGTGACGTGCGCCGCTGCGCCGATGTCCGCGCCCAGCTTGCCGCGCATCTCCAGCAGCAGCCGTTCCGCGGTCTTCTTGCCGATGCCGGGCACGCGGGTCAGGCGGCCGGACTCCTGCAGCGTGATGGCCTGCGCCAGATCCGCGACCGACAGGCCGGACAGCACGGACAGCGCCGTGCGCGCGCCGATGCCGCTGACCTTGATGAGTTCACGGAACGCGCTGCGCTCGCCGGCCGAGGCAAATCCATACAGGATGTGCGCGTCTTCGCGCACGGTCAGGTGCGTGTAGAGCGTGACGCGCGCGCCCGTCTCGGGCAGCGAATACAGCGTGCTCATGGGCACGTCGATGTCATACCCGATTCCGCCCACATCCACGCAGATCGTGGGGGGCAGTTTTTCGATCAGGGTTCCGGTGATTCTTCCGATCATGGTGAGAGGCCTGCAATGGTGGCGGCCGCGGAACGCGCGGCGAATGCGGGGATTCTATACGGGAGGGCGCTCAGCCGATCAGCCGGCCATTGCGGATGCGGGTCTTGCCGCCCATCCGCAGCGCGCTGCCCAGGCGTTCCAGCTTGTCCTGCAGCGGTCCCACGTGCGCGTGGCAGATGGCGCAGGCCAGCGCGTCGGCCGAGTCGGGGGCCGGCATGCCATCCAGCGCCAGCAGGTGCTGCACCATCATCTGCACCTGCTCTTTCGCGGCGCGGCCGGTGCCGACCACGGCCTTCTTGATCTGCAGCGCGGTGTACTCGTGCACGTCGAGCGAACTGTCGGCCAGCGCGCAAAGCGCCGCGCCGCGGGCCTGGCCCAGCAGCAGGGTGGATGCGGGATTGGTGTTCAGAAAGACGATTTCCAGCGCGGCCACGTCAGGTTGCGTGTCGCGGGCCACCTGGCGCAGGTTGTCCAGGATGACCTTCAGGCGTTCGGACAGCGTCAGCGCCGGCGGGACCACGATGGTCCCGCTGGCCACGTAACGCAGCCGCGAGCCTTCGGCATCGATCACACCGAAGCCGGTGCGGCGCAGGCCGGGATCGATGCCGAGGACGCGCATCAGTGGCGGAAGTGGCGGGTGCCGGTCAGCACCATGGCGATGCCGTGCTCGTCGGCGGCGGCGATGACTTCGTCATCGCGCACGCTGCCGCCCGGCTGGATCACGCAGGTTGCGCCCGCCGCCACCACCACGTCCAGGCCGTCACGGAACGGGAAGAACGCGTCGGATGCCACGGCCGAGCCCTTCAGGGTCAGGCCGGCGTTTTCCGCCTTGATGGACGCGATGCGCGCCGAGTCGATGCGGCTCATCTGGCCCGCGCCCACGCCCAGCGTCATGCCGCCGCCCACGAACACGATGGCGTTGGACTTGACGTACTTGGCGACCTTCCAGGCGAACGACAGGTCGTTCATTTCCTGCTCGGTGGGTTGGCGCTTGGTGACGACCTTGAGGGCGTCGCGCGGCACGTTGTAGGCGTCCGGCGTCTGCACCAGCCAGCCGCCGCCCACGCGCTTGATGTCGAAGGCGTTCTGGCCTGTGCCCATCGGCACTTCCAGCACGCGCACGTTCTTCTTGGCGGCCAGGATGGCCAGCGCGGCGCCGTCGTAGGCGGGGGCGAGCAGCACCTCCAGGAACTGCGCGCTCACGGCCTCGGCCGTCGCGGCGTCAACCGGACGGTTGAAGGCGATGATGCCGCCGAAGGCCGACGTCGGGTCGGTCTTGAAGGCTTGCTGGTACGCGCCCAGCGTGTCGGCCGCAACGGCCACGCCGCAAGGGTTGGCATGCTTGACGATGACGCAGGCGGGCGCTTCGAAGCTGCGCGCGCATTCCCACGCCGCGTCGGCGTCGGCGATGTTGTTGTAGGACAGTTCCTTGCCCTGCAACTGGCGGTAGTTTCCCAGCAGGCCGGCCGGACGCTGCGCGTCCACGTAGAAGGCGGCGCTTTGATGGGGGTTCTCGCCGTAGCGCAGCGCCTGCTCCTGCTTGACCTGCAGGGTCAGCGTGCCGGGCCATTCGTTACGGGCGGGCACGGCGTCCTGCTCGGGCTCGGCCGCGGTCAGGCTGGTCAGGTAGGCGGCGATGGCGCCGTCGTAGGCGGCCGTGTGGGCGTAGACCTTGGCGGCCAGGGCGAGGCGCAGGCCGTAGGAGGTGGCGCCGCCCTTGTCCATTTCGGCCAGGACGCGCGAATAGTCGACCGGGTCGATCACGACCGTGACGCCGCCGGCTTCGGTGCCGTGGTTCTTGGCGGCGGCGCGCAGCATGGCGGGCCCGCCAATGTCGATGTTCTCTACGGCGTCGGCAAACGTGCAATCGGGCTTGGCCACGGTTTCACGGAACGGATACAGGTTGACCACCAGCATGTCGATGCGATCGATGCCAGCCGCCTTGATGGTGTCCATGTGCTCGGCGCTGTCGCGGCGGGCCAGCAGGCCGCCGTGGATCTTGGGGTGCAGCGTCTTCACGCGGCCGTCCAGGATCTCGGGCGAACCGGTGTGAGCGGCCACTTCGGTGACGGTCAGGCCGGAGTCGGCGAGCAGCTTGGCGGTGCCGCCGGTCGAGAGCAGGCGCACGCCACGCGCGGCCAGGGCGCGGGCAAATTCAACGATGCCGGTCTTGTCGGACACCGAAAGCAGGGCGGTTTCGATTTTCATGATGGGACGGAGCGGGGCGGGAGCGCCTTTCTCGTTCTGGTCGGATGGGAAATCTGGAAGCGGCGGCGGCGCGACGCGTGCGCCGCCCGCGCGAGGGAAATCTATACCTGGATATTGTGCGCCAGCAACTTCTTGCGCAGGGTGTTGCGGGTGATGCCCAGCATCTCGGACGCCCGGGACTGGTTGCCGCCCGACCGCTCCAACGCTACTTCAAGCACCGGGCGCTCCACGCAGCGCATGACCATGTCCCACATATCGTGGGGCTCGGACTCGCCCAAGTCTTCGAAATAGCGCTCCAGGCTGGCGCGCACGCATTCTTCCAGGACATCTTTCTTGCTCATTTGAGTACAGATATTTTTATGTTGGTGTTGAGGCGGTCATGCCGCCAGCAGGGCTTCTGCGGCCGGCGCCGGGGTACAGCTGCCGTCGCTTGAGAGGGTGTCGAACCAGTCCGCCACCGCCCGCCATTGGTCGCGGGTGTTGTCGATCAGGTTCATGCGGGCGCAAAACGAATCCGCGCCCGGCAGGCCGTCCACATACCAGCCTATGTGCTTGCGCGCGGTACGTACGCCGGTGTGCTCGCCATAGAAACGGTAGTGGTCGTCGAGATGTTCGAGCAGCAGCTCGCGCATTTCCCCGTAAGAGGGAGGGGCCAGTGTTTCGCCCGTGCGCAGGTAGTGGTCGATTTCGCGGAAGATCCACGGGCGGCCCTGGGCCGCCCGGCCAATCATGACCGCATCGGCGCCAGTGTAATCCAGGACGTGCCTGGCCTTGGCGGGCGAGTCGATATCGCCGTTCGCGATCACGGGGATGCCGATTTCAGCCTTGACGGCGCGGATGGTGTCATATTCCGCCTCGCCCGTATAGAGGTCGGCCCGCGTGCGCCCGTGCAGGGTGAGGGCGGCGATGCCCGCGTTTTCGGCCAGCTTGGCCACGCGCAGCGCATTGCGGCTGCTGCGGTCCCAGCCGGTCCGGGTCTTCAGGGTGACGGGCACGCCAAGCGGCGCGCAGGCGGCCACCACGGCGTCCAGGATGCGGACGATCAGGTCTTCGTGGCGCAACAGCGCCGACCCGGACGCCACGTTGCACACTTTCTTGACCGGACAGCCCATGTTGATGTCGATGATCCGGGCGCCCTTGTTGGCGTTGAATGCCGCGGCCTCGGCCATCATGGCCGGATCCGCCCCCGCAATCTGCACGGAAATGGGGGCGATCTCGCCGTCGTGGTTCAGGCGGCGCGATGTCTTGACGCTATCCCACAGTTTGGGGTTGCTGGCGGCCATCTCGGACACCGCGTAACCCGCCCCCAGCTTCTTGCAAAGCTGGCGGAAAGGACGATCCGTCACGCCCGCCATGGGCGCGACAAGAACGTTGTTGGGAAGGGTCCACTGGCCTATGCGCATGCTCACATTTTAACCGGCTCGATCGAACCCCCATTTTTGGAGGGGCAATGGCCTGGTAACAGATGGGGGGGACGAGGGGAAGCCGGCCCCTGAACGGGGCAGGATCCGACGGGGATTTACGCGCGGAATCCTTGGAGCAGGTGCTGGGCGAGCGGGGCGCGCAACGGGGAGGCCAGATCCATCCCCAGCAGGGCGGCGCCGCAGGCGTGTTCCACGGGCGCCAGCCCCGTGGCGAAGATGCGCGGCATGAAATCAGTCAGTCCGGCCGTGATGAAGCGATCCAGATGGCGCGCGCTGGCGAACTCGGCCAGGGCCGGTCCGGGATTGGCGCCGGGACGGGCCAGCCAGCCGGTCAGCGTCTGGGCAAGGCGCGCCGCATCGCGCAGGCCGAGGTTCAATCCCTGGCCCGCCACCGGGTGCAGGGTCTGCGCGGCGTTGCCGATGGCCGCGACCCGGCCGTGCACCTGGGCGCGCCGGGCGGACAGCGCCAGCGGAAAGACATGGCGCGGCGCATGGCTGGTCAGGCGGCCCAGGCGGTCGCCAAAGGCCTGCGTCAGCGCATGCGAGAAAGCGACGTTGTCCAGGGCCGCGAGTTCGGCCGCGCGGTCCGGCGCGCTGCACCAGACGACGGAGAAGGCATCCGGGGTCTGCGGGTGCGGCAGCAGCGCCAGCGGACCTTCAGAGGTGAAGCGCTCCCAGGCCCAGCCGCGCCGCGGCAGGGTGGCGTGGGCGGTGGTCAGCACGGCGTGCTGGTCGTAATCGCGCCGCACATCCGTGGCGCCGGCGCCGTCGGACTGCACGGCGACGCCGCAGAGGATTTCCGTGTCGCCCTGCTGGATGCGCACGCCGTCGGCGTCCTGCATGCCGATCTGCGCCGGGGGGCCGGCCAGCACGGAGACGCCGCACGCGGCCACGCAGTCGTCCAGCTTGGCGTACAGGCCGGAATAGGCCACCACGCTGCCCAGCTGGGGCACGCCAAAATCGGTGTTCTGGATGAGCGTTCGGCCCAGCCGGCCGCGCTGCGACACGTGGATGTTGCGAATGTCGGCCGAGCGTTCGGGCCAGGCATGCATCGACTCCAGCAGCACCCGGCTGCCGTGGTTCATGGCCAGCACGCGCGGATCGGCGGCGGGCACGGCCGCGGCCGGGGTGACGGGTGCCGGTGCGCTGCCCGCGAGCAGGGCGATGCGCGCCGGGTCCGGCGCCACGCGCGCCAGCATCAGGGCCAATACGCGGCCCACGGGGCCAGCGCCAAGAATCGCAATGTCGAAGGCGGAGGAAGTCATGCCCGGATTTTAACCGTCCACTACAATCGCGGCAGCCGCCGACGCTTGGCGCCTACGCCCCTTTTCCGGTTGATTGACATGACGCAGGCTCAGGCTTCCTCTTCGCTTTCCGCCGTCTCCGCGCGCCGCCCCCGCAGCAAGGTCGCGGTGGGACTCCTGGCCTGCCTGTTCGGCGCGTTTGGCGCGCACTGGTGGTATCTGGGCCGGCGCCACGCCTGGCTGGTGACCGTGTTCGCCGCCGTATGCCTGTTCTGCGCCGTGCGCTTTTACCCGGTCTGGTACGACAACCCCGCGTTCTTCCTGCTGTTCATTCCCATGATCGACGGGTTCATCGAAAGCGCGGTCTATTCCCTGATGCCGGACGAGAAGTTCGACCGGATCTGCAATCCGGGCCTGGGCAAGGTGACTTCGACGGGCTGGGGGCCGGTGCTGGTCGCCATTCTGGCGTGCCTGGTCGGCGCCATCGCCACCATGTTCGCCATCGCGATGGTGGTGGTCTATGTCTGGGTGGCCATGGGCTGGCTGGACGGCTACGTGCTGTAGGCCGCCGGCCGCGTCATTCGCGCATCAGCGCCTCGATCTCGCTGGCCTGCACCGGCACGCCGCGGGTTATCAGTTCACATCCTTCGTCCGTGACCAGCGCATCGTCTTCCGTGCGGATGCCGATGTTCCAGTAGGCCTCTGGCACGTCGTCGGCGGGGCGCACGTAGATGCCCGGCTCGATGGTCAGCATCATCCCGGTTTGCAGCGTGCGCCACGGCCGATCGGTGCCGGGCGCGCCGGGCTGGCGGTAGTCGCCGACGTCATGCACGTCCAGGCCCAGCCAGTGGCCGGTGCGGTGCATGTAGAAGCGGCTGTAGTCGCCCGATTCCAGCACGCCGTCCAGCGATCCCTTCAGCAGTTTCAGATCCAGCATGCCCTGCGCCAGGACGCGCAGCGCGGCCTCGTGCGCATCGTTGAAGCTGCGGCCGGGCGCGGTGGCCTGGGCGGCCGCGTCCTGCGCCGCGACGGTCAGGTCATAAAGCGCGCGCTGCGGGCCGCTGTAGCGGCCGTTCGCCGGAAAGGTGCGCGTGATGTCGCTGGCGTAGCTGTCCACTTCGCAGCCCGCATCGACCAGCACCAGATCGCCGTCGCGCAGCACGGCCTCGCCAGCCGGATAGTGCAGAACACAGGCGTTGGCCCCGGCCGCGACGATGCTGTTGTACGCCACGGACTGCGCGCCGTGGCGGCGGAATTCATAAAGCAGCTCGGCCTCGATCTCGTACTCGCGCATGCCGGGCCGCGCCACGCGCATGGCGCGCGCGTGCGCGCCGGCCGAAATCTTGGCCGCGCGCCGCATGGCGGCGATTTCCGAGGCGTCCTTGATGAGCCGCATGTCGGCCAGCAGCGGCCGCACGTCCTGCTGCCGGCTGGGCGGCAGGCGCCCGCCGCGGCTTTTCTCGCGCGCCGCCGCCAGCCAGCGGTGCAGGCGGCCGTCCGTGCGCTTGTCCCCGGCCAGCGGGGCGTACAGGGTCGGATGGTCCAGCATCAGCGCGGGCACCAGTTCGTCCAGCGCGTCGATGGGGTGGGCGTCGTCGAAACCGAAGTGGGCGGCCGCGGCCTCGGGGCCAAAGCGCTTGCCCTCCCACAATTCATGCTCCACGTGACGCGGCCGGCAGAACAGCACGGCGCGGTCTGTCGCGCCCGCCACCAGCACCACCCAGGCATCGGGTTCGGTAAAGCCCGTCAGGTAGAAGAAATCGCTGTCGTGCCGGTAAGGAAATTCCGCGTCGCGGTTGCGGATGGCTTCCGTCGCGGTCGCCAGGATGGCGATGCCGCCGCCTTCCGCGCGCATGCGATCCATCAGGCGCTGGCGCCGCGCGGCGAAAGGGGCGAGGTCGTCGGGAGGCAGGCTCATGTCGGGCGGGCCGGGCGCGCAGCCCCGGCAAGGGCGGAAGATGGGGCTACTTTACCTGCCATCCCGCGAATGCAACACCCCGTGGCGTATCCGCGTTGGCCGTGCGGTGATGACTGGACAACGTGCCGGCCGCTGCTACAATCGCCGCTCTGTCATTGGGGAGTAGCCATCCTTTGTCCCCAAAGGAGTCAGCGTCAACAGACTTGGTGGTTCAGTGCTGCGGAGCAGCCGCTAGAACCCCATGGCGCTGACGGCACCCACGTCCGGCTTGCAGCCGCGTGGACCAGCCAGGCGAGACCTTTGGCCGCGTAGCGTTCACCCTTGGCCGGGCGAGCCGCTGCGTCGCGCCAATGGTATCCGCTCGTCCGGCCGCATTCCCATGTTGCTCACCCTTTTTCTGTTCTTCCTGTCCGCGGCAGTGATCTACGTCGCGTGCGAGTTCTTCGTCAATGGCGTCGAATGGGTCGGTCACCGCTTCCAGCTGGGCGCGACCGCCACCGGCACCGTGCTCGCCGCCTTCGGCACCGCGCTGCCGGAAAGCGCCGTCACCTTCATGGCCGTGGTCTTCGGCGATACCCCCGAACAAAAGGACATCGGCGTCGGCGCCGCGATGGGCGGTCCCCTGGTGCTTGCCACGCTGGCCTATGCGGTCGTCGGCCTGGCCCTGTGGCGCGCCCGCCGCGGCAAGCCCACGCAGGCGAACTGTATCAACGCGGACCAGCGCCGGCTGGCCCGCGACCAGGCCTGGTTCATGGGCATCTTCATCTTCAAGGTGGGCCTGGGCCTGCTGGCCTTTGCCTGGAAGCCCTGGCTGGGCTTCGTGTTCCTGGTCACCTATGCGCTATACATCAAGCGTGAGCTCAGCAACGACGAGGCATCCCTGGACAGCGATGACCTCGAACCCCTGAAACTGCGGCCGCGCGACGAAGACCCCTCCATGTTCTGGGCCGTCACGCAGACGGTCATGGCGCTGGTCGTGATCGCCGGCGCCTCGCACGTGTTCGTGAACCAGATCGAATTGCTGGGCATCGCCATGGGCGCCTCGCCCCACGTGGCCGCGCTGCTGCTGGCCCCGGTGGCCACCGAGCTGCCGGAGATCATGAATGCGCTGATCTGGGTGCGCCAGGGCAAGGAACGCCTGGCGCTGGCCAACATTTCGGGCGCCATGATGATCCAGGCCACGATCCCCAGCGCGCTGGGCATCTTCATGACGCCGTGGCTGCTGGACGCCCCGCTGCTGGCGGCGGGCTTTTTCACGATGCTGTCGATCGGACTGCTGTGGCTGCGTTTCCGCCGGTCTGCCATGAGCGTGCCGGCGCTGTCGGCGGTGGGCGGGCTGTACGCGATTTTCGCGGGCTACCTGGGCTGGCACTTCTACGGGTAAAGACGGGCAGGCCGGGCAGGCGCGCGCGTCTGTCCGGCCTTGGCGCTTTTCTGCGTCAAAAATGCACCCAACCCTTGTCCATCAGTACAAACCCGCGTAAACTTTCGCTGTTTTCCATCCCAGGAGCAGTCTTCGTGAATACCGATTCCGGCGAAAGTTGTCGATCTTGCATCGACGTCGCTGTCTGACAGGATCCACGCAGAACTCCGTCTGCCGCATCCTGTCATTCAGCAGGTTGCGGTGTATCCCAGGCGCCAGGCTTCAGCCCGGCCAGTAGCGCAGGCTCTCGGCCTGCCGGGACTCTCCCCAACGTAAACCGCCAGAACCGCCGCTAGTCGCAGCGCCAGCGTTCGTGCACGTTCGTCGTGTCCGCCGCCAGGGCGCTGTCCGGCTGCGCACGTGTTCGCGATCACGCTCCGCCTTCTTGTCATGGAGGTCGTTATGCGTTTCTTCGACTTGTTCCTGCGCCGTGCCGGCGTGGACCGCGCCACCGCCTTGGGCCGCCGCCGCGGCACTTCCCGGCTGACGGTGATCTGTCCGCGCGGCGAGCTCGGCGCACTGCGCAAGCAGATCTGCCTGGACTTCAGCGCCGCTGGCCTGGACGTCGCCCAGGTGCAGGTCGACCAAGGTCAGGATCCCGATCTCGCGTCGGCTTGCATCACGATCAATTGCCCGCCCGAACTGCGGGCTGAATTGATGACGCAAGCGCGCCGTTTGAGCGCCAATCCCGCTGTGCGCCACGTGCATTTCGGCGCGCAGGCCGCGATGGCCTGAACCCCCCAAACATTTCCTTCCCCCGGAGAAATCATGCCTAGCGCCTTAGACCCAGAGCCTCGATTGCGCCCTGTGCGCGGCTCCGGCATGCCTATCTGACCCGTCACTCACTGCGAGCCGACTGGCCGGATAGACATCCCGGTCCGTACGGAACCCGCAGCCTGGAATCCCCGGCCCCGCTTGCGTCCTGCGAGCATCGGCGTCCGGTCCCGGTTCCACCGCCCGCTTCCCTTCCGTTTTCCGCACCCGGCGCGCCATAGACGCGATCCGGACACCGGCAACATTGCTCCGGCGCCTTCGCACGCCCGTCAGCGGCGGCCTCACGGCATTTCCCAGGAAACGCCGCGGTCCGCTGCTGCCTGCGCGCGGCCGCCACCGGCAGGGTCGTCCGTGTCTCCCGCAACAACACCAATAAATGCGGAGCACTCCCATGTTTGCTTTCCTGAAATCCTTTTTTTCTTCCGCCGCGCGTCTGCGCCGCACCGGCCGGCACTTTCGCCGCGCCCCCATCCTTGAACAAGGCGCGGACAACGCCGCGGCTTCCTCCGAGGCCGCCCGCCGCGCCAGCCTGCGCATGGTCGAGACGTCCCGGCTGGGCTTCGATTCCCTGTTCGAGCGGTTCGGCAGCAGCTGGGGCGGACTGTCCGACGCCCAGGCGCAGGCCGCCCGCGAACGGCATGGCGCCAATGAAGTCGACCACGAGAAGCCGCTTTCCTGGCCGCATCACCTGTGGCTGTCCTATCGCAATCCGTTCAACCTGCTGCTGACCGCGCTGGCGGTCCTGTCCTGGCTGACCGACGTGCGCATGGCGGCGCCCGAGGACCAGTCCTGGACGGCCGTTGCGATCATCGGCTCGATGGTGCTGATCTCGACCGTGCTGCGCTTTGTGCAAGAGCAGCGTTCGAACCGCGCCGCCGAAGCCCTGAAGGCGATGGTGCGCAACACCGCGACAGTTCTGCGCAGCGATGCCGGATCGCCTGACGCGGGCAATGGCCGGCGCTTCTTTGGCGCGGCCTTGCACGCCACCGGGTCGCAACAGCGTGAAGTGCCGCTGGCCGATCTGGTGCCCGGCGACGTCGTGCTGCTCTCCGCCGGCGACATGGTCCCCGCCGACTGCCGCATTCTGAATGCCAAGGACCTCTTCGTGGCGCAGGCCGCGCTGACGGGCGAATCGCTGCCTGTTGAAAAGCACATGTCCCCGCGCGTGCAGTCGGCCAACCCGCTCGAACTGGAGAACATGGCCTTCATGGGCACCAACGTGGTCAGCGGCGCGGGCAGCGCGCTGGTGGTGGCGACCGGCTCGGACACGTACTTCGGCCAGTTGGCTGGCCGGGTCACGCAGACCTCGCGCGCGCCCACGCAATTCCAGCAAGGCATCAACCGCGTGAGCTGGATCCTGATCCGCTTCATGCTGGTGATGGCGCCGGTGGTGATGCTCATCAACGGCTTTACCAAGGGCGACTGGCTGGAGGCGCTGCTGTTCGCGCTGGCCATCGCCGTGGGCCTGACGCCCGAAATGCTGCCCATGATCGTCACGGCCACGCTGGCCAAGGGAGCCGTGCGCATGTCCCGCCGCAAGGTCGTCGTCAAACGTCTGGACGCGATCCAGAACCTGGGCGCCATGAACGTGCTGTGCACCGACAAGACCGGCACGCTGACGCAGGACCGCATCGTGCTCGAGCGTCACACCGACGTCTATGGCGCGGCCAGCGACGACGTGCTGGCCTATGCCTACCTGAACAGCTACTACCAGACGGGCCTGAAGAACCTGCTGGACGTGGCCGTGCTGGAGCATGCGGAAGTGGCGCGCAGCCTGGACCTGGCGGGCCGCTACCGCAAGATCGACGAGATTCCGTTCGACTTCTCGCGCCGCCGCATGTCCGTCGTGGTGAACGAGACCGAAAACGGCCGCGACCACCACGAACTGATCTGCAAGGGAGCGCTCGAGGAAATGCTGGAAGCCTGCACGCGGCTGCGCGTGGGCAGCGAAGTGCATCCGCTGACCGACGCGCGCCGCGCCGACATCCGTCACGTGACGGCGGGTCTGAACCGGGAGGGCCTGCGCGTCATTGCCGTCGCCGTGAAGGAACTGCCGCCCACGCAGCAGGCCTACGGCGTGGCGGACGAATCCGACCTGGTGCTGGTGGGATACATCGCATTCCTGGATCCGCCCAAGGAGTCGACCGGGCCCGCGCTGGCCGCGTTGAAGGACTCGGGCATCGAGGTCAAGGTGCTGACCGGCGACGTCGAACTCGTCACGCGCAAGGTCTGCCGCGAGGTGGGACTGGATGTGCGCAAGGTGTACCTGGGCGCCGAGATCGAGGCGATGGACGACGCCGAGCTGGCGGTCGCCGTGCGCGAGGCCAACGTGTTTGCCCGGCTGGCGCCGATTCACAAGGAACGCATCGTTCGCAGCCTGCGCGCGCAGGGCGACACGGTGGGCTTCATGGGAGACGGCATCAACGACGCCCCGGCGCTGCGCGCGGCGGACGTGGGCATCTCGGTGGATTCCGCGGTGGATATCTCGAAGGAGGCCGCCGACATCATCCTGCTGGAAAAGAGCCTGATGGTGCTGGAGGACGGCGTGATCGAAGGCCGCAAGACCTTCTGCAACATGCTCAAGTACCTGAAGATGACGGCCAGCTCGAATTTCGGCAACGTGTTTTCGGTGCTGGTCGCCAGCGCCTTCCTGCCCTTTCTGCCGATGCTGCCCATCCATCTGCTGCTGCAGAACCTGATGTACGACATCTCGCAGACGGCGATTCCGTTTGACAATGTCGACGAAGAATTGCTGAAGCAGCCGCAGCGCTGGGATCCGGAAGGCCTGGGCCGATTCATGGTGTTCTTCGGTCCGATCAGCTCGATCTTCGATATCGCGATGTACGCCGTCATGTGGTTCGTGTTCCAGGCCAATTCGCCCGAGCATCAGACGCTGTTCCAGTCCGGCTGGTTTGTCGAGGGCCTGTTGTCGCAGACGCTGATCGTGCATATGATCCGCACTCGCCGGATTCCTTTCCTGCAAAGCCGCGCGTCCTGGCCCCTGATGGGGATGACGCTGATGGTGATCACGTTGGGACTGGTGCTGCCGTTCTCGCCGCTGGCGGAGTACTTCCAGTTGCAGGCGCTGCCCTGGAGCTACTTCCCCTGGCTGGTCGGCATCCTCCTGGGATATTGCGTGCTGACGCAGACGCTCAAGCATTTCTGGGTCCGCCGCTACGGCTGGCAGTAGGCTGATGCAACCGGCGGCGGGCTCCGCGCCCGCCGCCAACGCAAGGAAAGATCATGAGAATTGCATTTTTCGCCGCCTTGGCGGCGGCCGGCCTGATGCCCTCCTGCGCGGCGGTGGCTGCGGATGGCGGCACCAGCGTGCAGCTGTACGGCATTGTGGACGCCGGCGTTGCCGTGACCCGGGTGTCGGGGCAGGGCAGCCAGAGCGGCCTGCTGAACGGCGGCCTGACGGACTCGCTGTGGGGCCTGCAGGGGACGGAAGACCTGGGCTCCGGGTGGGCCGCCAGCTTCCAGCTTGAAAGCGGCTTTGACCCTTCCAGCGGCACCGCGGCCGACAGCAGCCGGCTCTTCAACTATGGCGCCTGGATCGGCTTGGCCCATGCCAGCTACGGCGACCTGCGCCTTGGCCGCCAGTACACAGTCGGCCAGACCTATGGCAACGCGCTTGAGATCGCCTCGTGGAAAGACATGGGCATGGGGGCGACCTTCAAGGCGTCCGACAATTACCAATTCAGCAACATGGTGAACTGGTATTCCCCGCAATGGCAGGGGTTCCAGGCCGGGGTCGGCTACGCCTTCGACGCGGATGGACAGGACCAATTTCGCACCAACCAGAACACTCGTGCAATCAGTCTCGGCCTGAAGTATGAGGACGGGCCGCTCCTGGCCGTGGCCACCTGGGAACAATTGCGCCTGGCCACCCCGCCCGCGCAGGCGGGCGGGCGTCCGCAGGCATTCCAGGTGGGCGCCTCGTATGACTTCGAGGTGGTCAAGGTGTCGCTTGCCTGGTCGCGCCAGCGCAACGGTTACGTGGGGCTGGACGGCGGCGACCCCGACGGACTGGGCCTCGGACTGGGATCCGCTGCCTTCGTGCAGGGCGGCACGGTCGACGCCTGGCTGGTCGGGGTCAGTGTTCCGGCCGGGCCGGGCGCCGTCCTGGTGCAATGGTCGCTGGCCCGGCCCGATTGGCGTTGGGACAATGGCATGACGGCGCGCAATGCGCAGGTTGCGACGCTGGGCTATACCTACGACCTGTCCCCGCGCACGACGCTCTACGCCTTCGCCGGCTACGCGTCGAACTACACGCTGGATAACCAGTTCGACCCCGGCAACGCCCACACCACGCGCATCGGCACGGGCGTGTCACACCGTTTCTGACACGTTCCAGCCCGGGCCGGCGCCCGGAAGCGCGCGATGGCGGGGTCTACTACAATCGCCGAAAGACGGCGCCGGGCGCCGGCCCTTGTCTTCGCGTCGTTTCTCGGATGGCACGCATGGATAGTCTCGAATGGCTCGTACCCTGGGAGTTCTCTCCCACGCTGGTGGCTTCCTTCCTGGTGGCCATCGTGCTGTTCGTACGCGGCCAACGGGTTCATCACGTCACGCGCGCGCGTCAGATCCTTTTCTGGACGGGGATGGTCCTCCTGTACCTGTCCCTGCACACCCGGCTCGACTATTACGCCGAGCGCATGTTCTTCATCCATCGCATCCAGCATCTGGTGCTGCACCATCTTGGGCCGCTGCTCGTCATGGCGGCCTTCCCGGGGCAGGTGATGCGGGCGGGATTGCCGATGCGGTGGCGGTTGCGGCTGCGCGATTTCCTGCGCACCGGCACGGGCCGGGCCACGGTGGCGGTGCTGACCCACAAGATCTTCGTGCCGGCGCTTTTCGTGTTCCTGGTGCTGATCTGGCTGATTCCGTCGGTGCAGTTCTACTCGATGCTCGACTGGCGTCTTTACCGCCTCATGAACTGGTCGGTCGTGATCAGCGGGTTCATGTACTGGAACCTGATCCTGGACCGCCGTCCCGCGCCTCCCGCGGCCATGTCGCCGGGCGGACGCGTCATTTCGCCGGTGGCGACCATGCTGCCGCAAATGGTGGCGGGCGCCGTCATCGCCTTCACGGAGAGCGACATCTATCCGCTCTTTGAGCTATGCGGGCGTGCGATTGCCATGTCGGCGCAGACGGATCAGACCATTGGCGGACTGACGATGTGGATTCCCGCCGCGCTCGTTGAGGTGATTGGGCTGATGGTGGCGTTGGGCACGCTGATGCGCCTGTCGGCCAAGGGGCGGCTGCGCAAGGCGGACCGCGATGCGCGCGCGCGCGCCAAGTCGGGCGCGGCGCTGTCTTCCTGAACCCGGCGGTGAACGCGGCACTGATGTGCCCATTCCCGCCAGGCCGCGCCGGTCATTCCGGCAGCAGGCCGTGATACTTCTTGCCCAGCGCCACGGTGGCCTGGAACATCCCCGCCTTGTTGCCGCAGTCGTAGCGCACGCCATCGAAGCGGTGCGCATAGACCTCGCGCTCGCGCATCAGCGAGGCGATGCCGTCGGTCAACTGGATTTCATTGCCCGCGCCCATCTTGGTCGAGCGCAGATGGTCGAAGATCGCGGCTTCCAGCACGTAGCGGCCCACCACGGCCAGCGTCGACGGCGCGGCTTCGGGATCTGGCTTTTCAACGATGTGCGTGACGCGTTCGGTGCGGCCATCCGCCTGCGTGTCGCCCGTGTGCGTGGCCACGATGCCGTACTTGCGGGTGTCGGCGCGCGGCACGTCCTGCACACCCAGCACGCTGGCGTTGCGCGCCACGGCGATGTCCACCAGCTGCTTCATCGCGGGCGTATCGGCGTCGATCAGGTCGTCGGCCAGCAGGACCGCAAAGGGCTCGTCGCCCACGGCGGGGGCGGCCGACAGCACGGCATGGCCCAGGCCCAGCGGGGCCGATTGGCGAATATAGAGGCAATTGACGTGCGCGGGTAGAATGCCCCGCACCATCGCCAGCAGTTCGTGCTTGCCCTTGCTTTCCAGGTCGGATTCCAGCTCGGGCGCGGAGTCGAAATGATCTTCGATGGCGCGCTTGTTTCGGCCAGTCACGAATATGAGATCGGTAATCCCCGCGGCGACGGCTTCTTCCACCGCGTACTGAATGAGGGGCTTGTCGACCACGGGCAGCATTTCCTTGGGCATCGCCTTGGTGGCGGGCAGGAAGCGGGTGCCCATGCCGGCGACAGGGAAAACGGCTTTACGGACGGGACGCATTGAGACCTCGTTGAGGATTCGATGAAACATTTTAAGCTCATCGCTATCATAGGCTTATGAACCGCAGGAAAATGCCATCCATTTGCTCGATTGCGAAACGGAGCGCGATAGCGAGCCTTTGCGCGGCGCTCGCCATGCCCGTTGCTCCCGTCACGGCATGGGCGCAGCCGGTCGGGCTGCCTTCCATGGGCGCCGCCTCGTCGTCCGACCTGTCGCCCATGCTGGAGCGCACGCTGGGTGAAGCGATCATGTCGCAGGGCCGCCGCGACCCTTCCTATATCGATGATTCCGAACTCAGCCAGTACCTCACGACGATGGGGCGCAAGCTTGCGGCGTTCGCGCCGGGCGGCGTGCCCGAGGTCGAGATGTTCGGCGTGCGGGATCCCGAGATCAACGCGTTCGCCATGCCGGGCGGCTTCATCGGGATCAATACGGGCCTGATCGTGTCGTCGGCCAGCGAATCCGAGCTGGCCGCCGTGGTGGCCCACGAAATCGGACACGTCGTGCAGCGCCACATTGCGCGCGGCATGACCCAGCAGAACCAGAACGGCATGCTGATGCTGGCCAGCCTGGCGGGCGCGCTGCTGGCGGCGTTGGCGGGCGGCGGCGGCAACCTGTCGATGGGCGTGGCCGCCTTCGGGCAGGCGGCGGCCATCAACCGCCAACTGGGATTCTCGCGCGACGCGGAACGCGAGGCCGACCGCGCTGGCTTGCAGATGCTGACGAAGGCTGGCTACGACGCCGACGGCATGTCTCAGATGTTTGCGCGCCTGATGAACGCATCGCGCCTGAACGAAGGCGCGGGCGGCGGCTCGTGGGCCAGCACCCACCCGCTGTCGATCGAGCGTATGTCGGACGTGCAGAACCGCGCCCGCGCGCTGCCGGCCTCACGGCATCTGGACAGCGACGACTTCTGGTACATCCGTGCCAAGATGCGCGTGGTGCAGGGCCGCGACACGGTTGGCCTGCGCACGGCCGGCCAGCAGTTGCAGGACGAGGCCCAGGCCCTTTCGGGCGTGCGGCAGTCCGCCGCGTATTACGGGCTGGCCCTGCAGAACTTCCAGCGCAACAACCTGCCGGAAGCGGAGCGCTACTGGAACCTGGCTTCCGCCAATGGCCGCAGTTCACCGCAGCTGGCAAAGCTTGCCGTGGATATCGCGCTGGCACGCAAGGATTATCCGCAGGCGATGTCGCTTGCCCAGGCGGGCACCAAGCGCTATCCCGATCATCGCGCGCTGGGCATTGCCTACGCCCAGGCGCTGCAGGCTAATGGCCGGCATGCCGAGGCGCAGGATTACCTGCGCGAGAAGATCAAGCAGTGGGGCAGCGACGAACCGAGCCTTTATCAGATGCTGGCGCAAAGCGAAGAGCGCAACGGCAAGCCGGTGCAGGCGCGCCGCGACCTGGCCCGCTACTACGTCATGACGGGTGCGTACGCCGCCGCGGAGTCGCAGCTGCAACAGGCGCGCGGCCTGTCCAACGACTTCTACGAGCAGTCGCAGATCGACGTGCAGATCAAGGAAGTCAAGGACAAGCTGGCCGAAGAGCGCCGGCTGCTCGAGCGCTTCAAGTCAGGTTGACACAAGGTGTCTGACGCCCCTGAGGCAGCGTCGCAAGCCGCGGTTGACGCTCGCGGGTGTCAGACACCTACTGAGCCGGCCGCAGCTTTTACAGCCCGGTTTCGAAGAACCGTCCCAGGCGCTGGGGCAGCCAGTTCAGGTGCCCCGGAAAGCTGCCCGTGGGAAAGCCCGCGTGCCCGCCATCGGAAGGTTGATGCAGCAGGATGCCCGGCGCGCAGTCTTCCGGCTTGGGAAGCGAGGCGGCCGGGATGAACGGGTCGTTGCGCGCATTGAGCACCAGCGTCGGCACGGCGATCTTCGGCAGCCACGGCTTGCTGGACGCGCGCGTCCAGTAATCCAGCGCATTGCGAAAGCCGTGCATCGGCGCGGTGTAGGTGTCGTCGAACTCGCGCAGGTCGTGTGCGTGCGCGATCCGCATGACGTCGATGGAGCCGGGAAAACGATGCGCTTTTTCCAGCACCTTGTGCTTGAGCGTCTTCAGGAAGTGCGCCGTGTAAACGCGCCGGTTGAAGATGCCGGTCGACAGCGTCTTGCCGCAGGCGACCAGATCCAGCGGCGCCGACACGCCGGCGCAGGCGGTCAGCCAAGTGGTGTCTTCCTGGTGTTCTCCCAGATACTTCAGCAGCGCGTTGCCGCCCAATGACACGCCGACGGCGTGCCAGCGCGCGTGCGGAATGCGCTGGCGCACGGTGTTCAGCAGGAAGCCGACCTCGGCCGAGTCGCCAGAGTAATACGCGCGGGCCAGGCGGTTGGGCACGCCCGAACAACCTCGGAAGTGCGCGATCACCACGATCCAGCCGCGTGCCCGGAAGTAATGCGCGATGGACTGCGCATAGCGGCTGTTGCTGCCGCCTTCCAGGCCGTGGAACAGGATCAGGGCAGGGGTGTCGGGGGTTTGCGGCAGCGACTTCCAGTCGGCGTCCGTCATCCAGCGTGCCGCGGCAGTCTTGCCGTTGCCGACCGGGCGTTGCCCGCTTACCGGCGCGCCGTCGGCGGCCTTGTGCGGAAACAGCCCAGGGCCGGTCCAGTCGAAATCGACGAAGTCTGTGTCCGGCGTGTCGACGCGGTCGCGCACGAACGCGATGCGGTGATACTGCGCGAACAGGGCGGCGTAGACCGTCTGGCTGTCGCCCCCGGGAAGCCAGGGCGGGACGGGGCAGGGCGTTGTATCAAGACGAGCAGGGGCCAACTGGGAATCCACCCGGGTCAATGAAGCATGTCGGGCACGTCGTGCAGGTCGAGCACCCCGGCTTCCGAGGGCGCCTGCGAGGCATGGTGCATGACCATGCGCCAGCCGGTGGGGCCCTTGTGGTAGATGTTGGTGGCGTAGCAGTTGGCGAACTGCGTGCCCTCACGCGTGCGCACCGCTACTTGTTCGACCAGGACGTGCACCGCGCACATCATGCTGAGCATGACGAGCGGGCGCAGCGGACGCACATGCAGCGGACCGTTGGACAGCACCTGTTGCCAGGACTCGTGCACCGCGGAATGACCGACGACGCGCAGGCCTCCCGGATGGATGCATACGACTTCCTCGTCGTCGGCCCAGACCTGCATCAGGCGGACGGCGTCCGCCTGCTCAAGGGCTTCGTAGAACGCGTGTTCTGCTTCTTCGGGCGTGGCGAACATGGCTGCTGAAACGGTTAAGCGTGTTGTGGGGCGGCGAGGTCAGTGGTGGCCGTGCAGCACCGTGCCCGCCTTCAGGCGGTACTCGGCGCCACAGTAGGCGCAGCTTGCGGAACCCGTGCGGGCCACATCCAGGAAGACGCGGGGGTGCATGCTCCAGAGCGGGGCCTTGGGGCCGGGACAGAACACGGGCAGGTCTTCAGCGCCGACCTCGATGACTTCGTGAGCGCGGGAGACGGCGGCCGGGGCAGCAGCGGTCATGAATATTCCTGAAAAAAGAACCGATGAACGGCAGGTTGAAACAATGATGCGGTCTTGCGGGGCAAAAGCGCGCCAATCAGAATTGAAAATCAGACTTTACTTAGCCAGTGATGGTACTTCGGGTTGCGGCCATTCACCACGTCAAAAAACGCGTTCTGCAATTGTTCGGTGACTGGACCGCGCCGGCCTGAGCCGATCCGGCGGTTGTCGACTTCGCGGATGGGCGTGACTTCGGCGGCCGTGCCGGTGAAGAAGGCCTCGTCCGCGATGTAGACGTCGTCGCGCGTCAGGCGCTTGGTCAACACGCGCAGGCCCAGGTCGGCCGCCAAGGCGTGAATCGTGGAGCGGGTGATGCCCGTCAACGCCGAGGCGATCTCGGGCTCGCAGAGCACCCCGTCCTTGACGATGAACAGGTTCTCGCCGGAGCCTTCGGCGACAAATCCGTCGGTGTCCAGCAGCAGGGCCTCGTCGTAGCCGTCCTGCAGGGCTTCGGTGTTGGCGAGGATGGAATTGGCGTACGTGGTGGCGACCTTGGCGCGCGGCATGGTGACATTCACATGCTGGCGCGCGAATGACGACACCTTCACGCGGATGCCGTTGGACAGCGCCTCTTCGCCCAGGTACGCGCCCCACGGCCAGGCCGCGATGGCCACGTGCACCCGCGCGCCCTTGGGCGACACGCCCATTTTTTCGGGACCGTAGAACACGAGGGGACGCAGGTAGCCGGATTCCAGCTGGTTTTCGCGCACGACCATCCGTTGGGCTTCGTTGATCGTGTCGCGATCGAACGGCATGGGGATCTGGTAGATGTGCGCCGAATTGAAGAGCCGGTTGGTGTGGTCTTCGAGGCGGAAGATGGCGGTGCCGAGCGTGGAGCGATAGGCGCGCACGCCTTCGAACACGGACAGCCCGTAGTGCAGCGAATGCGTCAGGACATGCGTGGTCGCGTCTCGCCATGGAACGAGCTTGCCGTCATACCAGATGAAACCGTCGCGGTCAGCCATCGACATGGTCTTCTCCACACAGTGCGCGCCAGACCTGCCGCCGCGCGCCAGGCCCCAAGGGGTCAAGAATCTTGAGGGCGCTATTGTATCAAGCAGCGAGGTTACAATACGCGCCTATTCGCGCACCGGTCTGGGGCCAACGGCCTTGCAGCATGATGCCGGCGGGCGAACGGGCCGTCGCGTGTTCATTCCATAGAGTTTCCATGTCGTCCTGTCTGCATCGCCAGGGGCCAGCCGTTGTCCTCTGAATCCGCGCTTCCTGAATCCGAAGACCCAGGCCTGGTTCGCCAGGAACGCCTGACCGCCTTTCGCGCCGGCGTCCACGCCATCGTGCCCGCCCTCATCGCCACCGCGACCTGGGGTCTGGTGACCGGCGTGGCCATGGTCAAATCCGGACTGACCGAATCCATGGCGCTCGCCATGACGCTGCTGCTGTACGCCGGCTCGGCCCAGCTCACTTCGTTGCCCCTGATCGCGGCGGGCGCGCCGCTGTGGCTGATCTTCGCCGCCGGCTGCGTGGTCAACCTGCGTTTCATCATCTTCGGCGCGGCCTTGCAACCGTACTTCCGCCATCTGTCCTGGCCCAAGCGCCTGGGACTCGGCTATTTCACGACCGACATGGGCTTCGTGCTCTTCATGCCGCGCTTTGGCGACTCGGTCGAGCGCGGCACGCGCGAGCAGCTCTGGTTCTTCCTGGGCTCCATCGTGCCGGGCTGGCTGGTCTGGCAGTCCTCGTCGATCATCGGGATTTATCTGGGCGCCCAGGTGCCGACCAATTGGTCTCTGGATTTCGCCGCCGTGCTGGCGCTGCTGGCCATCACGGTGCCGCTGGCCAGCTCCAAGCCCATGCTGGTGTCCATGCTGGCGGCCGGCGTCGTCGCCTGGGTGGGGCAAGCCATGCCCTTGCGCCTGGGACTGGCCGCGGCGGTCATCTCCGGCGTCATCGCCGGCATGTGGGCCGAACGCTTCTTCAAGGCGCGTCCATGACGAATTGGTCCTGGGAACTCTACGTCTATTCCGCCATTCTGCTGCTCGCGCTGTGCAGCGTCCTGACGCGGGCCGGCTTCATGCTGTTTGGCGACTACATTCCGTTGTCCGACAATGTGCGGCGTGCCTTGCGCTATGCGCCCGCCGCCGCGCTCACCGCCATCGTGGTCCCGGATCTGCTGCCCTGGAAAGCCGGACTTGGCCCCGTGTTCGATTACAAGCTGGTCGCCGGTCTGGTCGCCATTCTGGTCTTTCTGCGCACGCGCAGCGCTGTATTGGTCATCGTGGTTGGCATGCTGGTGCTCTGGGGTTTGCGCTGGCTGGCCGGCTGACGGCCACGATTTTCCCGCCGATATGTCCACCTGATGGACGCTCGCAGTGTCTTTTTCGCCTCGGCGGGCGCTTTGAACGCGCGGCTAACCGGCACTTGAACGGGCCGTTTGACCGTGTGGTAAGGCGGCTGCGCTAAAATTCATCAATCCACAGCAATCCGGGCCTGGTACTGCCCACATAAGTATCGACTCCAGCATGGTTGCCCCGATGCTTATGTAGTGCAGTGCATGCAGCACTCTCGTTTTGTTCTTTTTCACTGGTCCCGGTACTTGCCTAACCCTGATGACTGAATCCACTCAAACCGTAGCACCCACCGCTGACGCGCCCGCGCCGACGTTCGACGATTTCGGGTTGCACCCCCTGTTGTTGCAGTCCATCGCCGAAACCGGCTATACCACCCCGACGCCCATCCAGGCGCAAGCGATTCCCGTGGTGGTGTCGGGCCGCGACGTCATGGGCGCCGCCCAGACCGGCACCGGCAAGACGGCGGCGTTCACGGTCCCGATCCTGCATCGCCTCATGCCGCTGGCCAACACCAGCGCTTCGCCCGCCCGGCATCCGGTGCGCGCGCTGATCCTGGCGCCCACGCGCGAACTCGCGGACCAGGTCTTCGAGAGCGTCAAGCGCTACAGCAAGAAGACGCCGTTGCGCTCGGCCGTGGTGTTCGGCGGCGTGGATATCGGTCCGCAAAAGGAAGCGCTGCGCCGCGGCTGCGAAGTGCTGGTCGCCACGCCGGGCCGTCTGCTCGATCACGTTGAACAGAAGAACGTGAACCTCAGCCAGGTCGGCATCCTGGTGCTGGACGAAGCGGACCGCATGCTCGACATGGGCTTCCTGCCCGATCTGGAACGCATCATCCGCCTGCTGCCCGCGCAGCGTCAGGGCCTCTTGTTCTCGGCCACGTTCAGCAACGAAATCCGCAAGCTGGGCCGGTCGTACCTGAACCACCCCGTCGAAATCGAAGTGGCGGCGCGCAACGCCACCGCCACGACCATCACGCAGATCGCCTACAAGATGACTAGCGACGCCAAGCGCGCCGCCGTCGTGCATCTGGTGAAGTCGCGCGGCCTCAATCAGGTCATCGTCTTCTCGAACACCAAGATCGGCACCGCACGCCTGGCGCGCGACCTGGAACGTGATGGCGTCAAGGCCGAATCGATCCACGGCGACAAGACCCAGGCCGACCGCATGAAGGCCCTCGAGGCCTTCAAGGCCGGCGAACTCGAAGTGCTGGTCGCCACCGACGTGGCCGCGCGCGGCCTGGACGTGGCCGGCGTGCCCTGCGTCATCAACTACGACCTGCCGTACAACGCCGAAGACTACGTGCACCGCATCGGCCGTACCGGCCGCGCGGGCGCATCGGGCGAAGCCATTGCGCTGTTTACCGCCGACGAAGAGCGCTTCCTGCTCGACATCGAGAAGCTCATCAAGCGCGAAGTGCCGCGCGGCACGCTCGACGTGCCGGCCGACCTGATCGCGCGCAGCCATCGCCGCAGCGACAGCAGCTCGCATTCGCGCGAAGGGCGCGAAGGCGGCCGCGAAAGCCGCGGCGACCGGGGCCGTTCTTCCGAGCGCCGTTCCAGTCACCATTCCGGCGGCTCGCGCCAGCCCGTGGACGACTTCTTCTTCAAGCCCTACGAGCCCTCGGCGCCCGTCGCGCCGGCCGAAGAACAGGAATCGCGCGGCAACGCCACGCCGTCGTCCGCGCCCAAGCGCCAATTGGCCGTTCTGCTTGGCGGCAGCCGCAAGCCCTGATCGCAATCGGGTTCCGGCCCATGAAAAAACCCGCAAGGCCAGCCGGCGTTGCGGGTTTTTTGTTGGGGGCGACGCGCGTCAGGCGGCCAGCATCCGGGGCAGATCGGGCAGGGCGGTGTTCACCGCCGCGCTCTCTGCGTTCAGGCTTGCCAGAAGACGCTCTAGATGGCCGATATGCGGCAGCATGGGGCCGTAGAACACGACGCGATCGCCGATCTGCACCATCAGGGTCGGGAAGTTTTCGACGTCCACGTCGCCCAGCAGTTCGGCGTGGTCCTCGATGTCGATCCACGCAAAGACATGCTGCGGCATTGCGTCGGCCAAGGCTTGCAGCTTGGGCTTGTATTCTTCGCAGGTGTCGCACCAGGCGGCGCAGAAGCAGGCAATGAGCCAGGCGCCGGGCGTGGCGTCCAGCCGTGCGCGCAGCGGGGCGAGATCGGTACCGGGGGTGAGCAGTGACATGTGAGCGGATCGGGGCGGGTTTGACTATGATACCCGGGTTGTTCACCCCTCACTTCGACTGCCATGACCGCTCTGCGTACTGATCCTGCCACCCCCGGGAACGGCCGCCTGTCCGGCGCCGGCGCGGGCGCGGTAAGCGTGGGCCAGGCGTTCAAGCGCGCGCTCGTGTCGCAGTGCCACCCGACCATGCTGTTCGCGGTGTTGCTACCCTTTCTGATCGCGCTGGTTGGCGCGATCCTGCTGCTCTGGTTTTTCTGGACGCCCCTGACTGACTGGCTGCGCGCCGAGGTCTCGCACTGGGATGTCGTCAATCGCGTTGACGAATGGCTGGTCGCGGTAGGCCTGTTCTCGCTCAAGATCTGGCTGATTCCCGTCATCGCCGCAGCCATCCTGCTGCCGGTGTCCGGCATCCTGGGGTTGGCCATCGCCGCCGTGTTCGTCATGCCGCTGGTGTTGCGCCACGTCGGCCAGCGTGAATATTCCTCCGTCGCCCGCCGCGGCAAGTATTCGACGGCGGTCAGTGTGTGGAACGCGGTGTGGGTGTCCGCCGCCTTTGCCGCCGGCTGGGTGTTGACGCTGCCCCTCTGGCTGGTGCCGCCCATGGCCGTGGTGCTGTCGATCTTCTGGTGGGCCTTTGCGTTCTCGCGCATGATGCGCGTGGACGCCATCGTCGAACACGCCAGCCCGGAGGAACGCAAGCTGATCCTGGAACGGAACAACGGCGGCTTCTGGAGCATCGGCCTGATTTGCTCGCTCTTGAACCTGCTGCCGCCCGCGTGGATTATCCTGCCGGTGTTTTCCGCCCTGGTCTATGCGCATTACGGCCTGGAAGCTCTGAAGCGCCTGCGGCAGGACCGCGTCATCGACGTCTGACCGGCGTCATTTCTCACCTTTGGAATTGGACATGGCTGCAGAATCCACCGCCCGCCGTATCGGTCTCATCATCGTCGGCGATGAAATCCTGTCGGGACGACGTCAGGACAAGCATTTTTCCAAGATCGTCGAGATGCTGGGCGCGCGCGGCATGCACCTGAGCTGGGCCGAATTCCTGCCTGACGAGCGCGACCGCCTGGTGGACGCCTACAAGCGCAGCTTCGCCACCGGCGACGTCGTGTTTTCGTGCGGCGGCATCGGCGGCACGCCGGACGACCATACCCGCCAGGCCGCGGCCGCCGCGCTGGGCCTGCCGCTGGCGCTGCACCCGGAAGCCGAAGCCGCCATCGCGCTGCGCACCCGGGAAATGGCCGAGAAAGGCCAAGGCACCGCCGATATGAGCGCACCCGAAAATCAGCAGCGCCTGCAGATGGGCATGTTCCCCGAGGGCTGCGAGATCGTTCCCAACCCTTACAACCGGATCCCCGGCTTCTTCATCAAGGACCACACCTTCGTGCCGGGCTTTCCCGTCATGGCGTGGCCGATGCTGGAATGGACCCTGGACACACGCTATCGTGCGCTGCAGCATGTGCGCGTTCACGCCGAACACTCGTTCCTGGTTTTCAGCATGCCTGAATCCCGCATCACGCCGTCGATGGTCAGCGTGGAATCCCGCTGGCCCGGCGTGCGCGCGTTCAGCCTGCCCAGCGTCGGCGAGGCGGGCGGAATGCCCCACATCGAGCTCGGCGTGAAGGGCGATCCCGAGGCAGCGGCCGAGGCGCTGGAGTTTTTGCGGGCGGAAGTGCTGCGCCTGGGCGGCAAGCTGGCGCCCCCGGCGGCCGCCTGACCGGGGGGCCGGCGGGACACCGCCGGTTGCAAGGCCCGCTCAAATTCTGATTGCAAAACCGGCTCGTAAATTTCACAATACGGGAAAGAACCGCTTGCTGCAGTGCCGCAACGCACCCCCGTGCGCGGCGGCGCCAGCCCAATCTTCCATGGCCCGTCTTCCAACGCCCCGCAATCCCCTGGACGCCGAAACCGAAGGCGCGTCCGCCCATCCGATCGCCATCCAGGTCATCGAACGCGCCATGCGGCTGCTCGACGCCCTGGCCGCGCAGCCCGATCCGGTCACGCTCAAAGAGCTGTCGGCAACCACCGGCCTGCACGCGTCCACCGCGCACCGCATCCTGAACGATCTCGTGGTGGGCCGCTACGTCGAGCGGGTCGACAACGGCCTGTATCAGCTCGGCATGCGCCTCCTGGAGCTGGGCTCGCTGGTGAAGGGACGCCTGAACGTGCGCGAGGCCGCCATTCCCGCCATGCGGTCGCTTCACAAGCTGACGGGGCAGACCATCAATCTTTCCGTCCAGCAGGGCGACGAGATCGTCTATATCGACCGCGCCTGGAGTGAACGCTCCGGCATGCAGGTCGTGCGGGCCATCGGCGGCCGCGCGCCGCTGCACCTGACCTCCACCGGCAAGCTGTTCCTGTCCACGGGCGACACGCGCCAGGTGCGGGCCTATGCGCTGCGCACGGGGCTTGCCGGCCACACGCGCAACAGCCTGACCGATCTGGACAAGCTCGAACGCGAACTCGCCCTGGTGCGCCGCCATGGCTATGCGCGCGACAACGAAGAACTCGAACTCGGGGTGCGCTGCATCGCCGCAGGCATCTTCGATGACACCGGCAAACTGGTGGCGGGGCTGTCCATTTCCGCGCCGGCCGAACGCTTGCAGGACGACTGGATCAAGGCGCTGGTCGATACGGCTGCCAGCATTTCCGAGGCCTTGGGCTATGAGCCCTCGGTTTCCACCGGCTTCAACGGCCTGGGCATGGCGGCCGAAGCGATGCGCCCGTAGCGCAGTGCCTGGCCCCAAAAGCAAAAGCCCCCGCGAGGGGGCTTTTGTTTTTTCAGGCATTGCCGCCCGAGGCCGCCACGGATGTGGACGGCCCCATGGGCTGCGCTTATTGCTTTTCGATGCCGGCCTTCTTGAACAGCTCGGCCCATTGCGGGACCTGCTGCTTGACCTTGGCGGTCAGCGCGTCGGGATTGGCTTCCGAAGTCAGCACGGTGGCGCCCAGCTGCTTCATACGCTCCTGGAACTTGGGATCGGCCAGGCCTGCCTGCAGGCTCTTGACCAGCTTGTCCACGACGGGCTTGGGCGTGCCCTTCGGCACCCACATGCCATGCCAGATGCCCACTTCGAAGCCCTTGTAGCCGGATTCGTCCATGGTCGGCAGCTTGGGCAGGGTGGGGACGCGCTGCAGGCTGGTCACGGCGTAGGCCTTCACCTTGCCGCCCTCGATCTGTTGCGTCGTGTTGGTGGTCTGGTCGCACATCAGGTCGACCTGCTTGCCCAGCAGGTCGTTCATGGCGGGCGCGGTGCCCTTGTACGGGATCGTCAGCAGTTGAACGCCAAGCGCTTCCACCAGCATGGTGCCGCACAGGTGGCTGGCCGCGCCGATGCCCGCGTTGGCCAGCGACACCTTGTCCTTGTTCTTTTTGACGTAGTCCGCCAGCTCGGCGATGTTGTTGGGCGGGAAGTCCGAGCGCGCGACGATCGTCATCGGCACGTCGACCACCAGGCCGATCGGTTCGAAGCTGGTGAAGGGGTCGTACCCCGGATTCTTGTAGAGCGAAGGCGCGGTCGAGAAGCCGGCGTGCATCAACAGGATGGAATAGCCGTCCGGCTGCGCGCGGGCGACCTGGGTCGTGCCGATGGTGCCGCCGGCGCCGCCCTTGTTTTCGACCACGACCGTTTGGCCCAGGCTGGTGCGCATGGCTTCCGCGAGAGAGCGGGCGACGTTGTCGGTCGGGCCGCCTGCAGCGAACGGCACCACCATGTTGATGGGGCGTTCCGGGTATTCCGCGTGCGCGGCGCCGGCCGCGAACAGGGCACCGGCCGCGAGCAGGGCCGAAAGCGTGCGGGGGATCAGGGTCATGAGGTCTCCGATTGCAGGGTTTTGCTTGCTGCGATTTAGTTATCAACCGCTGACATGTATTTGGTATTTGTCTGTCATCAGCGTGAAAGCAGTGTAGAAAAGAATTGATACCGCGTCATGTCCGGTATTTCCCGAGTTCTGGGAAATCATTGAGCGCAATCAAGCCGGGCCAGGCGCCGCACCGATAAAGTGCAAACACTTGTTGCGCCGCACAAAAAGCGCTTGACAAGTTTTTTACCGAGTCTAGAATGGCAATTGTGCAGTGCATCAAACGGGCCGGCGGTAGCTTGTAGTACCAGTTTCCGCGCACGTTTCTTATTTCGTCGCAGACAACCATCCTTATTGCCGGACAGCCTCCGGCTACCCTGAGAGGAGCATTCTATGAGCGCAATCCCGCAACAAGTCCTGGACCGCCAAAAGGCCAGCATCAACACCATCGTGGCTGCCCAGTCCGCCGTTTTCGCCGGCTTTGAAAAGCTGGTCGAACTGAACCTGAAGGTCGTGAAGGCCACCCTGGACGAAGTCGCCCAGAAGTCGCAGCAAGCTTCCGAAGTGAAGGATCCCCAGGAAGCCGCCGCGTTTGCCACCGGCCTGCTGCAACCGGGCGCCGAAAAGGCCCTGGCCTACACCAAGCACGTGTATGACATCGTTGCCGGCGTGCAAGGCAGCCTGGTCAAGCTGACCGAAGAACAGATCGCCGAAAGCCAGCAGCAGCTGAGCGAAGCCGTCGACCAGTTCTCCAAGAACGCCCCGACCGGTTCCGAAAGCGCCGTCGCCCTGATCAAGTCCTCGCTGGCCACCGCGACCAGCGCCTACGATTCGATGACCAAGGCCGCCAAGCAGGCCGCCGAAGTCGCCGAGTCGAACCTGAATGCCGCCGCCAACGCGACCTTCAAGGCTGCCACGGACGCTGCCGATGCCGCCACCAAGGTCGCCAGCCGCAGCCGCCGCAGCGCCTAAGTATTTGGCGCGCGGTGCTGCGCGAATCGCAGTAATGTAGTACTGTTGAGTGACAGAGCAGAGCTGGAATTAGGGCCACCCACAGGGTGGCCCCTTTTTTTTGCCTGTGTTTTGTGGGGCAGGTTTGCCGGGCAGGTTCCGCGGTCAGCGGCGCGCCACGGCGCGCACGCATTCGCCGACCAGCCCCGGGCCGCGGTAGATCAGGCCCGTGTAGAGCTGCACCGCATCGGCGCCGGCGTCCATCTTTTCGCGGGCTTGCTGGCCAGACAGGACGCCGCCCACGCCGATGATGGCAAGGCTATTGCCCAGCCGCGCCTTCAGGCGGCGGATCACCGCCAGCGACAATTCATGCACGGGCGCGCCGGACAGGCCGCCTGCTTCTTGCGCGTGGGCCTGGCCTTGCACCGCGTCGCGCGACAGCGTGGTGTTGGTGGCGATGACGCCGTCGATGCCGTGGCGCGGCAGGATCTCGGCGATGGCGTCGATCTGCTCCTGCGTCAGGTCCGGCGCAATCTTCACGGCCATCGGCACCCGGCGCTGGTGCTGGTCTTCCAACGCGCGGCGCTTGTCGGCCAACTGCCCGAGCAGGGCAGAGAGCTCGTCGCCGCTTTGCAGGGCGCGCAGATTCTTGGTGTTGGGCGACGAGATGTTCACGGTGACGTAGTCGGCATGCGGGTACACCCCGTCCAGACCGATCAGGTAGTCGTCGGCCGCGCGTTCGATGGGGGTATCCGCGTTCTTGCCGATGTTCAGGCCCAGGATCCCGCCCTGCTTGCGCCACGTGCTGCGTTGCACATTGGCCAGGAACGCTTCCAGTCCCTGGTTGTTGAAGCCCAGCCGGTTGATCAGCGCATTGGCGCGCGGCAGGCGGAACATGCGGGGCTTGGGGTTGCCGGGCTGCGCGCGCGGCGTGACCGTGCCGACCTCGATGAAGCCGAAGCCCAGGTTGCCCAGCGCGTCGATATAGGCGCCGTTCTTGTCCAGGCCGGCGGCCAGCCCGATCGGGTTGGCCATCTGCATCCCCATCAGCGTGCAGGGCGCCTTGGGTTGCGCGTGCATGAGCTTGCGCGTGGCGCCGCATTCATAGGCGCGCTGCAGGCCCGACAAGGTGACTTCGTGGGCGGTTTCCGCGTCCATGGCGAACAGCGCCGGGCGGGCCAGGGGGTAGGCGTGAAAGAGGATAGACATGGGGCGGAATTGTAGAGCGATTTGATGTGTCCCCGCCGCTCATGGACCCACCCGGAAGGTCTGTTCAGGCGGGCGGCCGTTCGGGCGTGTCGCGCCATTGCCCGTCGACCAGGAACTGCGCCGGACGGAAGGCCGATTTATAGGACATTTTCCGGCTGTCCGCGATCCAGTATCCCAGATAGAGCCAGGGCAGGTTCAGTGCGCGGCACTGTTCGACCTGCCAGAGGATGCTGTAGGTGCCCAGGCCGTCAGCAATGTCCGGGTCATAAAACGTGTAGACCGAGGACAGGCCATCGTCCAGCACGTCGATGATGGACACCATCACCAGCACCCCTTCGGCGCTCCGGAACTCGACCAGCCGAGTGTTGACGCGGCTGGTGAGCAGGAACTGCGCGTACTGGGTGCGGCTGTCTTCGTCCATGCCGCCGCCCGGATGCCGGCCCTGCTGGTAGCGCGTGTAGAGCCGGTAGTGCTCGGGCGACCATGCAAGTTCGGCCACGAACGACTGCAGATGCGGATGATTGCGCCACGCGCGGCGCTGGCTGCGATTGGGGGCGAAGGCGGCCGCGTCCACGCGCACGGGGATACAGGCCTGGCAGTTGTCGCAATGGGGACGATAGGTAAAGAGTCCGCTGCGGCGAAAGCCCTGTTCCACCAGTTGCGAATACGTGCCCGCGTTGATCAGATGGCCGGGCGCGGCAACCTGCGACCGGGCCTGGCGACCCGGCAGATAACTGCACGGGTAGGGAGCGGTTGCATAGAACTGCAGCGTGGAGAAGGGAAGTTCTTTCAGCTGGCTCATGGGAGCTGGCTCATTGGCGCTGTCGCATGGAATATCCCTTGACGGCGGCGGGCCCGGGACAGGAATCGCTCCATATTAACGCTTAACTCGGGCGGCAATCCGTCCCCTCGGGTGTGTCCGGATGCAGCGTTCCCTGCGTATCCAACCTGCCGCGGGACCACGCGATGCCGGGTTGGATCGTGGCCTGGCGGACATGCCGCAGAAAGCGTTCGCGCGGCAGGGGGCGTGCGCCCATGCTGGCCAGGTGGCGCGTCTGCTGCTGGCAGTCGATCCACTCGACGCCCTGCGCCTCCAGGTAGCGAACCAGATGCGCCAGCGCGATCTTGGAGGCGTTCGGGACACGGGTGAACATGGATTCGCCAAAGAACATGCGCCCCAGGCTGATGCCGTACAGGCCGCCCGCCAACTCGCCGTCGATCCAGGTCTCGATACTGTGCACAACCCCGGCCTCATGCCACTGGCGGTAAGCCTCTTGCATGGCCGCCGTGATCCACGTGCCTGGCTGTCCGTCTCGCGGCGCGGCGCAGGCCGCCATGACCTGCGGGAACACGGTGTCGACCCGCACCTGCACCCTGGGCGCCGCGTCGTGCTCGCGCGCGGCGATCTGCCGCAGCAGCTTGCGCAGCGAGTGCGACGGCGCGAAATCCTTCACGCGCAGCACCATCCGCGGATCCGGGCTCCACCACAGGACGGGTTCGCCTTCCGAGTACCACGGAAAGATACCGTTGGAGTACGCCTGGGTAAGCCGTTCCGGGGACAGATCCGCGCCTGCGGCCAGCAGGCCATCCGGATCCGTCAGCGCGAATTCCGCAGGGGGGAACGGGGTGTCGGCGGCCAGCCAGGGCAGTTTCAACGGTGAGATTCGAGGGTGTAGTGATGAGGACCGAAGGTGCCGCGTTTGCGGTCCTCGAAAAACAGGCGCAGGGTGCTTGCCACGGTGCGAAACGCCAGGTCGTCCCAGGGAATCTCGGTTTCGTCGTACCAGCGCGCTTCCAGGCTCTCCGGGCCGGGGTCCAGTTCGGGACCCACCGCCTGCGCCAGATAGAACACGTGCACCTGCTCGATCTGCGGCACGTCAATGATGGTGTAGATGTCGCCCAGCTGGATCTTGGCGCCGGATTCTTCCAGCGTTTCGCGCGCGGCGCCCTGCGCGGTGCTCTCGCCCAGTTCCATGAAGCCGGCGGGCAGCGTCCACGTGTTGTAGCGCGGCTCGATCGCGCGCAGGCAGAGCAGCACGCGGTTTTCCCAGACGGGCACGGTGCCGACCACCAGCCGAGGATTCTGGTAATGGATCGCCCCGCAGTGATCGCAGATGTCGCGCTCGCGGTTGTCGCCTTCCGGCACGCGGCGGTTTACCGGCGTGCCGCATTGGCTGCAAAAGAGGGAACGGCGCGGGGCGGGAAAGTACACGAGGGGCGATTTGGCGGTCATGGGTACGATTCTAACGGCTGCGGCGAGTCGTGGCGCGCCGTCCCGGCGGCGTGGGCGCGGGGCTGCCGAAACGGGCTTCCAGGTGTTCCACGAACGACCGCACCTTGGGCGACAGGAAGCGGCGGTGCGGGTAGACGGCGACCATGGAGATGGGGGTGTGGGCGTAGCCGGTCAGCAAGGCGGTAAGGCGGCCGGCGCGAATGTCGTCGCCCACCAGGAATTCCGGTTGCAGGATGATCCCGTGGCCGGCCAGCGCTGCGGTGCGCAGCACGTCGCCATTATTGGCCCGCAGCGCCGCATTCACGCGCACCAGGTGCGTCACGCCATCCTTCTCGAAATGCCATTCGTTGCCCGTGCTTGCGTAGGCGTAGTGCAGGCAGCGATGCTGCTTCAGGTCTTCAGGCACGGCAGGGGCGCCGTGGCGTTGCAGGTACGAGGGCGCCGCGCAGACCAGCAGTTGCTGCGGCGCCAGCGGCCTGGCCACCAGTGATGAATCCACCAGCGGTCCGATGCGCACCGCGACGTCGTAGCCGTCCTCGACCAGATCCACCACGCGATCGTTCAGGTCCAGGTCGATCACCACGTCCGGATAGCGCTGCAGGTACTCGGCAATCGCCGGTCCCAGATGCAGGATGCCGAAGGACACGGGGGCGCTGACCCGCAACCGCCCGCTGGGCCGCTGGCCTTCCGCCTGCAGCGACAGTTCCAGATCGGCGACCTCGGCCAGGATGGGCCGGACTCGCTCGTAGAAGGCGCGCCCGGCATCGGTCATGCTCAGCTTGCGGGTGGTGCGGTTGAGCAGGCGAACGCCGTACTTCTGCTCAAGATAGGCAATCTGCCGCGTGACCACGGAGCGCGCCTGGCCCATCTTGTCGGCGGCCGCCGCGAATGAACCCAGTTCAACGACCTTGGCGTAGGTCTGCATGGCGGTGTGGGTGTCCAAGATTGTTTCCTATCGAGGAACAATAATTTGCAATTCTGCATGTTTATCTTTGTTTTTGGAATCGCAAGAATACGGCTCCATGAAGGTTCGCCCCGTTTTGAGCGATCCGTTTCTGCACAAGGATGACTGCAATGATTGATTCCCGTACCGCGCCGTATGCGGCACTGCTCCTGCGCGTGGCGCTGGGCGTGATGTTCCTGGCCCACGGCCTGACCAAGCTGCTGATCTTCACGCTGCCCGGCACGGCGCAGTTTTTCACGAAGATCGGCTTTGCCGGCTGGCTGGCCTATCCCGTGACGTTCTTTGAGGTGGCGGGCGGCATTCTGCTGATTTTGGGCGTGGTGCCGCGCTGGGTGGCCGCCATTGCCGTGGTGCAGCTCTTCGCGGCGTCGACGGTTCACTTCGGCAACGGCTGGGGATTCGGCAACCCGGGCGGCGGCTGGGAATATCCCATCTTCCTGACCGTCGCGGCTGCCGTGCTGGCGCTGCTGGGCGACGGCAAGTTCGCCCTGGTCAAGAGCGGCCGGCGCTGAACGCGCTTTTTCAGCCCGCGCCGGCGTGCGGCGCGGGGTCGAACGCCAGGCGATCGGCAACGTCCGCCTGCGCAATCGAATGCAGCGGCGCGTCCCCATAAACGCCTGGCCACGCCACGCTGATCGACTGGCCGGGCGTCAAGCCGGCCAGCGCGTCCATCAGCGACGCGCCCGCAGCCGTCTGCAGGGTTTCGAGCAGCGGCTGCAGATCGCGGTCCATCACAATGCCGGCGCCCAGAGGCGTGGATGCGAAGAGCCGGCCTGCATCATCCAGCCACCACCCGGTGACCGAGCCGACGGCCGCATCGGTATGCGTGACGAGGGCGCGATTGTCATCGGCCAGGCGCAATACATAAGGCGCCGCGTCCAGCCGCACGAAGACGCGCTGCGGCCCGTTCTGGAAAAACCAGCGGCCCACATCGTCATGGTCGTAATTGCGGCCGATGAATTCCAGGATTTGCGTGTTGGTGATCGGCTCGCCCGGCCCGCCTTCATTGGCCTGACCTTGCGGATGAAGGCGCCAACGCCCGCGCGCATCGAGCGACAGCCAGCCGTACACTGCCGGCACATTGGGCCATCGGGCGAGGGCGTCCTTCACCGATTGATCCATGGTGTTACGGGCGGATGACGATGGTGGGCGAGATGACGATGCCAGGCTGAACGGGCATCACAGGCACGGCCACGGGCTGCGGCGCGTAGCCATACGCATAGTCGTCGCGGCATTTGCGCTTTTCGCTGTAATCGCCATTGCGCTTCCACTTGCGCTCGACCTTACAGGCGCCATCCCAGTACTTTTCCTTGTACTCGCCACCCTTGTGGCGGTGGTGATGGTGCTTGTCGCCAGCCTCCGCGGCAAGGGGCGCAAGTGCGATCAACGCGGCGGCGGACAGGCTCAGGAAAGCGGGGCGGGTAGCAAAGCGGCGCGGGTGCGATTCCGGGATGTTGTGCATGGACTCATCGTTCAAATGAAAACGGGGTCACCATAACAATCATCCGGCTAACCGGGCGTAGGGATGGGTAACGAGATGCAGGGAGAGGTAGAAAGATGCTGGAGGCGCAAGCCGGAATCGAACCGACGTACACGGATTTGCAATCCGCTGCATAACCACTCTGCCATTGCGCCAGCACTTGCAAGAAAAAAGGAAGCGCGGTGTGTGCCGTTGCTTCCTCTTTGTATTTGGAGCGGGAAACGAGTCATGCACTAGAGCGCTAAGTCTCTGTTTCCCAATCACTTTCTCCACTGTGGTGATCAGCGAAGAACTCAATTATAGCCTTGTTTTTCGCCCTCGGCAACAAAGTTCATCCAACCACTTCCACCAGCGTCCAAGGATGATCCATCCACCCGTCGTTACGCCTGATGCGTCCAGCTGCTGAGCGGGTTCGCTATCGAACTCCAACTTGCGACGATCATGACTTGCGCTCGCTCCGCAGGCAGCGCGGGGTGGTGTCGCGTGGACTACCTGGCACCTGGACGGCTGTAGGACACAACCGCCGGCATCGGAACACCGCAAGTACTCATCTTTACATCGCTGCGGCTAACTTCGCCGGAGCGCAACGCGGCGCCAGTGTAGTGGCAGCCAGCCTCAACGAAGGCGTGCAGCAATCCGGTTCATCTGCTCGATCTCCGCGCGCTGGCCATCGGAAATCGCTTGGCATAGGTTGACGAGTTCCGGATCTGAGAGCTGCGCCTCGCGGCACATGTGGTTCGCTCCCGAATGGTGCGGGACCATAGACGCGAT
>NZ_JAGXJZ010000159.1:0-617 GCF_019091095.1 Achromobacter sp. GbtcB20 | reverse complement strand
GGCCGCGCGCACGGCCCTGCTGCGCGAAGCGGGCCAGGACCCCGGCCGTGACGTCGTCGAGCTGTGGCCCTCCGGGGCCGGACTGGGCGCTCTCCCACACCCACTGGCGCCAGGCCGGCGAGGGCATGCCGGCCGCATAGCCGTTCAGCGCGTCGAGGCGGTCGAAACTGTAACGGACCAGCCAGTCGCCGATGGAGCCACCCGTGCGCGCCGCAGGCGGCGCCTCTGTCTCCGCGGCCAGCATCTGCTGCAGGGCCAGCGTATGGAAACCGCCGGTGACGACCACGATCGCGCCCTGGTCGCCGGCCGCGCGCAGGGCGGCATGGCGGCGCCGGATGTGCGCCGCCATGTGGCGTTCGCGCGCCAGGCTGCCCTCGGCCTCGAGCACTTCGGCTTCGTAGCTGCTGCGCGCCATGCCGCAATAGGCGAGGACTTCGGCGAACAGGGTGCGCCAGTCGCGCAGGGCCGCCGCGGGGCGCAGTTCGAACAGGTGGCCCCAGAGCTCGTCCTGGCTGCGGCAGCCGCTGGCGCGGGCCAGCGCCGCCAGGAAGGCGCTGTGGGCGAGGTGGCGCTCGGCCATCAGGTTGTGCACCCGCTCGTCGCGTTGCTCCGGGGCG
>NZ_JAGXJZ010000158.1:0-617 GCF_019091095.1 Achromobacter sp. GbtcB20 | reverse complement strand
TCCCGCAGACGCCGGCGATCCGCCCCGCGCGCGCCGCCTTCAAACGCGGCGCCCTGGCGCGCGACGTCTACGCAGCGGCGATGCGGCGCGAGATCGAGCAAGCGGTGCGCGAACAGGAGCTGCTGGGCATCGACGTGCTGGTGCACGGCGAGGCCGAGCGCAACGACATGGTCGAGTACTTCGGCGAGCAGCTCGACGGCTTTGCCTTCACGGCCAACGGCTGGGTGCAATCCTACGGCTCGCGCTGCGTGAAGCCGCCGGTGCTGTTCGGCGACGTGGCGCGCACCAGGCCGATGACGGTGGCCTGGAGCGCCTATGCCCAGGGCCTCACCACGCGTCCGGTGAAAGGCATGCTGACCGGCCCGGTGACCATCCTGCAATGGTCGTTCGTGCGCGACGACCAGCCGCGCGCCACGACCGCGCTGCAGATCGCGCTGGCGATCCGCGACGAAGTGAGCGACCTGGAGGCGGCCGGCATCGGCATCATCCAGATCGACGAACCGGCGCTGCGCGAAGGCCTGCCGCTGCGCCGCGCGCTCTGGCGCGACTACCTGGACTGGGCCGCGCGCGCCTTCCGCATCGCGGCCTCGAACATCGCCGACAGCACCCAGCTGCAC
>NZ_JAGXJZ010000157.1:0-618 GCF_019091095.1 Achromobacter sp. GbtcB20 | reverse complement strand
ACTGGGAGGGCGTGATCGTCGCGGCGTCCGAGCAGTGCGGGCGCAACCGTCTGGCGCAGCTGGCGCCGGTGGCCGAGCTCAACCGCTGGCTGGCTGCGCCGCAGGAAGCGCAGGGCCAACGCATCCTGCTCAGCCCGCGCGCCACCCAGTCGCTGGCCGGCTGGGCCCAGGCCAATCCCGCGCAGGCGCTGACCCTGCTGGTCGGCCCCGAGGGCGGTTTCACGCGCGAGGAGGAAGACGCGGCGCTGGCCGCGGGCGCCCTGCCCCTGTCCATCGGTCCGCGCGTGCTGCGCACCGAGGCCGCCGTGCTGGCGGCCATGGCGGTGCTGGCGGGGATCTGGGGCGGGATGTAGGCCTTGCCTTGAGCGGCATTGAAGAAATTGAAAAGCCCCGCGGCAGGGATCCTGGCGCGGGGCTTTTTGCGATGCTTCGTGGGCTTAGAACGTGTAGTTCACACCCAGGCTGTAGAAGCGGCCGATGGCGCCGGCCTGGTGCAGCGACGCGTTGTACGAGGTCTGGGCGTTGGCGTTGCCGTAGGTGGCGACGTCATACGGCGGCTCCTTGTCGAACAGGTTCAGGATCGCCGCACGCAGGGTCAGGTTCTCGTTGATCTTGTAC
>NZ_JAGXJZ010000156.1:0-618 GCF_019091095.1 Achromobacter sp. GbtcB20 | reverse complement strand
CAAGCTGGCGGTCCAGGAGATCAATGCCAAGGGCGGCGTGCTGAGACGGCAATTGCAGATGGTCGAGCGCGACGACGAGGCCAAGCCCGAGCGCGGCGTGCAGATCGCCCAGGAGCTGATCAACAAGGAACGCGTCGCCGCCACCGTCGGCTACATCAATACCACCGTGGCCCTGGCCTCGCAGCGCTTCTACCAGAACGCGAAGATCCCGGTGATGAACAACGTCGCCACCGGCTCCGTCATCACCAAGCAGTTCGCCAACCAGCCGGACAACTACATCTTCCGCAACTCCGCCAGCGACACCATCCAGTCCGCGATGATCGTCGAGGAAGCCGTGACCCGCCGCGGCTTCAAGAAGGTCGCCATCCTGGCCGACTCCACCAGCTACGGCCAGCTCGGCCGCGAAGACCTGGAGAAGGCGCTGGAGCAGAAAGGCATCAAGCCCGTCGCCGTCGAAAAATACAACCTGAAGGACGTCGACATGACGCCCCAGCTGCTCAAGGCCAAGCAGGCCGGCGCCATCCAGGTCCACAACCAGCCGCTGCGCCAGCTCGCCACGCGGCATCTGGCCGGCTTCGAGGCGCTTGGCCGTTGGCGCGACCGCGGCCGCGACGTCTC
>NZ_JAGXJZ010000155.1:0-619 GCF_019091095.1 Achromobacter sp. GbtcB20 | reverse complement strand
CGCTGAATCGTCAGCAGGCAGTTGCAGCACCACACCTCGATATGACCTCTGATCCTCCTGCCACACGATCAAATCGTCAGCGGTGATGCGGTTGACCAACTTTTTGCTACTGGCAAGTTTAGACAGGTCAGGACCGGGCGTGGCATAGATGCTATTGCCAGCCCCATCGTAGACGCCGTACGTCATCCCATGATGTCCTGCGACTGCGTTGGCCAAGTGTTGCTTCAGTTCGTCGCTTGCGATGTCACTTGCAAGCTGGTGCAAGGGCTGAGCCAAAGCGGTTGCCACTGCCTCCAGTTCGTGGGCATCCTGTTGAGCAAAGTGGTGCTCCAACGACCGGAGAATGACCCAATTGAACACAAGAAACACCAAGGTCGTGGCGATACCAACGAGGGCCGTGACCCTCAATGCAAGCGACGCTGGACGGCTTTGCCGCGGCTTATGGCGCAGGGGCATCATCGGGCGCATCGAGCGTGTATCCCATTCCACGCACGGTGAGGATGAGCTTCGGATTGAACGCATCGTCTATCTTCGCGCGTAGACGGCGGATGGCTACATCGATGACGTTGCTGTCGCTGTCGAAATTCATGTCCCATACCTGCGACGCGATCAGAGACCG
>NZ_JAGXJZ010000154.1:0-620 GCF_019091095.1 Achromobacter sp. GbtcB20 | reverse complement strand
ACATGCGGCTCAGCGGCACGGCGCGCTTGATGCGGTTGGCCAGGGCCTGGCCGTCGCGGAGCAGGAAGAACAGCAAGTACAGCATGATGGTCAGGCTGACCAGGAAGTCGAAGGTATTGCGGCCGACGTTGATGGCGTGGCGCGCGAAGAACTGGCTGACCTGGGCCGCGCCGTCGGCGAGCTTCTGTTCGAGCGAGGCCAGGTCGGTCAGCTCGAAGCGCTCCAGCAGGCCCACCAGCCAGTCCGGCAGCACGCCGATGACCTGCTGGAAGTAGGCGCCGAAATTGATCTGGCCCGAGCTGACGTTGGCATAGATGTCGGCCGCCTGCCGCACCAGCGAGGCCGTGATGATCGACAGCGGCAGGATCACCATCACCACGATCGAGGCCAGCGTGAGCAGGGCGGCGACGGTCGGCTTCTGGCGGGTCGCGGCGAGCAGGCGCCGGTACAGCGGTGCGAACAGGATCGCCAGCACCATGCCCCAGAACACCGCGCCCGAATAGGGCAGCAGGATCCAGCCGAATCCCAGGGTGACGATGGTAAGGAGGAGAAGGAAGAATTTCTGCTGGATCGTGAATTGGTTCATGGGCCGTCGATAAGGAATCAGTCGGCCCATGATA
>NZ_JAGXJZ010000153.1:366-621 GCF_019091095.1 Achromobacter sp. GbtcB20 | reverse complement strand
ATGAGCTCGACGCCTCGAATTGTCGTGGCAGCCGAAGCGAAGCTTTTCAGGCCTAGCATGACGCTCAGCCTGGACTTCACATTGCGATGATCCTGCTCGATTAGATTGTTTAGGTATTTTGACGAGCGAAGCTTCGTCAGCTCGGGAAGCCTTCCTTGCTGTTGAAGTTCGCGAACGGCCCTGTGCGAGGCTGCATAGCCGTCCAGTGTGATGGTTTCCGGCGACCGACCCTGAGAACGTACGGCCTTGCGAAAA
>NZ_JAGXJZ010000153.1:0-356 GCF_019091095.1 Achromobacter sp. GbtcB20 | reverse complement strand
AGGCTTTTGCCGAGGCGACGTTGCGCCGCGGGCTGAGCCGGAAGTCGATGGTCTTGCCTGATGCATCCACAGCCCGGTAGAGATAAGCCCACCGGCCACGGATCCTGACGTAGGTCTCATCCACTCTCCAAGAAGTACCTGCCTGCGATGAAAATCGACTCCAGCGCTTGTCGAACTCCGGCGCGTAACGCTGGACCCAGCGCAGGATTGTCGTGTGAGCGATTGACAGGCCGCGCTCGGCCATCATCTCGACCAGGTCACGATACGACAGCTTGTAGCGCAGGTACCAGCGTACGCAGAGAATAATGATCTCTTGTTCGAAGTGTCGGCCCTTGAAAAGATCAGTTTTGCTTGGA
>NZ_JAGXJZ010000152.1:0-626 GCF_019091095.1 Achromobacter sp. GbtcB20 | reverse complement strand
CCGACGAGTTCGTCGACGGCCTGGTCGTGCTGGGTTTCTACGTGATCCGTTTCGACCACCGCGGTTGCGGCCTGTCCACCAAGTTCGACCGCGCCGGCAAGCCCAGCCTGATCTGGAGCTGGATCAGGTCGCGCCTGAAGCTGCCGTTCAAGCCGCCCTATGGGCTGGAAGACATGGCCGTCGACGCGCTCGGCGTGCTGTCCGCGCTCGGCGTCGCCAAGGCCCACGTGATCGGGGTCTCGATGGGCGGCATGATCGGCCAGATCCTCGCCGCCCGCCATCCGCAGCGCGTGCTCAGCCTCACCTCGATCATGTCCTCCAGCAGCCGGCGCGGCTTGCCCGGCCCGACGGCGCAGGCGCGCCAGGCGCTGCTGCGCCGTCCGGACAACCCGAAGGATGTCGACGCCATCCTCGACCAGGCGGTGGCCCTGCAGCAGGCGATTGGCAGCCCGGCCTATCCGACACCCGAGAAGCAATTGCGGCGGCGCGCCGCGCGGGCGCTGCGGCGCTGCTATTGCCCGGCCGGCGTGACGCGCCAGATGCTGGCGGTGGCCGCCGCATCCGACCGCAGCGAGCTGCTGGCGACGATCGCCGCGCCGACCCTGGTGATCCACGGCGCCAGCGAC
>NZ_JAGXJZ010000151.1:0-628 GCF_019091095.1 Achromobacter sp. GbtcB20 | reverse complement strand
GAACTGCTTGCGCGCCTTGTCGACCACCAGCAGCGGGTAGCCCGGCGCCGCCTTTGCCCGCTGCGGCAGGGTCGCGGCACCCTCGGGCGCAACCGCCGCCGGCCGCTGCGGCAGGTACTGGGCGATGAAGGGCCAGAGCCCGTTGCGGGCGCGCTGCAGCAGGATCACCATCAGGATGCCGAACACGATGATCTCGAAGTTACCGTTGGCGCCGATCAGGGTCGGCAGCCAGCTTTGCAGCTGGTCCTTCAGGATGGTGAGCACCGCCGCGCCGAGGATCGCGCCCCACAGGTAGCCGGCGCCGCCGATCACCGCCATGAACAGGTATTCGATGCCGGAATTCAGGCCGAACGGCGACGGGTTCACGGCGCGCTGCAGGTGGGCATACAGCCAGCCGGAGACGCAGGCCAGCAGCGCCGCGGCCACGAAAATGCGGATCTTCATGGCCGCGGTGTCCACGCCCATCGCCTCGGCCATCAGGGCGCCGCCCTTGAGCGCGCGGATCGCGCGCCCGGAACGCGAATCGAGCAGGTTGCGCAGCAGGATGACAAAGCCGAGCACCGCCAGCCAGATCATGAAGTACATGCTCTTGCCGGAACCCAGGTCGAGGCCGAACAGCGTGATCGGC
>NZ_JAGXJZ010000150.1:0-629 GCF_019091095.1 Achromobacter sp. GbtcB20 | reverse complement strand
GCTGCTGCGCGAGCGTGCGCAGCCGCGCCATCTCGGGCAGGTCGCGCCCGTCCGGACGTTCGTGGTCGCCGCCGACCACCAGCAGCTCGGCATCGACACCGTGGCGCTCGCGCAGCAGGGCGACGCCCTGGATCACGGTGTCGACGCCCTTGCGCGGCACCATGCGCCCGAGCTGCAGCACGACGAAGCGCCCCGGGGAGATGCCGAGCCGCGCGCGCGCCTCGTCCTGGGGCTCGGGCCAGAGTTCCTCGGGGTCGAAGCCGCAGGGCGCGATGCGGATGCGGTCGGCGGGGGCGCCGTACAGCTGCTCCATGTCGAGCCGGTCCTGCGGGCACTCGGCGATGATGCGGTCGGCGTGGCGCATCAGCGCGCTCTCGATGCGCATGCGCGCCGAGGGAAAGGCGTCGGCCGCCCCCTGGGCCAGGCGCCGCACGTGCCCGAGGGCGTGGAAGGTGATGACGAAAGGGATGCCGAGGGTGTGCTTCAGGTGCTGGGCGACCATGCCCGACATGAAGAAGTTGGCGTGGACGATGTCGTAGCCGGCATGCCGGCCCCGCGCGGCGCGCCAGGAGGTCCATGCCCGCACCGTTTCGGGGGCAACGGGGTCGTCTTGCAATTGCACCAGCCAT
>NZ_JAGXJZ010000015.1:0-150953 GCF_019091095.1 Achromobacter sp. GbtcB20 | reverse complement strand
AGGGGAACTGCGCGACGGACGAGGAAATTTTGTAGACGGGCGCAGTCTTGTGGCGGCGAGCGACTTTGTTGATTTGTTGGGGAATGCACGCTTCGATGGCACGCCAGAATCGAAAAATGGTATCGGTCTGCACGGATCTTCAGTAAGGCGCGGCGCTGCCGGGAGTGACGCCGCCGATGAACGGGGAGCAAGCTCGCAACGCGGAGCGCTCGCAAGAATGAATGTTGCCAATAGTAACTTCATTGCTGCTTTCTCGCCGAACCTCACCACAGACGATGCATTGCAAGGAGGCCAAAACGCACATCGGGCCTGACACCCAGAAGGATGGCAGGCCCGATGTGTCCGATGATTGGTGGGCGACTTGGGCCTGAACTGTGCGGCAAGTCAAAGCCTCCCGATCAGAAACTCTCCCAATCGTCATTCGACTGCGCAGGCTTGCTATCGCCCGGCACGCGCAGCGGCGCCTTAGGCTGCGCGGCCGACTTCGCCTCGGCGCGGCGGGGCGACGCCGGTTTGCCGGCCGCAGCCGGGCGCGACGCGCTGGGCTTGGCCAGCGCGCGTTGCGGCTTGGCAGGCGGCGGCGCAGTCGGCTCGGGCTGCGTCTCGCGCGCCTGAACAATGTGCGCCTGAGCGGGGCGCGCCTGCGCAATTTGCGCGTGCGCCACGGGGCGCGGCGCTTCGTCTTCGGCCAGGCGGAACACGCTGACCAGCTTCACCAGCGTCGCGGCCTGGGCGTTCAGGCTGTGCGCGGCCGCGGCGGATTCTTCCACCAGCGACGCGTTCTGCTGCGTCGTCTGGTCTAGCTGGTTGATGGCGTCGCCCACCTGCGAGATGCCTTGTCCCTGCTCATGCGCGGCGGCGCCGATTTCGGCAATCAGGTCGGCCACGCGGCGCACCTGGGTGACGATGTCGTTCATCGTGCTGCCCGCCTCGCCCACCAGGTTGGAACCGGCTTCGACGTTGCCGACGCTGTCGCCGATCAGTTGCTTGATTTCCTTGGCGGCGCTGGCGCTGCGCTGGGCCAGTGCACGCACTTCGCTGGCCACGACGGCAAAGCCGCGGCCCTGTTCGCCGGCGCGGGCGGCTTCGACGGCCGCGTTCAGCGCGAGGATGTTGGTCTGGAACGCGATGGAATCGATGACGGCGATGATGTCGACGATCTTGCGCGAACTGGCGGAGATGGCGTCCATGGTGCTGACCACGTTGCCGACCACTTGGCCGCCGCGCGCGGCGGCTTCGCTGGCCGAGCCGGCCAGGCTGGCGGCCATCTGCACGGACTCCAGGTTCTGCTTGACCGCCGCGTTCATTTCTTCCATCGAGGCGGCGGTCTCTTCGACGTTGGCGGCCTGCTCTTCGGTGCGCTGGCTGAGATCGGTATTGCCGGTGGAGATCTGGGTGGCGCCCGTGGCGATCGATTCGCTGGACCGGCGCACCTGGCTGACCAGTTGCGCCAGGTTGGCGCGCATGGCGTCCATGTTGGCGAGCACGCTGGTCTGGTCGCCGTCGCGGCGCTGCACGCGCACGGCGAGGTTGCCCTTTGCGACTTCCTGCGCGATCTGGGCCGCGTAGGCGGGTTCGCCGCCCAGGCGGCGCATGACGGAACGCACGAGGCCCAGGCCCAGGGTGCTGCCGATCAGCGCGCACAGCACGATGAGCGCGGTCAGCGTCCAGAACGTGCGTTCGACTGCCGCGGCGGCGTCTTCGGTATCCAGGCGGGCCAGCTCTTCCTGGCGCTTGGCCGCTTCCATCAGGATATTGCGCGCGGCCACGTGCAGTTCGGCCGAGTCCTTGTGCAGCACGGTCATCGCGGTCGGATCGTTGCGGTCGGCCAGTCCCTTCACGTCGTTCACGGCCGCCTTGTAGCGGGTCCAGGTGTCGGCCAGCTTGCCGCCCAGGGCGCGCAGGGCAGGGTCCTGCTCCTGCTGTAGGCGGTCACGCGCTTGCAGCACCGATTTCTCGGAATCGTCGTTCAGGCGCAGTTCGTTCTGCCGGGCTTGCGGATCGGTGTTCCAGATGTAGACGTACATGCGCCGGAAGTGCGTGGCGCCTTGGCGGGCGGCGTCGACGACGACGCGCAGCGGCATGACGGTTTCCGTGTACATGGCGCGCTGCTTCTGGCTGATGCTCCAGAGCTGCTGCATGGCGATGGCGCCGACGGCCACCAGCATCAAGATGAAAAAAAGCACCAGTGCAGTCAGGCTGCTCCGGAGAGAGAGATTTCTGAGTTTGGACATGATGGGCACGCGACGGGGGCGCGGAATGCGCCCTCCACCCGGCCACTACAGCACGTTTTGCTGCACTGCAATACGGGGAACTACGGGTGAAAAAGGCGGATTGGCGCTATTGGCCCACCTGCACATGCTCCACGCGGTTGCGCCCGTTGTTCTTGGCCAGGTACAGCGCCTGATCCACGCCCTTGATGAAGTCGGCCGCCGTCACCGGGCCGGCCGGCGACACCGTGCCCGCGCCGGCGCTGACCGTGACGCGCCTGCCGTGCGGCGACAGCGCGTGGACGATGGCCTTTTTCTGAAGCTGGCGCTGGCAGCGTTCGGCGACCTTGCGGGCGACCTCGGCGTCGGCCTCGGGCAGCAGCACCACGAATTCCTCTCCGCCGTAGCGCGCAACCAGGTCGCGCGGCCCGTCCAGCGCCAGGCTCAGCGTCTCGGCGATTTCGATAAGGCACTTGTCGCCCTGCGTGTGGCCATACAGGTCGTTGTACTGCTTGAAGAAATCGACGTCGAAGAGCAGTACCGACAGGGGCTGGCCCTCGCTGCGCGCACGCTCCCATTCCAGTTCGAAACTGCTGTCGAAGCGCCGCCGGTTCGCGATGTTGGTCAAGCCATCCTTGAAGGACAGGACCTCCAGCTCTTTCTGCAGGCTGAGCAGCTTTTCCTCGGTTTTCTTGCGTTCGGTGATGTCGAACATGAAGCCGATCAAGGCTTCGGGCTCTCCGGTTTCCGTGCGCACGACGTGAACCACGTCGCGGATCCAGACATAACCGTTGTCGCGAGTCAGCGCCCGGTAGTCGGCCTCGTGGTCGATGCCGGCCTGGGATTGCGAGACGCAGAAATTCACCACGTACTCGCGATCCTCGGGGTGCATGCGCATGGCCCAGTCCTCGACGGTGACCCAGCTGTCGGCGCGCCAGCCCAGCAACGCTTCGATCTGGGGGCCGATGTAGGCGAACTTCATGGTGGCCCAATCGATCTTCCAGGGAATCGCCTTGGTCGATTCCAGCAAAGTCCTGTACACCGCGTTGTCGTTGAGAAGCGTGCTGTCGTCGGCCATGCTCGATCCTTCGTGGATTCCGATGAACGGGCACTGTAGCCCGAAGCGTGTGGTGGCGGGAATGGGGGAACGCGATCCGGCGAATGTCGACATTCGACCCGCGCCCGCCCGCTTTACTTGCGGACCCAGCGCCCCAGCCCGGCGCCATCGTAATACTGGATGTCAAAGCCCTGGGCCCGCCCCTGGTCCATCTTGAAGACAATCGATGCGCGCGAGCCGATCATTTCGGCTTCGCCGGCCGGCGAAAAGGCGAACGTGTCGCCGTCCCAGTGGCTCACGGGAAAGCGCATGTCCTTGGGACCAAGAACCAGCGTCAGCGCGCCTTGCGCCTCCTCGATCCGGGCGGGGCCGTAATAGGGGTTGTCGAACGTGCCGGCGTATTGCGGCAAGGCTTTGGCCGCGGCGGGCTTGGCGGGGGCGGCTTTCCCGGTCAGATCGGCCTGCGGCTCGAACAGCACCTTCATGGCGCCGTGGTACGCCGCAAACCAGTCGCGGCTCGGCTGGCCGTACAGCGCGGTGTCGATGAATGTGGCCGCGACGGCTTCGGCCGCGCCCACCGGCGCGCCATTGGTCAGCACGACGATGCCGATGCCGGCGGAAGGCACGATGCGAAACGTCGTTCCCGTGCCCACCAGGAATGCGCCGGAATGTCCCATCGACGGCCGTCCGCCCGTCTCCGTGTTGACGTTGAATCCATAGCCATAAAAGCCGGAACGCGCATCCACATCGGGCGCGCGCGCACTGAAGGCCTGAGGCGACAGCGCTGGCAGCAATGCGCCGGGGGCGGCCAGCGGCTTGCCCTGGTGCTGCCCGTTGGCCAGCAGCAGCTTCAGCCACTGCGCCAGATCCACCACCGTCGAGGACACGCCGCCCGCGGGCGCCTGGGCATCGGCGTTGCGCTGGCCCACCTGTACGAAGCGGCCGTTCTGGTAGGCATGCAGCAAGGCGCGATTGGCATGGGCCTCGAAGGCTGCATGGCGGTAACTCGTCGACGCCATGCCCAGCGGCTTGAACAGCTGCTCGTCGGCAAGCTGCTCCCAGGGTCGTCCCGCTGCCTTGGCCACGGCCTCGGCGCCTATCGTGGTGCTGAAGTTGGCGTAGTGGTACGACGTGCGAAAGGGGGTGAGCGGCACGAGGCGCAGGCGCGCGATGACGTCGTTGCGGGAAAAGCCCAGGTCTTCCAGATCGTCTCCCGCCGTGCCCGGCAGCCCGGTGCGGTGCGCGAAGAAGTCGCCGATGGTGGCGTGTTGGGACACATAGGCGTTGCTGAGCGCAAAGCCGGGCAGGTGACGCGACACGGGATCGTCCCACGCCACCTTGCCCCGCGTGATTTCGATGGCCGCGACGGTTGCCGACAACGACTTGGAGATGGACGCGATCTGGAACACGGTGTTGGCATCCACCGGCGCGTCCTTGCCAGCTTCGCGCGTGCCGTAGCCTTGCGCCAGCACGGTCTTGCCGTCGATGACGACGGCCACGGCAAGGCCGGGCACCTGGCTGCGTTTCATGATGTCCGTGACGATGCCGGGCAAGTCCCGCACGGCGCGTTCGCGGCTGCCGGCCGGGATGGCGACCGCGTCCGCCGGCGGGTAGTCGGCGCGGGTAATCGGCACCGGCTGCGACCCGGCCGGCATGACGCCGCCCAGGGCCAGAACGATCGTTGCGGTAATGCGCGTGATGGTGTTGTTCATGTCGGCCTCAGAATCCTGCCTGGTAAGCGATGCGGAAAACGCCCTGGTTGATGCGCAGGGCCTGGTCACGCTGATGCGTCAGCCCGGCCTGCACGATCAATCCCAAGGGCGTGACGTAGGTGACTGCGCCCGATACTCCCCAATCCGTGCCGTCCTGCAAGCCATGCCGCGCCAGTGTCTGGCTGCCGCCGGTCAGCTTGCGCGCGGCGGCCGTCGCGGTAACCTGCCAGCGGTCACGAGACAACGACACCGAGGTTACGCCATTGCCGTTGGCGACCGGCGCGCCGCGAAAGGCGCTGGAGTAGGTGGCTTCGTTGAACCAGTTCAGGTGCCATGCGTTGCCCAGCGGCACGTCGTAGCTCAGGCGGGCCGACACCGTGTTGGCGCTTTTTCCCTGGTCCGGATCCAGGTGCAGCCGGCCGGCGTCCACCCCGCCCGAGACGCCCGGCAATCCGGGCAGATCGCGAAAGTCGTACGACACGACGAATGACTTGAGCTGGTCGCTGAACAGGGGCGGTTCATCGGGCCCGAGCAGGCCGCCGTCCAGGCTGAACCGGCGGTTCATGGCAGTGTTGTCGCGCTTGAACAGGATGACGGCGACCGAGTGCGCGCCGCGGCCCGCGGTGTCCAGGGTGTAGCGTCCGCCCACACCGATCGAGCCGCGAAATTCCGAGTTCTCGTTGAATCCCGAATACAGGCCGTCCACGACGTGCCAGGCGTCGCCAAATCCCAGGTCCATCTTGCCGCCGTACAGCGCGTAGTTGTCGGCGGTGTAGGCGGCGAACAGGTTGTCCAGATTCGCGCCCAGATCGGAAAACGCGTTGTCCTTGGTGTCGTTGGTGGACGAGTTGAAGGTTGCCTTGGTCCGGAACGAGAACGCCCGCGTCAGTTGCAGCACCAGCGCCGCCTCGGCCGTCGGTTGCACGCTGCTCCAGTGCGAGCGAGGCAGCTGGCCGTTGTCGTCCCGCACGCCAAAAAAGCCCGTGTAGCCCGTCATTAGCAGAAATCTGCCGTTCAGGCGTGGATACGAGTCGTCGCCGTCCGACAGGTCGCTGTAGGGCGTGAGGAAGATTTCGGTCTTGAATATGTCTTGCGCCTGCTGCGCCCACGCGCCCTGCGCGGCCCACGCCAGCAGCAGCGCCGCCGCGGCCAGGCGCGGCGCACGAAGGCGCCGCATCACCGGCCCAGCTCGGCCGCCAGTTCGCGCACCTGCGCATGGATGTTGTTGAACATCCCGAAGTTCACCCGGCTGGCGACGACGAACACGCCCAGGTCGCGGTTGGGCGACAGGACGGCGTAGGACATGAAGCCGCCGATGCCGCCGCTCTTGCCCAGCAGAAACGGCGTGCCGTTGCGCGGCAGGGTCACCACCCAGCCCAGCCCCATGCCGTCGCCATCCGTGACTTCCGTGCCCACGACGGACTTCAGCCCGTCGTACGGCAGCCACATCGTGTGGGCCAGGAGCGCGGCCTCGCGGGCTTGCCGGGCGCCATCCAGATGCCAACGCATCCAGCGCACCATGTCGTCCGCCGTGGCATAGATTCCCGCGCTGGCGTACATGATGTCGGGCGCAACGGCATTGGGATCCGGCTTGTCGAAGGGATCCAGACCGGTCATCAGGCGTTTTTTCTGCGCCTCGGTGAGCACGTTGGTGGCGTCGGTCATGCCGGCGGGCTTGAAGACTTCGTTGGCGAGCACGGTTGAATAGTCCGCGCCGCCCGCCTTGGCCAGCGCGTCGCCCAACAGGCCATAGCCCAGGTTGGAGTACAGCGTGGTGGTGGCCGGCGCATAGGCCGGCTTGTGGGTGCCCATCCACTTCCAGTAATAGGCGCGGTCGAAGGCGTTGAACGGGTTGTCGGAGGGCTTGGCGTCGGGATCGGGCAACTCGCGGGGCAGGCCGGCCGAATGCGTTGCCAGGTCCAGCAGCGTGATCGGCCGGCCGTTGGCGTCGACCTTGGCATGCTCGGGTGCGTATTTCGCAAGCGGATCGGTCAGCTTGAGCTTGCCCTTGGCCGCCAAGGACGCAAGCACATCGCCGGCAAACACCTTGGACACCGACGCGATGCGGAAGATGGACTGGCCGTCGGGTTCGACGCCGCTGCCGGGCGCGGTCTCGCCATAGCCCTGCACAACGACGTCATTGCCGCGCACCGCCGCGATGATCAGCGCGGGCGCGCCGGCGTTCAGGTAGAGCTGCATGCCGGCCATGGAAACGGCATCCTGCAGGGCGAGGTCGGTTGCCCGGGCGGGGCCCGCGCCCAGTGCGCAGACAGCGCTCAAGGCAAGAAGGGAGATGCGCGGCAGAAGGCGGGACGTCAGCATGCGGTTCTCTCGGAGCGGCGCGGCTGGGAGTGTCCCATCCGCATGCCGCGATGATCCCAAAAACCGCCGACGCAGCCATCTGCGCCAGGACGAAACAACATTCCCGCATGATGAATGGCATATTGGGCGGCGCCGCAACCGGCAAACCCGGGCTCAAAGCCCCATGCGTTCGCGCAGCGGCTTGCGATAGGCGCGGGACACGGGCCAGGTGTCGTCCACGGCCCGCATGCGGATCTGCCACTTGTCGACGCTTCTGCGGTCCACGTCCATGACATGCAACGCGTTCGCAATGGCGGTGCGGTGCACCCGGAAGAATGTCTGCTCGGGCAGCAGCGTCGACCAGACGCCGAGCGCGCGCGAATCCAGCACCATCGAGCCGTCCTCGAGCCAGATTTCGCTGTAATTGCCGGCCGAGCGCACGCCCACGATGGCCTCCGGCTGCACGCCGCGGACCACGCCGCGCATGCTCAGGTACACCACTGACGCGGCAGGGTTGCCCAGCGGCGCACGGGTGCGGCCGCTGCCGTACTTGGCCTGACCAATGAGGTTCGCGCATTGGTACAGGGCGCCGACCTCGGCGGCGGACCAGTGCCGGTGGCGCAACGTGGTGTCAAAGCCGATGATGCCTTGCAGCTTGCCGTCATGGCAGACCGGTACGCTCAGCACGCTCTTGTTGCCCTGGCGCTGGAACTCGGCCTGGATGGTGCGCGCGGTGCGGGGCAGGTCGTTGACGTCGTGGATGGCGACTGCCTGGCCCTTGACCATGAAGCGGTGCAGCCAGGCGATCAGCGTGGTGGGCACATCCTGCAGCTCGGCGACGAAAGGGGCGGTCTGGCCACGGCACCATTCATGCGTATTGCGCAGCCGCAGCATGTCCGGGCGGTACTCGATCATCCAGGACCGGTCGATGTCGGAGGTTTCACCCATGTAGGCAAGCTGCTCGGAGATCGCATCGTCCGCGGGCAGCTTGAGCAGGCTCATCGCGCAGTGGTAGACCCATTCAGATGACGGGTCCGGCTGGAGCAGGGTGACGGGGTGAGTCTGGTATTGGCCAACATCATCCTTCACGGGCGGATCCTCTTGAGGCGGCGACGCGCTTCGGGGGCGCGCTGTCGGACGCGCGCGGCTCGGCGGATTTTCCTACCGGCGGCGCGGCATGACAACTGCCGGTCGCGGCCAGGAGCCCAGCCAGGTGGCCCAGCCAGGTGTCTGACACCCTCCGGAGATGATCGTCAGCTAGTGGCTGCGTCTCAACGGGTGTCAGACACCTGGCTGCGTTGTGGCACAGCCGCCCGTCGACTCGCGCTCGACGATCTGGAAACCCACGTCGATGATGCGCTCCTGCGTGCTCTCGCCGCGGCAGCGCGCCATCAGGATGCGCGCGGCCTGAGCGCCGATGTTCGCGCCGTCGACCTGCACGGTGGTCAGCGACGGCGCCAGGTGCGCGGCGAAGTCGGCGCCGCCGAACCCGCAGACCGCCAGGTCCTGCGGCACGCGCAGGCCGCGCACGCGCGCTTCGGTCAGCACGCCCTCGGCAAGCGCGTCGGCGCTACAGAAAATGGCCTGCAGGCCGGGCGCCTTGTCGAACAGTTCGGCGGCGGCGCGCCGGCCGGAAGCCACATTGCTGGGCGCCGGTACCACGGCCGTGGGCACGTCGTGGCCCAGGGTTTCCAGAAAGCCCGCGCGTCGCACGGCGGCACGCTGGTCGTCGCCGGTTGCCAGCCCCACGTTGCGCCATCCCTTGGACAGGAAGAATTCGGCCACGGCGTTACCCACCCTCCGGTGCGAAAAACCCACCAGCATGTCGAGCGGGTGCGCGGTCAGGTCCCAGGTCTCGACGACGGGGATGCCGATTTCGCGCAGGCGGTGCGCGGCCGGTATGTCGCTCAGCAGGCCGGCGACGACGACGCCGTCGACCCGGCGTCCCGCCATGGCATTGAGCAGGGCTTCTTCGCGGCCGCGGTCATAGCCCATCTGCCCCAGGATGAGCTGGTAGCCGTCGCGGTCGAGCTCGGCGGTCAAGGCTTCGATGGTGGGCAGGAACTGCGGCACCGAGATGATGGGGACCAGCGCCGCGACGGTGTGGCTGCGCCGCGACTTCAGGCCGCCGGCCAGCAAGTTCGGGATGTAGCCCGTTTCCGTCACGGCCTGCTGGACTTTCGCGATGGTGGCGTCGGAGACGCGCCCCGGGTTGCCGAGCGCGCGCGATGCGGTGATGAGCGACACGCCAGCGGCGCGGGCGACGTCATGCAGGGTGATGGACTTGGGCTTCATGGGATGGAAGGATAGTACGGGTATGTACGGATCGCGGCGCGGCTTGCCGTGAATTTTGGACAACGTTATCATGACCGCCAGCTGCCACGTTCTCATCGCCGCCGCCAGCAAGGCTCCGCATTCCGGCGCTTTTTATTTGGCCACGAATGACAACGTTGTCCATTAGCTGGGACATCCCGCGCCTGCTGGCCCCAATGCCCATTCAAGACACCTGGAGACTCCTATGACCGCCCCGATCCCCGCCGACCGCATCGCCTGGATGCGTATCTCGTCCTGCTATCTGCCGCTGGCCACCCCGATCAGCGACGCGAAAGTGCTGACCGGCCGCCAAAAGCCGATGACCGAGGTCGCGATGCTGTTCGTCGAAGTGCAGACCGAAAACGGCGACGAAGGTATCGGGCTCAGCTACTCCAAGCGCGCCGGCGGCCCGGGCCAGTTTGCCCACGCCAAGGAGATCGCGCCCGTCCTGATCGGCGAAGACCCCAGCGATATCGGCCGGCTCTGGACCAAGCTGTGCTGGGCGGGCGCGTCCGTGGGCCGCAGCGGCCTGTCCACGCAGGCCATCGCCGCGTTCGACGTGGCGCTTTACGACCTGAAGGCCCGCCGTGCCAAGCTGCCGCTTGCCAAGCTGCTGGGCGCCTATCGCGACTCGGTCGCTTGCTACAACACGTCGGGCGGATTTCTGCACACGCCGCTTGAACAACTGCTTGTGAACGCCAGCGCGTCGCGCGAGCGCGGCATTGGCGGCATCAAGTTGAAGGTCGGTCAGCCCGACCGCCAGCTCGATATCCGCCGCGTCGAAGCCGTGCGCAAGCACCTGGGCGACGACGTGCCGCTGATGGTCGATGCCAACCAGCAATGGGACCGGCCGACGGCCCAGCGCATGTGCCGCATCTTTGAACAATTCAACCTGGTGTGGATCGAAGAGCCGCTGGACGCCTACGACCACGAAGGCCACGCCGCGCTGGCCGCCCAGTTCGACACGCCGATCGCCACCGGCGAAATGCTGACCAGCGCGGCCGAGCACAGCGAGCTGATCCGCCACCGCGCCGCCGACTACGTGCAGCCCGACGCCCCGCGCGTGGGCGGCATCACGCCGTTCCTGAAGATTCTTTCGCAGGCCGAGCAGGCCGGCGCGATGCTGGCGCCGCACTTCGCGATGGAGCTGCACGTGCACCTGGCCGCCATCTATCCGACCGAGCCGTGGGTCGAGCACTTCGACTGGCTGGAGCCGCTTTTCAACGAGCGGCTGGAGATCCGGGACGGCCGCATGCTGGTGCCCAACCGGCCGGGCCTGGGCATCTCGCTCAGCGATCAGGCGCGCGCCTGGACGCGTGAAAGTGTCGAGGTCGGCAAGCGGATCTGATCCATTTCCTGTTCCCGCCGCGGGCCTTGCGGCGGGACGCATGCAACACCACCGGCGCGACAGACGCCATCCCAGAGGAGACTCGCATGAAAAAATGGTTCACCACGCTCGCACTTGGCCTGGCCGTCACGGCGTCGGCCCAGGCGCAGAACTGGCCGGCCAAGCCCGTCACGATGATCGTGCCGTTCCCGCCAGGCGGTTCGACGGACCTCATCGCTCGCACGGTGGCGCCCAAGCTGCAGGAAAAGTTTGGCGCCACCTTCGTGATCGAGAACAAGCCCGGCGCGGGCGGCACGCTGGGCGCCGGGCAGGCCAAGCGCGCCGCGCCCGACGGCTACACGATCCTGGTGTCGTCGCTTGGGCCCTTCGTGATCGGCCCGCATCTGGTCAAGGATCCCGGCTACGACGCGCTCAAGGATTTTGAATACATCACGGTGGCCGTGCAGGGGTCGACGCCAGCTTCAGCAACATCAACACCAGCCTCACGCACATCCAGTCGGGCAAGCTGCGCGCCCTGGCGGTCACGAGCGCGAAGCGTTCGCCCCTGCTGCCGGATGTGCCCACCATGGAAGAGTTGGGCCTGAAGGGCGTGACCGTGACGTCGTGGCAGGCGTTTGCCGGTCCCAGGAACATGCCCGCCGACGTTCGCGACAAGCTGCGCGGCGGCATCGTCGAGGCGCTGAACGACCCGTCGGTCAAACCGCGTTTGCTGGAACTGGGCTTTGAGATCGTCGGCAACACGCCGGCGGAATTCACCAAGTTCCAGGCGGACGAGTTTGCCCGGTGGAAGAAGGTGATCGAAGTGGGCAAGATCACGGCGAATTGATCTTGACGGGGGCGGGGGGAGAAGACTGCTTCGATCCCGATATAACCCGAAAAGTATCGGTATCCGGCCCCGTTCTCCTGAGGCGGGGCTTTTTATTTATGCCTTGAAGGTATCAATTCGGATTCTCAAAGTATTGGACGCGCAGAGTCGCCGGCTCTTATAAACGCCGTGTGACCACCTCTTCTACACCGCCGTCCATGCCCGCAGCCTTCATCGAACGCATCGAAACCTCTCTCGTCGACCTTCCCACCATCCGCCCGCACAAACTGTCGGTGGCCACGATGTATGGCCAGACGCTGATGCTGGTGAAGGTGTTCTGCAGCGACGGCGTGGTGGGCATTGGCGAAGGCACCACCATCGCCGGCATGGCGTACGGCCCGGAAAGCCCCGAGGCCATGAAGCTGTCGATCGACGCATACTTCGCGCCCGCCATGATCGGCCAGGACGCCACGCGCATCCAGGCGCTGATGGCGCATCTGGGCAAGCTCGTCAAGGTCAATCACTTTGCCAAGAGCGCGCTGGAGATCGCGCTGCTGGATGCGCAGGGCAAGCGCCTGGGCGTGCCGGTCAGCGAACTGCTGGGCGGCCGCCGCCGGGACCGGCTGCCCGTGGCCTGGACGCTGGCGTCCGGCGACACCACGCGCGACATTGCGGAGGCCGAGCAGATGCTGCAAGAGCGCCGCCACCGCATCTTCAAGCTGAAGATCGGCGCGCGGGATCCGAAGACGGATATCGAGCACGTGGCCGCGATCAAGCGCGCGCTGGGCGACCGCGGTTCGGTGCGGGTCGACGTGAACATGGCGTGGAGCGAAACGCAGGCGGCCTGGGCGATTCCGGCCTTGGCGCAGGCGGGCTGCGAACTGGTGGAGCAGCCGGTGGCCAGTGCCGCGGCGCTGGCGCGGCTAATGCGCCGGTTTCCGGTGGCGCTGATGGCCGACGAGGTTTTGCAAGGCCCGGATACCGCGTTCGAGATCGCGCGCCAGCACGGCGCCGATGTCTTCGCCATCAAGATCGAGCAGAACGGCGGCCTTTTTGCGGCGCAGCGCGTGGCGGCGATTGCCGACGCGGCGGGCATCGAACTCTATGGCGGCACGATGCTGGAAGGCGCGGTCAGCACGGTGGCATCGGCTCACCTGTTTGCAAGCTTTGCCCAGCTGCAATGGGGCACGGAGCTCTTCGGCCCCTTGCTGATCACCGAGGAAATCCTGACGCAGCCGCTGGACTACAGCGACTTCGAGCTGACCGTGCCCGCCGGCCCGGGTCTGGGCATCACGCTGGACGACGACCGCGTCAAGCGCTTCACGCGCGATGGACTGGTCAAGGTCACGAACAAGAAACACTGAACACACCAAACAAACAGATAACCCACTGGAGACAGACATGAGCCTCGACGTATTCAACACGAAGGAAGTGCAGGACCTGCTGAAGGCCGCGACCAATCTGGACGGCAGCGAAGGCAACCCCCGCTTCAAGCAGATTCTGAACCGCCTGTTGAGCGACCTTTTCAAGGCCATCGACGATCTGGACATCACGCCCGATGAAGTGTGGGCGGGCGTCAATTACCTGAATCAGTTGGGCCGCGACGGGGAGGCCGCGCTGCTGGCCGCCGGACTGGGACTGGAGAAGTATCTGGACGTGCGCATGGACCACGAGGACAAGCTGGCCGGCCTGGATGGCGGCACGCCGCGCACCATCGAAGGCCCGCTCTACGTGGCCGGCGCGCCGGTGCGCGATGGCGTGTCGCGCATCGATGCCGATCCGGATGCCAACGCCGGTCCGCTGGTGATCCGCGGCATCGTGCGCGATACCCGCGGCGAGCCGCTGGCCAATGCGGTCGTCGAGTGCTGGCATGCCAATTCCAACGGCTTTTACTCGCACTTCGACCCGACGGGCGCGCAGACCGACTTCAACCTGCGCGGCGCGGTGCGTACCGGCCCGGACGGCAAGTATGAGTTCCGCACCCTGATGCCGGTCGGCTATGGCTGTCCGCCCCAGGGCGCCACCCAGCAGCTGCTGGACGCGCTGGGCCGCCACGGCAACCGCCCGGCGCACGTGCACCTTTTTGTCAGCGCGGATCAGCATCGTAAGCTGACGACGCAATTCAATATCGAGGGCGACCCCCTCATCTGGGACGATTTCGCTTACGCCACCCGCGAAGCGTTGATCCCGCCGGTGACCGACAAGACCGGCGGCGCCGAACTGGGCCTGAAGGCAGACGCGTACAAGGAAATCGTCTTCGACGTCGTGCTCACGGGCCTTGTGCAAGGCAAGGACAACCAGATCGTCAATCGCCTGCGCGCGTCCGCCCAGGCCTGATCCCGGCAGGCATCGCCGTGACGAGATGCCGCCACCACCCCCCACCTCATACCGATAACGCGCTCCGCGCGGAGCCGTGCCGCGAGGTGACCCCGGTGATGCGCAATCAGGGGCGGGGCGCCATTGTGAACGTGGGCTCAAACGCCACCCGTGGCATTTACCGCGTGCCGTATTCCGCGTCCAAGGGCGGCGTGCGCGCCATCCCGCGCAACACCGAAGCCCCTTCGGAGCAGGACCGCATCTGGCAGCGGGAAATGTATACGGATTGTCTGGCCGGCACGCCCATGCACCGCATGGGCAGCATGGAAGAGGTTGCCGCTGCGATCTGCTTTCTGGCGGCGCCCGAGGCGTCCTACATCACGGGTCAGGTGATGTACGTGGCGGGCGGGCACGTGGGGTGAGGACGCCGGTCACGCGGCGTCATGCCGCCTGAACGAGCCGCTCCAGGCTGGCGGCGCCCAAGCGGCTGAAAGAGGCCGTCAGCCGGCCCGAGCCCCCGCGCGCCGGCGACGGCGGCTGCGCCGCTTGCGTCAGGCGGCGCACCGCCTTCAGCACTTCATCCGGGTTGGCCGGCTTGCGCATCAGGACCGCGCGTTCGCCGCAGGCTTCCAGCATTTCATGTTCGGGGCGGCCGCTCAGGACCAGCACGGGCGTGTCGTGCAGGTAGGCGTTTTCCCGCATGGCGGTCAGGAGGGCGCCGCCATCCATGCCGGGCATGGAAAGATCGGTGATGACGAGGTCGGGGCGCAGCGCAATCATCTGCTGCAGCGCGGTGAGTCCGTCGGTATGCGTCGTTACGTCATAGCCTTCGCTGCTCAGGAACTCGCTCATCAGGGCGACCAACGTGGGTTGGTCGTCCACCAAAAGGATTTTCTTCATGATTGTCAGTGCCGCGGACGGCTGGGAATTCGGTTGTCTGCGCCATCGGCTGGCCGCGCGGTCACGCGGGCAGGGCCGGGGCATGCCGGACTAGGCGGCAGCCGCGAGTAGGGGGGCAGTGCGTGCAGGCGAAATCCTAGGGCATGCCCGGGCTGATAGGGTGTCGTAGTTGTATCCATACGCAACCATCTCGCTTCAGGTACCTGTATAGTTGCACAGTTCGAAAGATTTCTATGGTCTTGTTCAGTCCGCATAATCCTTCGGATCCTCGCATTGCGCGATTCGCGCGCCTTTCCTGATTTGGTAAATCGACCTCATGCTGAAATCGCCGCAGCCCGCCAGCCGCCTTGCCTTTCCTCGCACTCTGATGGCCGGATTCGTCTTGGCGGCGGTGGCCACGCTGGTCATCGCCTTCGTCAACGTCCGGTCCGCGGACACCCGGGCGCGCGCCGTCCAGGCCATGGACCGCGCCACCGAGTCGCTGCGCCAGCTCAGCCTGTTCAATTCCGCCTTGAAAGACGCCGAGATCGGGCAGCGAGGCTATCTGCTGACGGGCGACCCGTCTTATCTGGAACCCTACGTGCGCTCCGTGCCGCTGATCGAGCAGCGGTTGGCGGTCGTGAAGGAAGCCGCTAATGACAATACCGCGCAGCGCCGGATCGCCAATGACATCGCCGGCATCACGCAGCAAAAGCTCAGCGAACTGAACAACACCATCGAAATGCGCAAGGCGGGCGACGCCGAGGGCGCGATGGCGGTGGTGCGAACCGATTCTGGCAAGGACGCCATGGACCGCCTGCGCGATCTGGTCGGCGAGCTCTACGCCCTGCAGATGGATCAGATCCAGCGCGAGCGCAATGCGTGGAACCAGGCCTCGACGATCTCGACCTACTACTCGTGGGGCGGCGCGCTGCTGCTGCTGGCCCTGATCGTGGCCTCGGCCGGCATGACCATCCGCGAATACCGCATCAAGGCGCGGCAGGCGTGGGTGACGACGGGCTTGTCCGGTCTCAGCATGCGGCTGCGGGGCGACCTGCGCCTGGATGAAATCGGCAGGCGGGCGCTGGATTACCTGGCCGAGTACCTGCATGCCAGCGTGGGCGCGGGGTATGTCGTCAATGGTGACGATCTGGAGCTTTTTGGCGGCTACGCGCTGCCGCCCGAGCGGCTGCCGCAAAAGATCCCGCTGGCGCAGGGCCTGGCCGGCCAGTCGGCCACGTCGCGCAAGCTGCTGCACGTGCGCAACGTCCCTGCCGGCCACCTGGAAGTGTCGTCGGCCACGGGGCGCTCGACGCCGACCGAACTGGTGGTGGCGCCGGCCATGCAGTACGAGCGCGTGTATGCCGTCATCGAGCTGGGCTTCAATCATTCGGTCAGCGAGAGCGAGCGCAGCCTGCTTGAAGGCGCGTCGGAAATGCTGGCGTCGGCGATCCGGGCGGGCATGGACCGTTCGCGTCTGGAAGCGCTGCTGGCCGAGACGCAGCGCCAGTCCGAAGAGTTGCAGACCCAGCAGGAAGAGCTGCGCGTGAGCAACGAGGAACTGGAGCAGCAAAGCCGCATCCTGCAGGAATCGCAGGCGCGCATGGAATTGCAGCAGACCGAGCTTGAGCAGACCAACCTCAATCTGGAATCCCAGACCGAACAGCTTCTGCGCGTGCAAAGCGCGCTGACGGACAAGGCGCGCCTTCTGACGCAGGCCAGCCAGTACAAGAGCGAGTTCCTGGCCAACATGAGCCACGAGCTGCGCACGCCGCTGAATTCGACGTTGATCCTGGCCAAGCTGCTGTCCGACAACAAGACGGGCAACCTGTCTGCCGACCAGGTGAAGTACGCCCAGACCATTCACGCGGCGGGACGCGACCTGCTGGCGCTCATCAACGACATCCTGGATCTGGCCAAGATCGAAGCCGGCCAGGCGACGGTGGAGGTCGAAGAGGTGGCCGTTGCCCCGGCCCTCCAGCGCCTCTTGGAGCCTTTGCAGCCGCTGGCCCAAGAGAAGGGGCTGACGCTGGAGCTGGATATCGCGCGCGACGTGCCCGACACCCTGCGCACGGATCCGCAGCGCCTGGGGCAGGTGCTGAAAAACCTGCTGTCCAACGCCATCAAGTTCACCGACAAGGGGTTCGTGGCGCTGCGCGTGGCGCGGGCGCCGGGAAGGATGGTGTCCTTTGCGGTGCACGATACCGGCATCGGCGTGCCCGCCGAACAGCACGAACTGATTTTCGAGGCATTCCGCCAGGCCGACGGCAGCACCCACCGCAAGCACGGCGGCACCGGGCTGGGCCTGTCGATTTCGCGCGACCTGGCCAAGCTGCTGGGCGGCACGCTGTCGCTGACCAGCACCCCCGGGCAGGGCAGCGTGTTCACGCTGCTGCTGCCGATGAACCTGCTGGTTGTTTCGCCCGCGCCGGCGGCCAAGGATCGGACCGATGCGCCCGCGATGCCCGCGATCCCGGCGCAACCGGCCCCGGCCACGCCCGCCGTTCCCGCCACCGCTCAAGCCGACCCGCAAGCGGCGGCTGAGCCCGCCGAACCGGAACCCGCGCAAGCGTATGCCCGCACCATCCTCGTCATCGAGGACGACGAGCGCTTTGCCGGCATCCTGTCCGATCTGGCGCACGAGATGGGCTTTGGCTGCCTGACCGCGCATACCGCGACGGATGGCCTGGCGCTGGCGTCCCAGCGGCGGCCCGACGCGATCGTGCTGGACGTGAACCTGCCCGACTTTTCCGGCCTGGGCGTGCTGGATCAGCTCAAGCGCAACCCGGCCACCCGGCACATTCCGGTTCATATCGTGTCGGTGGCGGACTACGCGCAGGAAGCGCTGGTTCGCGGCGCGGTGGGCTACGCGCTCAAGCCGGTCAAGCGCGAGGAACTGGTGCACGCGCTGCACCGGCTGGAAGCCAAGTTCACGCAGAACGTGCGGCGCGTGCTGGTCGTCGAGGACGATGACCGCCAACGCGACAGCGTGCGCGAACTGCTGGCGCGCGACGACGTCGAGATCGTGCTGGCCGCCACCGCCGGCGATGCGCTGACGCTGCTGCGCGACACCACCTACGACTGCGTGGTCATGGACCTGAACCTGCCCGACATGAGCGGTTACGAACTCCTGCGCGAAATGGCCGAGCAGGACAGCGTGTCGTTCCCGCCGGTGATCGTGTACACCGGCCGCGCGCTGTCGCGCGACGAAGAACAGCAGCTGCGCCGCTTCTCCAAGTCGATCATCATCAAGGACGCGCGCTCGCCCGAGCGCCTGCTGGACGAGGTGACGCTGTTCCTGCACCAGGTGGAAGCCGAACTGCCGCCGCAGCAGCGCCAGATGCTGGAGCTGGCGCGCAGCCGCGACACCACGCTGGAAGGCCGCACCGTGCTGGTGGTGGAAGACGACGTGCGCAACGTGTTCGCGCTGTCCAGCATCCTGGAGCCGACCGGCCTGCACGTGGAGATCGCGCGCAACGGACGCGAGGCGCTGGATGCGCTGGGCCGCGCCGGCGTGAACGGCCACCGCGCGGTCGACCTGGTGCTGATGGACATCATGATGCCGGAGATGGACGGCTACACGGCCATGCGCGAGATCCGCGCGCGGCCCGAGTGGCGCCGGCTGCCCATCATCGCCCTGACGGCCAAGGCCATGAAGGACGACCAGGAGAAATGCCTGGCCGCGGGAGCCAACGACTACATCTCCAAGCCGCTGGATGTCGAGCGCCTCTTGTCGCTGGTGCGCGTCTGGATGCGCAAGTAAGCCTGACCCGACCAGGACACAGCGATCACGCCCATGCCGACACAGAACAAGGCGCACATCGAAGACATCGAGCAGCGGCTGCTGCTCGATGCCATCTATCACCGGTATCACTATGACTTTCGCGAGTATGCGCAGGCCTCGCTGAAACGGCGCCTGCGCACCGCGCTGGGCGAGTTCGATTGCAAGACGCTGTCGCAACTGCAGGACCGCGTGCTGCACGATCCGTCCGTTTTCACTGGCCTTCTGCAATACCTGACGGTGCAGGTCAGCGACATGTTCCGCGACCCCAGCTACTTCCTGGCGCTGCGCCGCGAGGTCGTGCCCATTCTTCGCACCTATCCCTCGATCAAGGTGTGGGTGGCCGGGTGCAGCACCGGCGAAGAGGTCTATTCGCTGGCCATCCTGCTGCACGAGGAAGGCCTGCTGGACCGGTCGCTGATCTATGCCACCGATATCAATCCGCACGCGCTTCGCGCGGCCGAGCAGGGCGTCTTCGACCTGGACCGGGCGGCGGCCTTCACGGCCAACCACGCCCAGTCCGGCGGACGCAGCTCGCTGTCCGACTACTACACGGCGCGCTATGGCCGGGTGGTGTTCGACAAGTCGCTGCGCGAACACATGGTGTTCTCCGACCACAGCTTGTCCACGGACAGCGTGTTTGCCGAAGTGCATCTGGTGTCGTGCCGCAACGTGCTCATCTACTTCGAGCGCGACCTGCAGAACCGGGCGCTGGGACTGTTCCACGATGCGCTGGTGCATCGCGGATTCCTGGGACTGGGGTCCCGGGAATCGGTCCGGTTCTCGGCGCAGGCCGACGGTTTTGACGACTTCGTGCTGGCGGACCGCATCTACCGCAAGAAGGCCGAACTGTGACCGCGCGCGCACCGGACCCTCGTGCCGATGCGCAGGCCGCAGCCTCCTGGGATGCGATCGTCATCGGCGGATCCTCGGGCGCGATCGACGCCTTGAATGTCTTGCTGCCGGCGCTTCCGGCCGGCCTGCGCGCCGGTGTGGTGGTGGTGCTGCATCTGCCGTGCGACCGGCGCAGCCTGCTGCCGGACATTTTTGGCTACCGCTGCGCGTTGACCGTGCTGGAAGCCCAGGACCAGCAGCCGATACAGCCCGGGAATGTGTATTTCGCGCCACCCGGCTACCACCTGCTGGTGGATCGGGGGCCGCGCCTGGCGCTGTCGATCGACCCGCCGGTGAATTTTTCGCGCCCGTCCATTGACGTGCTTTTTCAATCAGCGGCCGATTGTTATGGCGATCGGCTGCTGGGCGTGCTGCTGTCGGGCGCCAACGAGGACGGCGCCGAAGGCCTGGCTGCCATCCAGGCGGCCGGCGGCCGCACGCTGGTGCAGTCGCCCGAGTCGGCCCCCGTGCGCACCATGCCGGACGCCGCGCTGGCGCTGGTTCCGGCGGCGCGGGCCCTGACGCCCGACGAGATTGCCGCTGTTTTCGCGCAGTTGCCCACGAGGCGGCTGCCCTGAAACCCTACCGCATTGACACCATGATCCCGACATCAGCCCCTTCCCACGACGACCGCATCAAATGCCTGCTGGTCGACGACATTCCGGAGAATCTGATTGCGCTCGAGGCGCTGCTTGCCAGCGACCGTGTCGAGGTGCTGAAGGCCCAATCCGGCCCGCAGGCGCTGGAGCTGCTGCTGCGCCACAGCGACGTCGCGCTGGCGTTGCTGGACGTGCAGATGCCCGACATGAACGGCTTCGAGCTGGCCGAACTGATCCGGGGCAGCGAGCGCACGCGCCACATTCCGCTGATCTTCATCACCGCCGGCTCGCGCGAGCAGAACTGGCAGTTCCGCGGCTACGAGAGCGGCGCGGTGGACTTCCTGTACAAGCCGGTGGACCCGTACATGCTGCGCAGCAAGGCGAACGTGTTCTTCGAACTGCACGAGCGCAAGCGTGCGCTGGCGCAGCAGCTGGAAGAACGCACCGAGGCGCTGCGGGTGAACGAAATGTTCATGGCGGTGCTGAGCCACGACCTGCGTACGCCGCTGCAGGCCATCATCATGGGCGCCACGGTGCTGCAGCGCCGCGGCGACGACGAGCGCGTGGCCAGCCTGGCGCGGCGCATGCTGCAAAGCAGCGAGCGCATGTCGTGCCTGATCGAAGACCTGCTCGATGTGACGCGCATCCGCCAGGCGGGCGGCCTTGCGCTGTCGCCGGAAGCCCTGCGCATGGATGCGCTGGTCGAGCGCACGCTGGACGAAGTGCGCACGGGCTTTCCCGAGCGCCACGTGGAATCGCTTAGCCGCGGCGACGCGGCCGGTTCATGGGACGGCGCGCGCATCTCCCAGGTCATCGCCAACCTGGTCGGCAACGCCTTGCATCATGGCAGCAAGACCGCGCCGGTTCGCGTCGAGGTCAACGGCGAGGCCCCGTGCGAGGTGGTCGTGACGGTGTCCAATGGCGGCACCATTCCGCCCGAGCTGCTCCCGCATCTGTTCAACCCCTTCCGCAGCGGCGCGCGCCGCCCCGGCGGTCATCACGGCCTGGGCCTGGGCCTGTTCATTGCGCAACAGATCGTGGCCTCGCATGGCGGGTGCATCAGCGTGGACTCGCGCGACGACGTGACGAGTTTCCGGGTGGCCCTGCCGCGGCATGCCGAGCCGGCCGGTGCGCCGGTGATCGGCCAGCGAATCGGCAACGCGACGCCGGCCTGATTTCCGCTTTATTGGCTGTCCCGCCGCACGGCCGCCAGGTCGTCCGGCGTATCCACATCCGCGCATACGCCCGCGTCCTCGACCGCGAGTTCGGTCACGCCGTAACGCGCCAGCACGGCACGCGCGCCCACATCGCCCGACAGCGCTGCCAGCGCCGGCCAGATGGACCGCTGAAAAGCGACCGGATGGCCGCGCTGCCCGCGCCAGGCCGGCGCCACGATCGGATGCAGAAGCGCCGCCTGCGCGACCCGCAGGCAGGTGTCCGGGCGGATCCACGGCATGTCGCCCAGCGCGACTAGGCAGGCTTGGATGTCCGCGCCGGCGGTCTGCATGACGTGGCGCGCGGCGGCTGCCAGGCTGTCGCCCATGCCGTCGGCGCGCGGATCAATCGTCACGATCTCGTATCCGGCTTGGGCCAGTAGCGCGGCGACGCGGTCGTTATCCGCACGGGTGATCGCCACGACGTGCGCGGTGGCCGCCCGCAGCGTCGCCGCGGCGGCGGCCACCACGGGCACGCCGTCCGCAAGGGGCGCAAGCAGCTTGTCCTGCCCCCCGGCGGCGCCGGCATAACGCCGGCCGCGCCCGGCAGCAAGCAGGATGCCCATGCAGCGCGGTGACGCCGCGTTGTCCGGATTGGTTTCGAGATCGAACATTTTCTTGTCAGGTTGGCGTGGCGGCCGGGCGATTGCCGTCGCTATCATCGATTGTTGAAGCCGATCTTATCGGGAATTCCAGGAGGCCATGCACGCGGCCGTGCGCATTGTCACGCCCGCGGCTCGCGGCCAGGCACACCGCTTGCTGGGAACCCGCCCTGGATGTCCGGGCTTCGGCCCGCCGGACGCTTACAGGAGTTCCAACCTTGGAAAATCCCACTGATATCAATATTTCGCGGCGCAACCTGCTCAAGGCGGGCGCCGCGTCTGCCACCGCATTCGGAACGCCTGCCATGTCCGCTGCCCAGAACACCGCGCCGCCGCAAAGCCTGAAGGCCACCGTCACGCTGACCGTGAACGGCAACACCCACGAATTGGCGCTGGACCTGCGCACTAGCCTGCTGGACGCGCTGCGCGAGCACCTGCACATGACCGGCACCAAGAAGGGCTGCGATCACGGGCAATGCGGCGCCTGTACGGTGCTGCTGGACGGCAAGCGCATCAATTCCTGTCTGACGCTGGCCGTCATGCACGATGGCCAGCAGATCACCACCATCGAGGGGCTGGGCTCGCCGGGCGCGCTGCATCCGCTGCAGGCTGCATTCGTCAAGCATGACGGTTACCAGTGCGGCTACTGTACGCCGGGGCAGATCTGCTCGGCGGTGGGCATGCTGGACGAGGCCGCGCGCGGCATGCCCAGCCACGTGACCGGATCGCTAAACGAACGCCCGCTGCTGTCATCCGAGGAAATCCGCGAACGCATGAGCGGCAACATCTGCCGCTGCGGCGCCTACGCCAACATCCTGGATGCCATCGAAGACGTTGCGGAGGGCAAGGCATGAGAGCCTTCACGTACGAGCGTCCCCGGACCGACGCCGAAGCGGCCGCCAGCGCCGCGCGCGAGCCGCGCGCCCGGTTCATCGCCGGCGGCACCAATCTGCTGGACCTGATGAAGATCGAGGTGGAAACGCCTTCGCATCTGATCGACGTCAACGGCCTGGACCTGGACCGGATCGAACCGGCCGGCGACGGCGGTCTGCGCATTGGCGCGCTGGTGCGCAATGCGGATCTGGCGGCCCACGAGACCGTGCGCCGCGATTACGAGGTGCTGGCGCGCGCCCTGCTGGCGGGCGCCTCGGGACAGATCCGCAATCGCGCCACGACCGCCGGCAATCTGCTGCAACGCACCCGCTGCCCCTATTTCTACGACACCAATCAGCCCTGCAACAAACGCGTGCCCGGCAGCGGCTGTTCCGCAATCGGCGGCGTGACGCGGCAACTGGCCGTGATCGGAGGCAGCCAGGCCTGCATCGCCACGCATCCCAGCGACATGGCGGTGGCGATGCGCGTTCTGGACGCGAAGGTCGAGACGGTGCGCCCGGATGCAACGCGGCGGGTCATTCCCATTGCCGACTTCTACCGGCTTCCGGGCGACACGCCGCATATCGAGACCCATCTGGACGCGGGCGAACTGATCACCGCGGTGGTGCTGCCCAAGCCCCTGGGCGGCAAGCACTTCTACCGTAAGGTGCGCGACCGCGCGTCGTATGCGTTTGCGCTGGTGTCGGTGGCCGCCGTGGTGCAGGACGATGGCGCCGGGCGCGTGGCGCTGGGCGGCGTGGCGCCTCAGCCGTGGCGCGATGCGTCGGCGGAAGCGCAGCTGCCGGATGGCGCGGCGCGCGTGACCGATGCGCTGCTGGCGGGCGCCGCGCCCACGCCAGACAACGCCTTCAAGCTGACCCTGGCGCGGCGCGCGCTTGGCGCCTTCTTGACGCAAGCGAGGACGTAAGGCCATGAAATTCGAGACTCCCGCGACACAGAATCCCATCGACCAGCTCAAGATCGTGGGCCAGCCCGTCGATCGCATCGACGGGCCGCTCAAGACGAGCGGCCAGGCCCCGTATGCCTACGAGCATCACGACATCGCGCCGAATGCGGCGGTCGGCTATGTGGTGGGCGCGGCAATCGCCAAGGGCGCCATCACCGCCATGGACACCGATCTTGCGCGCCGCGCGCCGGGTGTTCTGGCCATCGTGACCGCGCAGAACGCCGGCAAGCTCGGCAAGGGCAAGATGAACACGGCCACGCTGCTGGGCGGCCCGGAAATCCAGCACTATCACCAGGCCATTGCGGTGGTGGTGGCCAACACGTTCGAGGAGGCGCGCGCGGCCGCCAAGCTCATCCGCGTGCAGTATGCGCGGGCCCCGGGCGCGTACGACCTGGCGGCGTTGCGGAACAACGGCGCCTCGGGCAAGCACATTCCCAAGACGGACACGGGCGACTTCGATGCCGCGTTTGCAGAAGCGCCCGTCAAGATCGACTCCACCTACACCACGCCTGACCAGTCGCACGCCATGATGGAGCCGCACGCTTCGCTCGCCGTCTGGAAGGGCGACAAGCTTACGCTGTGGACGTCCAACCAGATGATTGCGTGGGGGCGGTCGGACGTGGCGCGCACGCTGGGTATCCCCAAGGAAAACGTGCGCCTGATGTCGCCCTACATCGGCGGCGGTTTCGGCGGCAAGCTTTTCGTGCGCGCGGACGCCTTGCTGGCCGCGCTGGCCGCGCGCGAGGCGGGCAGGCCAGTCAAGGTGGCGTTGCCGCGTCCGCTGGTGATCAACAACACCACGCACCGGCCTGCCACGATCCAGCGCATCCGGCTGGGCGCGGGGCGGGACGGCAAGCTGACGGCGATTTCGCACGAAAGCTGGTCCGGCGACCTGCCGGACGGCCAGCCGGAAGAGGCCGTGCAGCAGACCAAGCTGCTGTATGCCGGCGCCAACCAGCACACCGCGCTGAACCTGATGACGCTGGACCTGCCCGAAGGGAACGCGATGCGCGCGCCCGGCGAGGCGCCGGGCATGATGGCGCTGGAGATCGCCATCGACGAGATGGCAGAGGCGCTGGACATGGATCCCGTGCAGTTCCGCGTGGTGAACGACACCCAGGTCGATCCCACCGATCCGTCGCGGCCGTTCTCGCGCCGGCGTTTTGTCGAATGCCTGCGGACCGGCGCCCGCCACTTCGGCTGGGACAAGCGTGATCCCAAGCCCGGTGCGCGGCGGGAAGGGCAGTGGCTGATCGGGCTGGGCGTGGCCAGCGCCTTTCGCAACAACCTGGTGACCAAGTCGGCCGCGCGCGTGCGGCTGGACGCGACGGGCCGCGTGATCGTCGAGACCGACATGACCGACATCGGCACCGGCAGCTACACCATCATTGCGCAGACGGCGGCCGAAATGCTGGGCGTGCCGCTGTCGCGCGTGGTCGTGCGCCTGGGCGATTCGTCGTTTCCCGTGTCGGCGGGCTCGGGCGGCCAATGGGGCGCAAACAGTTCGACCGCGGGCGTCTACGCGGCGTGCGAGAAGTTGCGCGCGCGCGTCGTTGAACAGTTGGGATTCGATGCGGCGGGCGCGGTGTTTGCCGACGGGATGGTCACCGATGCCGGCGGACGCTCGGCGCCATTGGTGCGCGCGGCGTCGGGCGGCGAGCTGGTCGCGGAAGACGCAATAGAGTTCGGTGACCTGGACAAGAAATTCCAGCAGTCCACCTTCGGCGCGCACTTCGTGGAAGTGGCCGTGGACGCCGCCACCGGCGAAACCCGCGTGCGCCGCATGCTGGCGGTCTGCGCCGCGGGCCGCATCCTCAATCCCAAGACCGCGCGCAGCCAGGTCATCGGCGCCATGACCATGGGCGTGGGCGCGGCGTTGATGGAGGAGCTGGCCGTCGACCATCGCCTGGGTTATTTCGTCAACCACGACCTGGCAAGCTACGAGGTTCCCGTTCATGCCGACATTCCACGTCAGGAGGTCATCTTCCTGGACGAGGACGATCCGGTGTCGTCGCCGATGAAGGCCAAGGGCGTCGGCGAGCTGGGCCTGTGCGGCGTGGCGGCGGCCATCGCCAATGCGGTGTACAACGCGACCGGCGTGCGCGTGCGGAACTATCCGGTGACGCTGGACAAGCTGCTGGACGGGATGCCCGTCGACGCGTGATGCCTTGCCGCCATGCGCTATGCTGGCGCGATGACGAAACACGATTATCAGGACGCGCTGCGCCGCGCGCTGGACGCGCACACGGCGGCCGCGCTGCACACGCTGGCCGGCATGTTCGCGCGATTGCCCGAGAAGGCGCGCGAGATCCAGTTCGGCATCTTTCCCGACCAGGGCGGCGAAGGGACCTTTTCGGTGGTGATCGGGCTGGAAGGGCCGGATCTGTATGTGCTCAATAAAGCCATCGAGGGCTTCCGCGATCTCTTTGACGTGGTGCACGGAGAAGCAGGACTGGAGCCGCCGGTGCCCATGTTTTCCACCGAGCCGGCGTTCTGCGTGCAGGACGCGATAGCCGACGTGGCGGCCGATTGGGTCGAAATGCTATGGGAACAAGGAGGCCGCGCCGTGTCGCCCCTGCCGGCGATGGTCTATGCCCATGACGACTACGGCACGGATCTGCCGCGGGCATTGAGCCGGGCATAGCGGCGAAGTTACTGGCGGACAAGGCGGGGCGGCGGAGCGTCGTCGAGCCCCAAGCGAAACATTCGAAACAACCCATTACGGCTGATTTGCCCGGAATGCGCTTTGTCGGCGCAGTTCTGCGTCACGTTGCCTGCCACCAACTGTTTCAGCGGCCAAACCGGATGTTGCGAACCGTTCCCAAGCCGGTAGGATGCGCGCACATTGCCGTCTTACCGACCCAAGGATCGATCCCATGTCCCTGCCGCGCCCGCGCCTTGCCCTGTCTGCCCTGACGCTTGCCCTGACCCTGTCGGGCTGCGTCACCATTCCGTCGTCCAACGGCGAGGGCACGGCGGACGATCCGCGATACGGCAAGCTGGTCGACCTGATCGGCGAGGCGATGAAGGCGAACATGGCCGTGGTGCTGGTCGCGGACCTGATGCCGCACGCCTCGCTGAAGGACGCCATGCTGATGACGACCTGGACCGGCAACACCGTCTGGATGTTCGAGGCGGACCCGCGCATCACCTTCGGGCGCAAGTTCCAGAACAATTCGCTGCAGCGGGACAAGGACACGACCTACCTGTTCAAGGCCTTTGAAGTCCACATCCTGCCGCCGGGCAAGTACCTGCTGACGGGTGGAGACGATTACAAGCTCAATGCCACGCTGAATCAGATCGGCGCGCGCCCCGGCGCGGAAGGGTCGGGCCGGGGCGCCAACGGCACCGCGTACCTGTCGCCCGAGCTGTACCGCGAGTTCTACAAGGAAACGAACTGGCACGAAGGCACCACGGGCTCGCGCACCAGCACGCAGAAGGTGTGCACGGCCGTGCATCGCGGGTCGGGCGCCTGCGTCGCCTGGGGCGAGCAGCAGGTCACCGAAACCACGCCGGGATCGCGCGCCGGTTACTACGAAGACACCACGTCGCGCGACATCCCGGCCATCAAGGTGCAGTCGCGTGTGCTGCCCAAGCTGGCGCTGGCCAGCTTCACGCTCAAGGGCGGGGATCTGGTGCTGAGCCAGCGCATGCACATGAAGACGCCCAGCTACACGTTCAAGCAGTCCGCCTGCCGCGCGGTGGACCCGAAGATGATCGAGTGCCCGCTGGAAGACTTCACGGTCTACACGTGGCCCGCGCCGATGGATTTTGCGCAGAAGTACTTCGCGCAGCGCACGAACCTGACCGACGCGCAGCGCGAATTGCTGTCCAAGCTCAAGCCGATGCAGATCACGCCCCTGGGCAAGCAGGGCATGCAGGATCCGGTGTGGGGCGTGCCCCTGTCGATCGGCAAGGGCAAATAGGGCAGCGGATTGCGACCAATGGCGGATGGTCGTAGTCATTCCGGCTACTTGAGCCGCTAAAAAACTGCGCATAGATTGACCGAAACCGCTTCGTCCTCGCGCGAGCCGGTCGAATGGATGGTCCGTAGCCCAGTTCCTTCAGTGGTGCGTTTGCTCTGATTTCTTCAGGGAGCCCATTCTTGGACGTCCACCCCGCCTTCCCCTCGCGTGCGCGCTCGCGCACCCGTGCTTTCCCCTTGGCCATGCGCACAAAGGCAGTCCGCCCTTCGGCGGCGCGCTGCCTGCCGTCTGCCGTGGTTTCCCTGACCCTGATCCTTGGAGCGTGCCCCGACACATCACCACCGAATGCGCATTAGCTTGAAAACACCGTCGTGCTTGTTGGAAGTCCCCGAAGTGACCTTCGTCAGACCCATCCATTGGAGCGATAACAATGAAGCTAACTCGCCGCAAACTGAACGCAGGGGGATTGGCCCTGCTGGCTGCAGGATCGCTGGGACCGGCGTTCCGGGCCTCGGCAGCCGCCTCCGAAGGGCTGGTGGCAAACCTGCCGGAAGCCGACGACCGTTTCGTCCTGGCCACCGAAGCCTACATCTACGCCTACCCGCTGGTGACCATGGAGATGACCCGCCGGGTGATCACCAACGTCGCCGAGCCTAAAGGCACGCGCGCCCCGATGGGCCAGCTCATCAAGCTGCGCGAGTATCCGGACGCCAAGTTCCGCGACGTGACGGCGCCGAACGCCGACACCCTGTACACCACCGCCTTTTTCGATGTCGGCGACGAGCCCTGGGTCATCAGCCTGCCCGACATGAACGGCCGCTACGCGCTGTTTCCGCTGCTGGATGGATGGACAACCGTGTTCGACGTGCCGGGCAAGCGCACGACGGGCACCGGCGCGCAGACCTTCGTCGTGACGGGGCCGGGCTGGGAAGGCGCCGTGCCGCAGGGCATGAAGCAATACAAGTCGCCCACGAGCATCGTCTGGCTGCTGGGCCGCATCTATTGCACGGGCACGCCGGAGGACTATGCAGAAGTGCACAAGCTGCAGGACCAGGTGAAGATCGCGCCGCTGAGCGGCTGGGGCAAGGCGTGGACAGCGCCGCAGGGCAAGGTGGATCCGGCCATCGACATGAAGACGCCGGTGCGCGACCAGGTCAACAACATGGATGCCCACGAGTACTTTGCGTTGTTTGCGCAGTTGCTCAAGCGCAATCCGCCGACCGCGGCGGACGCGCCCATGGTGGAAAAAATGGCCACCATCGGCATCGTGCCTGGGCAGGATTTCGACAAGTCCAAGTTGCCTGCCGATTTTGCCAGGCGGGTGCCCGAGACGGGATTCGCGCGGATCATGGCGCATTTCCGGTCCACCGATGGCGACATCCAGCATATCGACGGGTGGGGCTTTACGACCAAGACGGGGATCTACGGCACCAACTACCTGCAACGGGCCTTGGTCACCGCCATCGGGCTGGGTGCGAACCGGCCGCAAGACGCCATCTACCCGACCTCGTTGCGGTCGTCCAACGGGGCGATCCTGCGCGAATACAACGGGTCCGAAAAGTACGTGCTGACGTTCAAGAAAGGCCTGACGCCGCCCGTGTCGGGGTTCTGGTCATTGACCATGTATGACCAGAACTACTTCTTCGTTGATAACCCGCTGAATCGCTATTCCATCAGCGAACGCCAGCCGCTCAAGCGAAAACCCGACGGCACGATCGATCTGTTGATCCAGAACGAATCGCCGGGCCCCGAGCTGGAATCGAACTGGCTGCCGGCGCCCAAGGGCCGATTCATCCTGATGATGCGCCTGTATTGGCCCAACGAAAGCGACCCGTCGATCATCAACGGGTCGTGGACGGTGCCGCCGGTGCGGCGGGTGAGCTGACGCGGTCATGGCGGCATGACGCGCCCCGCGTTTGGGCGGGGCGCCGCGCCCTTTTTTTGACATGCCTTCGGGCCTCGGGGATCTCGCGATGAGAAAGCACATCACTGTCTGCCTGGCATGCGCGGCGTTGCCATTAGGGGCCGCCGACGCGGCCGAGACGACGCCAGCGCCCGTGCTGGACGCTGCGGTTTCCGACGAATGGCAATTCTCGGTCTCGCCGTATCTGTGGGCGCCGGCGCTGTCGGGAAAAGTCACGCATGGGCGCCTGCCGACGGTCGACATCAGCGCCAGCTTCGACAAGATCTTCGACAACCTGGACTTTGCCGCCATGCTGATGGGCGACGCGCGCAAGGGGCGCTATAGCATCATTGGCGACCTGCTGTACGTGAAGGTGGGCGCGCAAGGCGACACGCCGAGAGGCATCCTTGCCTCCGGTGCGGACGTGAAGAGCACGTCGTTCACCGGCCTGATCGGCGGGGGCTATTCCGTGCTGGACCGGTCCGAACACAGCCTGGACGTGGTCGCAGGGTTGCGGGTGTGGTCGGTGGACACGGACATCACGTTCAAGGGGCGGTTTGCTGACGGACGCAAGCGCAGCGACAGCGCGACGTGGGTGGATGCCATGGTGGGCGTGCGAGGCACCTACAACTTTCATCCCAAGGCCTATCTGACGGGCTGGGGCATGATCGGCGCCGGGGGCGCGCAGGCGGACTGGGACCTCGGTCTTGGCGTGGGCTACAGCTTCAACAAATCGGTGTCGGCGACGGTCGGGTACCGGGCAATGGGCGTGGACTACGAGCGCAACGGCTTCAAATACGACGTGGTGCTGCAGGGGCCAATTGCGGGGGTGACCATCCGCTTTTGACGGCAGCGCCGGGCAACCGGTTGCTCAGCGCAGGTCGGCCACGTTGACGGTGCGGGCGCCGCACGCCTGCACCAGTTCGGGGTCATGGCTGGCGAACAGCACGACGCGCGTCTGCGCCCAGGTTTTGAAGACGTCGGCCAACACGCCGCGCGCCTGGGCATCCAGCCCGTTGCTGGGACCGTCGGCCACGACAACCGCCGGGTCACCCAGCGCGGCGGCCGTCAGGTAGACCTTGCGCCGCGTGCCCGTGGACATCTGCTCGAAACGCTTGTCCAGATGCGGCTCCAATCCCAGCCGATGGGCCAGGTCCAGCACGGCGTCGTCCAGCGCAACGTGCTTGGCTGCCGCCACCTGCTGCAGCAGGCCGCGGCCCGTCTGCTCGGGAAATGCCATGCAGTTGTCCGGCACATAGGCCAGACGGGACTGCGCCGCAAGCGGCGCGTCGCGCAGCGAGTGCCCGTCGATGAGGACGTCGCCGCTATCGGGCGCCAGCGCGCCGGCAATGATGCCCAGCAGACTGGATTTTCCGGTGCTGTCTTCTTCGCAGAGCGCCACGCAGCCCGGCGCGAAGGCGTGCGAGAGGCCCTGGAACACGATATGGTCGCCGTAGCGCTTGCTGAGGTTGTCGATGCGTAGCATGCGGCAAGTGTACGAGAGGTTTATTGTCATCCAAAGCCGCCGGCAGCATCGACGGCAAACATTTCTAGCCGGAGACTTCATGACTGCGCCCATCCCCACGTTCCCCCACGCCCGCGTGACCCGCGATTCGCGCGGCGTCTACACCCTGCAGATCTACGACGCCAAGAGTCTGAACATCCTGGCCTCGGCCGTGACGCTTGGCCTGACCGAGGCCGCGCGCTGGGTTGCGGCGCAGGACGACGCGCGCGCGGTGGTCATCCGCGGCACGGGCGACAAGACCTTCGTGGGCGGCGCCAACATCCATGAGATGGCCGAGCTGGACCCGCAGAGCGCGCGCGCGTTCATCACGCGGCTGCGCGACCTGTGCGACGCCGTGGCGGATATCCCGGTGCCGACCATCGCACGGTTGCCGGGATTCTGTCTGGGCGCCGGCATGGAGCTGGCGGCCGCCTGCGACATCCGCCTGGGTTCGGCGGACGGCGTGTTCGGTATGCCTGAAGTGCGCGTCGGCATTCCCTCGGTGATCCATGCGGTGCTGCTGCCCGCGCTCATCGGTCAGGGTCCGACCAACTGGCTGCTGCTGACCGGTGAAACAGTGGACGCCGCGCAGGCGCGGGACTGGGGCTTCCTGGAATTCCTGTGCCAGGCCGGCGAGCTGGACGCGCTGGTCGAACGCACCGTCGCGGCGATCACGGCCAGCGGGCCGGCAGCGGTGCGCTCGCAGAAGGCCTTGCTGCGCTATTGGACCGAGTCCTCGCTCCAGGCCGGTCTGGACCGCAGCGTGGAGGCCTTCGGCGAGGCGTTCATTACCGATGAGCCGCGCCGCTACATGGCGCCGTTCCTGGCGCGAAAATCGCAACGGAAGGCTGGGTAATGGCGGGAACGCTGCCGGCCCCCTGGATGTGCGCCCTTGTGGGAACGCCGTGTGCTGACCCGCAAGCATTGCCACCACGCAAGGAGCCGACATGACTGCCGAAATGAACGATATGGAACGCTGCATCGATAGCTGCCTGGCCTGTTATCGCATGTGTGTGAAGACCGCCATAAGCCATTGCCTGGAGGCCGGCGGCGAGCACGTCGAGCCTCACCACTTCAGGCTGATGATGGGGTGCAGCGAGATATGCCGCACCGCCGCGCATGCGATGCTGGTGGGCGTTGAAAACCACAAGGTGGTTTGCGGCGCCTGCGCCGCAATTTGCGATGACTGCGCGGCCAGTTGCGAGGGCATGGACGGCATGGCCGACTGTGCGCGCACGTGCCGAGAATGCGCCGACATGTGCGGAAAGATGGCCGCTTGAACGGCTATGTCCCGCGCGGCATCTGGCCGGATGGGCCGCGTCTGCCAATCACGGCTTGCCGGGGCCCGAGCACGGGCCCCGGGTCCGGCTATTTACCGAGATGTTCGCGCACCGCGGTAGCCGATGGTCCCACGGCCTTGACCGCCTCGCGCAGTTGGGCCTCGGTGACGCCAAGCGCCTGGGTCCAGTAGCGCAGCTCATGCGGTTCGTTCACATTGATCCGGGAGCGGTCCTGCGGGCCGCGCTTGCTCAGGTCGTCTGACATGGTTGAATCCTCCGGTTGTAACGCCCGGAGGGCAGCAAGCGGCGTGCCCGCGCGTCGCGCCCGCCTTGTCACTGCACGCGTGTTGGCGTGGCCACGCGTGAGGTCTGCGCGGGCATGCGCTCAACCGTCAGCGCATCCGGTTCGGACACGGACGGGCGCACAACCACGGCCTTGCCGGCGCTGGCCGCGCCCAGGTTGGGCAGATCGGCCGGCCGCGCCGCCACGGACGCGAACGGGCCGCCGCCGGTGGCGGGCACGCCGTCCAGCGTCAGGCTGGCGGACCACGTGCCGCCGCGGCGCGAAAGCACCTCGTAGCGCTGCGGCGCGCCGGCGGCGCGGGCGACCACATACAGCGCGCCGTCGATGAGGCTGATGGCGGGCGGCGATGCCGCTTCGGCATCCATCTTGGCGAGCTTGCCGTGTTCGAGCAGCCAGAGGTGTCCCCCCGAGCGCTCCAGAATGGCAAGCACGACGTTGCCGGCGGTATCGGCCTGAATGGCCGGTCGGCCGATGAAGGGCACGCCCAAGTCCGCCGGCGCGCTCCAGTCCATGTCCAGGTCGGTGGTGTCGCCCGCTTCCACCAGTTTGGTCAGATGGTTGTTGGCGCGTTGCCGGAAATAAAGCTCGACCCGGTTTTCGTGGTTGCGGATGGCAGCCAGGCCGCCGGCGGCTTGCGGGGCGGCCACGCGGCGCCAGCCTTGCCATTCCGACCGGTGGCCCTTGGCGGCAGGCAGCTGGCGGGTATAGAAAAGCTCGCCCTTGGCGGCAACGGCGAAGACCACATAGCGTCCGTCGGCGCCGCGGGCGGCGGCCGGCGAGCCGGTAACGCCCTCTAGCGGCGGAAGCGCCTGCCACGTGCTCCAGCTGCCGTCGATGCCGGACGGGCTGATCCAGTGCAGCAGCCCGTCATAACCCAGCGCGACGGCGGCGGCTTCGCCACGGGGCGCCACCGCCGGGATCTGCGTAACGCGCAAACCGCCCAGCGCCTGCCAGCCCTGCCACGTGCCGTCATGGCGCTGCTTGTTGGCCCATACGCCGCCCAGCGGATCGCGCGCCATCAGGCCGGCGGTGCCGTCGGCATGGGCAAACGAGACCACGGGGCCGGTGGTGCGTCCGCCCAGCGTGTGCCAGCGCTTTTCGGCCGAATCCCAGCTGTTGACGGCCGCATTGGTTTCGCCTGCGGCGAACACGACGAGTCCGCCGCGCCCGTCCGGGTACACCTGCGGCGCGACGTCCTGACGCGACACGTAGTAGGCGCGCTGGACCCACGCGGCGGCGGGGCCGGCCGGTTCCTTGCAGCCGGTGGGGCCGGCGCAATAGTGGTAGTCGTTCCAGGCGTAGTGCTGAAAGATCACGGACTTGCTGGCGATTTCCGCGTCGGCAAGATTGGTGGCGCGTTCCTGGCTGGGGTAATCGATGTATCCCGTCTCGGCGTAGTTGCCGGGCGCGCGCACCATGGCTTCGCGGGCGAGCCGCGCGCTGGCGATGTGGTCGGGGTGGCCGTGGCCGGCGCAGCGCCAGCACAGCTGGGTGTAGGGCACGCTGATCGTGTCGTCCAGGTGGCGCACCGTGGTGGGGCCGTACTGGCGGATCATCTCGGCCAGCGTGTCGACGAGTTGTTCGCGGGTATAGACCTCGGCGTGCGGTCCCAGTGTGTCCACGTTCTGGCCGGGTTCGGATTCGGTGCGGCTCAGCGGCGTCAGGCTGCCCCAGCCCTTGCCCAGCCACGGGTCTTTCAGCCGCATGTGCCAGAGCTGCACGCGCGGATTGCCCTGCAGCGTGAAGCGCGCGATCTGGCGGCCCGCGACGATGCCGGTGTCTTCCTTCCAGGCGTCGGGTTCGCGCGCCATGTAGGCGTAGGCGGCGCGCACGCCGCGCTCGCGGCCCAGCATGTAGCCTTCGCCTTCGCCCGCGTCGCTGGCGGTCAGATAGACGACGCGCACGCAGCCGCCCGCCTCGATGTTGGAGGCGACGTCCGGGTTCATGAAAAGCAGGTCGTCATCCAGATGGGCGACGAAGGCCAGGTCCTTGATCCCGTGGCACTGGGCTAGCGTCGGGGGAGCGGCCCAGGCCTGGTTGGAAAGGAGGGCTACGGCCAGGCAGCAGAGCACCTGGCACAGCGGGCGCAGCAAGGCAGTCAAAGCGGGCATAAAAAAAGCGCTGCATGTCGGTAGGTGCAGCGCGTCTTGAAGTGGTAAAGAGTGCGGAAAGTATAGCTGCGACGTGAACGCGGGCTGCAATAGGCGCTTGCCCGGTGTGGCGCGGGGCCGACGGTTTGTGACAGGCCAAATGGGGGACGTTTTAGGAAGGTGTCTGACACCCTTGAGACGACGTTGCAGGATGACGTCGTTCTCGTTGGGTGTCAGACACCTTCCGTGAAATGGGGGACGTGTTCAGCGGGCCGATTCAGTGCTGACGACCAGCTTGTCCGCCCGCGCGGTGCGCGCCCGGCGTTCCAGCATCACGGCCCATAGCCACAGCGGCATGCTGGCTATGGCAAGCAGGCTGCCCACCCAGCCGGTGGAGGTCCAGCCGAACCCGGCCGCGATGGCAAGGCCGCCCAGGAACGGGCCCAGCGCGTTGGCGGTGTTGAAGGCCGAATGGTTGAGCGCGGCGGCCAGCCCCTGGGCGTCGCCCGAGACGTCCATCAGGCGTGTCTGCAACACGGTGCCCAGCGCGCCACCGACCCCCACCAGGAACACGTTCAGCGTGATCAGCCAGACGTTGTGGGCCATCAGCGGAAAGAGGGCCAGCACCACGGCCGACCACAAGAGCAGCAGGCCGGCCGTGCGCATGACGGCGCGATCGGCAAAGACCGGCACGACCATGTTGCCCACGGTCAGGCCGACGCCGAAGGCGCTCAGCACCAGCGGCACGGTCGCGGGCGACACCTGGGTGACGGCGGTCAGCGTGTCCGCGAGGTAGGTGTAGATGGAAAACAGACCGCCGAATCCGACGGCGCCAATCGCCAGCGTGATCCAGACCTGGCCGCGGCCCAGCGCGCTCAGTTCGCGCAGCGGGCTGGCGTGCGGATCGGCGGCCGTGTCCGGGGCGTACGCGCGCACGCTCAGCATGGTCAGCACCGCCAGCAGCGACACCAGGCCGAAGCTCCAGCGCCAGCCGATGACCTGGCCCAGCCAGTTGGCCATCGGCACGCCGATGATGGTGGCCACCGTCAGGCCCAGGAACACGCGGCCCACGGCCACGGTGCGGCGGTTGGCCGGCACCATGGAACTGGCCACCAGCGAGGCGATGCCGAAGTAGGCGCCGTGCGGCAGGCCGCTCAGAAAGCGGAAGAACAGCATCCAGTGATAGTTGGGCGCGATGGCGCTCAGGCCGTTGCCGATGGCAAAGAGGCCCATCAGGGCGATCAGCAACCGGCGGCGCGGCATGCGCGCGCCCAGCACCGCAAGGATCGGCGCGCCGACCACCACGCCCAGCGCGTAGGCGCTGATCACGTGGCCGGCGGTGGGGGCATCGATGCCCAGCGACTGCGAGAAATACGGAAGCAGGCTCATCGTCGCGAATTCGGTGGTGCCGATCGCGAAACTGCCAATGGCAAGCGCCAGCAGCACCAGGGCGGGCCGGTGCTGCGCGGAAACGGTATGGGACATGGAGACTACAGAAGAGGAATGGCGGAATGCTGCGATGCAACAGCGGCATTGTAGAGGGCCGAACCTGTCATTTGCATGTCGGGTTATTGCGGCGCTCTGACGCGGCGCTATCTGCATTTCGTATATGGGAATGCGACGGCTTTGGGGATTATTGATATTTGTCGTAATGCTGTATCTCAATATAAGAAAACTTCGATGGTTCGGGTTTCGGTGGGTCGGTAGATTGAAAGAAAATTCGCTTATCTCTCAATGAGTTAGGTGGATTTCCTTGCGTTGAATATTTCATAACGACTGCGCGATTGCGCGGGATATACGCCATGAACCTCGATCTCTCCATCGCCTTCAAAGAAACCCACATCATTCTGGGGGGCGTGCAGCACGCCGCCCGTTTGCACCGTCGACGCTGCCACAGAAGCGGCAGGCGTCTCACCCTATCTGCGGTAGCGCTACTGCTGGCCGGCACCGTCAGCCTGGTTTGGGCGCCGGCCGTCCGCGCGGATGGGGAGTTGCAGCTGTGCAATCCCGTCACCGCGGCCGGGATCACCGTAAATGCGCATCAAAGCCCCGCAACCAGCCTGTTCTGTAGCAATCTCGGCGAGGCGTTCTCCCTGAACAACAGTCATACCCTCGGCACCGGGGCAGGCTTCGCCGGATCGACGGCCAGGATTACCGGGTACGACAATGGCACCCTGGAATTGAAGGGCGAGAACGGCATCTCCATGCTGAACACCGTCAACATGAACGGAAACCGGATCACCCAGGTGGGCGCGGGCGTGTTGTCTTCCACCAGCCTTGACGCCGTGAATGGCTCGCAGCTGTACGCGACCAATCTGCAAGTGCAGTCCAATAGCGCGACCATCACGACGTTGGGCACAGCGGTCGCGCAGAACACGGCCACGCTGAACACGCTGACCACCAGCCTCAACAACGGCGAGGTCGGCCTGGTCCGGCAGGACCCGGTCAGCGGCGCCATCACCGTGGCCGCCAGCAAGGGCGGCAATGTGATCGACATGGCTGGCACGGACGGCTCGCGCACCGTCACGGGCGTGGCCAATGGCGTCATCTCGGCAACCAGCACCGACGCCGTGAACGGCAGCCAGCTCTACGCAATTTCCCAACAGGTCGGTCAGCTCAATGCCGCCAACGCCTACGTGCGGGCGGATGGCGCCAACGATGGCAGCGACGACGCCGTGGTCGGCGCGGGCACATTGGGCGCAGCGGTCGGCGCCAACGCCACCGTCACCGCGTCCAACGGCGTGGCAATCGGCGCCAACGCCTCGGCCACCGCGGCAAATAGCGTCGCGCTGGGCGCGGGCTCGGTGGCCGACCGCGCAAACACGGTGTCCATGGGGGCGCAAGGCGCCGAACGGCAGGTCACCCACGTCGCCGCGGGTACGCAAGTCACCGATGCCGTGAATGTGGGACAACTCAATCCCGTCGTGGCCAGCCTGGGTGGCGGCGCGCATATCGATGCTGCCACCGGCGCCGTTACCGGTCCGTCGTATCAGCTTGACGGCCAGACGTATTACAACGTCGGCGACGCGCTGGGTTCGCTGGACACCGGCGTGCAGCGCAACCGCGAAGGCCTGGCCCGGCTGGACAACCGCATCGACCAGACCAACCGCGCCATTGACGAAGTGGCGCGCAATGCTTACTCGGGCATCGCCGCCACGACGGCGCTGACCATGGTGCCGGAAGTCGACCCCGGCAAGCGGTTCGCGCTCGGCATCGGCGCGGCCACGTATCGCGGCTACCAGGCCGTCGCGGTCGGCGCGTCGGCGCGCGTCAATGACCGCGTCAAGGTCAAGGCCGGCGTGGGCATTGCCTCGGGCGGGCCCACGGCCGGGGTCGGCGCCTCGATGCAGTGGTGACGACGCCGCCGTCCACGCTCACACCGTCACCACGTTCAACCCGCCGTTCGCCAGGCTTTCCGGATTGGCGCCTGACACGAACAACCGGAAATCGTCGTGGGCGAAGTTGCCGATCACCTTGGCCTGCGTGGCGATAAGCGCGCCCGCGTCGCCGTTGGTCAGGAGGTTGTTGCCCGTCACTGCCGCGTCGAACGCCGGAAAGTGGCTGTAGGCCTCCAGCGCGTTGTCGGCGGCGCGCAGGCAGCGCCACGCGGCAAACTCGCCGCCGGTCTGGATGATGGTGAGCATGGCGCGCGCGGCCTCGGCGCCCAGCCGCATGCTGGGCAGGTGATTGCTTTGCAGGGTCAGCGTGCCGTCGCCTTCCGGCACCATCTTGCCGGTGCGGATGCCGCCGCCCAGCAGCTTCAATTGGTCCGTCGTCAATTCCGGAAAATCCCCTGATTCCGCAAAGAGCGCAATGCCGCCGCGCAGGCGGTTGTCGCGCACGGTCGTGTCCGCGTCGTTATCCAGCAGCGCCAGCGCGCACGACTGCGGATCGGCCAGCAGTGCGGCGGCCAGCGCGGCGATGGCGGGGCGCAGGCGCTTGGCCACCGGCGTCTCGCGGCCGACCTGCGTGGCCAGCGTGGTCAGCGCCGCCTGGACGCGCGGCGTCATCGTCAACGCATTGCCGGCGGCGCCCGCGCGTAGCAAGGCCGCGATCTCGGCGGTCATTGCCTTGCGCGCGTCCATGGGTTGGCGCGACAGCGCCAGGGCGGCGCGATTGTCGTCATCGTCCAGCAGCGCATCGGGCGCCAGCGCCCGCTTCAGCGCGGCCAGCGTCGGCGCGCGGGTAAAGAGCTGGTCAAGCCGTTCGGCGGCGCCGCGGCCGGCGGCATACAGGCGGCACGCCTCGATGTGCACGCGCCGGCTGCCGTCGACGCGCACCAGGCTGTTGCCGGGGCCAGCCGGACCCGTGCAATCGACGCGCGATAGCCGCAGGTCGGCGCATTGGTTGAAGGCGATGGCGCCCGGCTGTCCGCGGCGCGCGATCGCGAGGTCGGCCACGGACACGCTGGCAAAGCCATCCAGGCTGAAGAGGCGCTCGTCCAGCATCAGCCGGCTGGCCGGTCCGCAGCCATGCAGCATCAGGCGCACACGCGGCCCCTTGATGATGAGGTCGTCGTCCAGCTTGTGCTCGCCCGGCGTCAGGCACAGGCAGATGTCGATGCGGTCCTGGCCGATGAGCGTGCGCAGCGCCTTGTCCAGTGTCGGGAAATCGCCCGCCGGGCCGACGGTCAGGCAGCAGCCGCCGCCGTGCGTGCGCCGGCACAGCGCGTCCAGCGCCTCCTGCACCGAATAGGCCTGTTCCGCGAGCAGGTCCGCGCAGCGGCTCGGGTCGTAGGCGACCTCGGCGGCGAGGGCGAGGGTGGCGGTGTAGCGCAGCGGCAGATAGTGGTCGGGCGCGGGTTGGCCCGCCCGCAGCAATTGCGCGGTGGCGCGTTGCACGGGACGGGCGGCGTCGCACGCAAGCGACCAGGCAATCGACGCGATGCCGTCGGCGCCCGTCGTCACGTCCTGGGTGGCGGCGCCATTCGGCAGCCGGCCAGCGTCCACGGTAAAGCGCACGACGGCGCCCGCCACCGGCAGGCTGCCATTGGCCACGCCCGCGCGCAGTTCCGACGGCAACGCCACCACGTCCGGCGTCATCGCGGGGTTGGGCTTGACGCTCTGGCCGTCGCCGCCCGCGTAGTAAAGCTGCGTCAGTTCCGTCAACGCGGGAAAGAGCGGGCGGCAGTCGCTGACGGCGGTCCACGCGCCGGCCTGCCAGCGCAGCAGCGCCAATCGTGCGAACGCGCGCAGCACGCCCGCGGCCGCGATGAAGGCGGGTTTGCCGTCGGGCAGTTGCGGCCATTCGATCGACGCGGTGGCGGTGCGCGCGGGAATGAGCCAATAGTCGCCCACGCGCAGGCGTCCGGGCGAAAACTTGATCTCAATGCCGTCCTGTTCCAGTTCCACCCAGCCCGCGTTGGCGCTGTTGATGGGCGCGGGCGTGATTTCCGCAACGCCGTCCCAGCGGCGCACGCGCGGGTTGGCCGGAAAGCGGGCGGCGTCCAGCGCGTGGCCGATCAGGCTGGCCGCATCGATCGTGACCGTGTTGCCGTCGGTGCGCACGACCTGCGCCAGCGGCCCCGGCTGTCCCAGCAATTCGTGCGTGTCGTCCAGAAACTCCACCCAGCAGCCCGCGGTGATGGCCAGCACGTCGTCGCGGCCGATGCTGGCGACTTCGAACTCGTTGGCCACGGGATCGTTCAGCCAGCGCACGACGCGCGACAGGATGCTGCCGTTTTCGCGCGACCACTTGTAGCGCGCCTTGCCCGCGCCCGCGCCGTCCTGGTGGATCTCGATGCGGTACAGATGGTTTTCCAGCAGGCGGTAGCCGGCGTCGGGCGGCAGCTGGCACGGCGTCTTGGGCGGCACGCTGGCCTCGGCGCGCGCCGCCATGCGGGCGTCGGGCGCGGCGGTCAGGGCGTCCCACGCGGGCAGCGCGGACAGGCAGGTCAGGGCGGCGTCCGGCGCGCCCACCTGCATCAGCTTGACCTGCCACACCGACTTTTCGCGGGTGGCGGTGTCGGGGCCGCCCAGCGCGACTTCGCGCATGCTGGTGTCGCCGGCTGGCAGGTCCAGCGTACCCAGGTGGCGCTGCCACGCTTCCAGATACGCCAGGTACAGGCCTTCGGGCGGCGGGGCGGTCTGGCCGCCCGCGCCGAAGACGACGATGCCGTCGATGTCGGCGGGCGTCAGCGCAGGCGGCGGCAGCGGCAGGACGGACGCGCCGGCGGGCAGCACGGGCGATGCCGTCGGGGGCATGTCGGGCTGCCTGGCCACGGTGGCGGGCTGCGGGTTCTCGCAAAGCAGGCCGTCCAGATACAGGCGGCCTGCCGACAGCGACAGGTCCTTGCCGGCAGGCGCCAGTGCGAAGCCGGGTGCGGCCAGCGGCACGCCCACGGGGCCCACGGTGTCCGCCGTTTCGGTTTCGATGCGCCGGTTCAGGATGTCCTGCTGCTCATTCCAGTCCGAATCCATCTGCACGCGGCCCTGCTGCATGCGGACGGCCCGGTAGCGCCGGGCGGGGTCGAAGGTGAGGCGGCTGAGATCGGCTTTCATGATGTTGTTCCCGAAGACAGAGGGCTCAGTTCACAGGGATCAATCCCGCTTCGAGGCCGAAGCGCAGATACTCGTCCAGCGCCTGGCGCAGATTGGCTTCGCGCTGGGCCTGCAGCAGGAAATTCCAGGCGCCCATCTCGGCGCCATTGTCCGCGCCCTCGCGGATCTCGGCCGCGCAACTGCGGGCCAGTTGGCCATACGACGGTGAGCCGAACGTGGTGGCGGTGAACGACGGGGCGACACGCGCCGCCGCGCGCTTGGCGGCCGCGCCGGTCAGGTCTTGCATGGCCAGATCGGGCTGGCAGCGGTAGCGGCGCGGCGTGACGGACGGCATGGGCACGTGGCAATAGCGCACGCAGCCCTCTTGCCGGCGGTTGATGGCAAGCGTGCCGCCGAACAACGTGTTGGACGCGTCCAGCCGTCCGGCGGCCACGCGCCCGAACAGCGTGCAGGCCAGGATGCGCAGGGCGCTGTCGTCCACATCGACCGCGGCCGCGGCGCTGCCTTGCGCATCGATGAGGCTTGCGTCGATCTCCACCGACGCAAGCGGCGATGCGCAGCGCACGGGCCCGCAGATGCAGCGCGTCAGGCGCAGCTCCAGTTCGGGCGCGGCGCCCGTGTGACGCACGCCGCCGCGCGCCGGCACCAGCGTGCAGTGACGCAGCGCAACGGCGCGCAGCGCGCCTTCCAGCCGCAGTCGGCCATCCAGAAGCAGCCCGTCGAGCCGGATGCGGGTGCTGGCGTTGCCGCGCACGCGCCAATCGCCTTGCAGCACGGGACGGCGCAGCGGCGCGGCCTCGATCGACAACCGCGTGTCGGGCAGCACGAGATCCGGGGCAATGGTCTCGGTGCCGTCGTGGTCGATCACGATGCGCACGCGCTGGCCCGCCAGCACCGCGGCCAGCGCCGCCGTCAGCGTGGGCGTGGCCGCCGAGGGCACGCGCAGGAGGGTGTCGAACGCGTTGTCGAACGCCCCCTCCGCGTCATCATCCGCGTCATCGCCGTCGGTCGTGCTGCGGGCGTAGGGGCCCGCGCCGATGTCGCCGGGAAAGCCGTAGGCATAGCGCACCTGCACCGATTGCGCGGTGACGCCCGGCGGCAGGGCCAGCCGACCGCGGTGCGGATCCAGGCCGACCAGCACGCCGCCCGCGCCGGGAAAGCTGCGGTCCGGCCGCCCGGGCTTGCGCGACTTGAACAGCAGGGCGGCGTCGGGCCGGCGCCATGCTTCGGGAGCGACGCCGGGGATGGGCGCAAGATTGCAGATCACCAGATGCTCGGCGGGAACCGGCTGGCCGTCCAGCCACACCTGCACGACGGGGCCGGCGGCGCTGTCGGCAAACCAGCCTTGCGGGGGCGCGTCGCCATCGGTCAGGGCCTGGCGGCGCGCTTGCAGTTCCGCATGCAGGTCGCGCCAGGACAGCGGTTCGGGCACGTTGATCGGCTCGGCCAGGTGGTCGATGTCGGTCTCGGTGCGCGGCCGGTTGAAAAGGGGCTGGTCGCGGCCCAGCGGATCGATAGTGTAGAAGCCGTCGTGCGTGGTGGCGCGCGCCGCGTCGCCGCGCTGCACGGTGTACGACTGCAACCGCCAAAGAAAGAGTGCGACGTTGGGCAGGTTGTAGCGTCCGGCCGGCAGCGCGCGCACGTGCGCGGTGTGCAGCTCGGCGCCGAAGGGGCCGTCGACACGTTCCATGGCGCGCGAATCGCGCAGGTCGGGCGTGCGCAGCGCGTGCGCGCGCGGGTGATTGACGTGCTGCGTGGTGGCCACGCGCTCGAAGCACTCGGACACACGGCTTGGCCAGCCGGTGGCGTTGGCCGCCAATTCTTCCAGCACCAGCGCCGTGCCTTTGCGGCGGCGCAGCCGCAGCGTGTTGGCCACCAGCGCCCGCGGCGAAAAGGCGGCGCCCACAGGATACAGCGCGCGCACGCCGAGCAGGTCGCCCAGATAAGGCACCACCCAGTCCTCGCAGGTTTCGATGAACCAGTTGTCGTAGAGCCGGTCCACGTCGGCGTCCACCAGCGCGCCCTGGCGCGCCAGCACGTCCAGCAGCGCGCGCAGCGGCCCGCCGGCGGCGGCGTCGCGTTCGCGGTAGAACGCCGGCAAGAGGGCCATCAGGGCATCGGCATCCAGGCGGGTGTTCATGTGCGCTCCGACAAGTCGATGGCGGCGGGATCCGGGCGCAGCAGCTCGGCAGGCTGCAGGGCGCCCTGTTGCCAACGCGCGGTGCGCGCCGGTAGCAGGGCGTCCGGACCGTTGCTGCGCCGCGCGCCCGCGCCGTCCAGGCCGGCGTGGAGCACCAGTGCGTCCAGATCGACCCACGCGACGCCCGGCACGTCCTGCAAGACGGCAAGCACCTCGGCGCCGTGCACCGGCTGGCCGAACGCCCGCGCGGCAAAGCCGAAGGCGTCCAGGACGCGCGCGCGGGCAGCGACCAAGACGGTCGCCGCTTCAAAGCGCGGATCGATGCCCAGGCCCGCCCGCAGGCCGAAGTCCAGGTAGCGGCACGGCGCCACCTTCAGCGGCTGGTAGGGCGGGCGCGCCGCGTCGATGGCCGCGAGCAGGTTGCGATACAACGCGCCGGCCGGATCCAGCGCGGCGCCATCTTCGCCCGCGACGGTCAGGTGCACGAGCCGTTGCTCGCCGTCCCACTGCCATACCGCCTGCGCCTTGCCGATACCGGTAAAGGCGGCGGCGAAATCCTCGAAGTCGCGCAGCGACACGATGCGGTCCAGCGTGCGTACCCGCAGCGGCGCATTGCGGCGGGCGGCGTCGCCCGCTTCGGGGTCCACGCCGCCGGTCGCGGGCGCGGGATTGACGACCGCCTTGACGCCGGGCGCGCGCGTGAGCAGCACGCTCAGCTGGCCGCGCGCGACATTGCCTTCGCGGCCCAGGCCCACGCGATAACGCGCCTGGACGTTGCCCGATCCGGACGGCAGACGCGCGCCATGCAGGCCGTCGCCGAACTGCACGGTGGCCCCGCCGCTGTCGTCCACCCGCAGCAGATACGCGCGGTCGTCCGGCGCCAGCGCGGTGATGCGCGGCGCCTCGTCCCACAGCAGGCCGTCCACGCGGACTTCCAGGCTGCTCGCCGCGCCGCTGGCGGTGGGCGCGGGCACGAACGTCAAGGGCTTTTGCTGCAGCGTGAAGCGCTGGAAGGCGCGGTTGCCGGCGCCGCTGCCCAGCACCTCCGGCTGGATGCGCATCTGGCGGCTGTCGCCGTGGCTGGCGGGCGCGACGTTGGCGTTGATGCGCACCGTGGCGGGCAGATAGGCGTGCGCCAGGTCGGCGTCCAGCACGAGCGTCGTGCGGCCGCCAGCGCTGTCGTTGCGTTGGATGCGCACGATGTCGCTGGCGTCGGCCAGCGTGACGGTGGCGCGCGCGCCATCCTCGAATTCCAGGTCGGCGCTTGCGCGGTCACGCGCCACGCGCACGTTGGCCACGGCGTCGCCGCGCAGCAGCCGCTCGCGCGGCGCAACGTTGGCGGCATCGGTGTCGGTCAGGATCAGGCCCGACACCGCCAGCATGCGGTCTTGCGGCAGGTCGGGCTCATACGACGCCAGCACCAGCGTGTGGCCTTGCGTCAGCCCCGAGGCCGGACGCACGCCCCAGTCCAGCGGGTCGGATTCGCCGTAGGCCGTGGTCTCGCGCAGGGCGTCGTTGAACTGCTCGCGCACACGCTCGCCCCGCAGCGTGAGGCGCGTGGTCGGTCCCGCCAGCGCAAAGCCCGTGCGCGCGTCGGGGCCCGCGTCGGCAATGCGGTACAGCTCTTCATAGCCCGGCATCGACAGTACGGTCCAGCCGCCGGCCACCCATTTGGGATAGGAGGCGTCCAGGTGCACGCCGTGCACGTCGCCCGGGTACAGGCTGGCCGCGGGAATCGTCTGGCGCGCCAGGCCCGGTCCGGACCACGCCAGCACGAAGGTGGCGTCGCCGCCCGCCTCGTAGTATTCGATGCGGATGTCGTGCTTGCGCCCCGCCGCGAGCCGCGCGCTGGCGCTGTATTCGGTGGGAGATTGTTCGCGCCACTGGTCGATGAGCAGGTTGCCGTCCACCCACAGCCGCACGCCATCGTCGGCCGTGACGTGAAAGGTGTAGCTGCCGCTGTCCGGGGCGCGCACCCAGCCCGTCCAGCGCACGCAGAAGTTGTCCGCGGGCACGCCGTCGCCGGGGCCGCCCGCGGCCCAATGAAAATCCAGTTGCGGATCGGTGCGGGTCATCACGCGCTGGCTGAACGTGCGGCCACGGTAATACTCGCCGTACAGCCCGGTGCCGGGGCCGCTGGCGCCGGGCGGATCGGACACCTCGGCCAGCGTATAGCCCGGCCACTGCGGAAACTGGCTGAATGACGGCTTGGCGTCGTCGGCCATGCCCAGGTAAGCCGCGCGCAGCGTGGCGGGCATGGCGCGCCAATCGGGCGCGTTGTAGCCGAACAGGCGGGCCTGCGCGCGCAGCGCGAAGCAGCGCGGGTTGCGCCCTGCGGGCTGCACATGTGGCGCGGCGCTGCCCAGGCCCCGCTCCAGCGAGATCAGCGTATAGGCGGGCGCGCCGTCTTCGCCCGGACCGGGCGTGTATTCGCGGACCTGTGTCAGGCGGCGGAAGTCCCAATTCTCGTTGCCCGGATCGCGCGCGCGCTCATCGCCGACGACGAGCACGGCGTCGCCGGCCTTCAGGCGCGTGGCCGCGCCGGCCAGGCACAGCGTGCGCGCGCCAAAGCGCGGGGGCGCCGGTTCCAGCCACGCCAGTTCCAGCGCGTTCCAGGCGGCGCGCGCCTCGACGGCCTGCAGGGTTTCGAAGGTCTGCGCGCGTTCGTCCTGCGCGGGCACGCTTTGCGCGCGCGTCCAGGGCTCGATGCGGGCGCGCGGGGGCGCGCCCGGCGCGGTTTCCAGCGAGAACGCCAGCCAGGTCGTCGCCGCCACGCCTGGCCGCAGTTCGTAGCCGATGGCCCGCGCCAGCGACTGCACCGACCGGCGCTCGGTCGCGGTCCGCAGGTAGCCCTCGTTGCCGATCCGCTCCTGATAGAACGCCAGCACGTCCAGCACCGCCGCCCAGGCGTCGAACAGGGCAATGACGGGGTCATCGCGGTCGCGCGTCGTCAGCGCCGCCAGGGCCGGCGAGCGCGCCAGATCCGCCGTCAGGCTGGCAAGAAAGCGGCCATGCGTGCCGATGCGCAGGCGCAAGGCGGGCTGGCCGGGCGGATTGGCCAGGTCCGACGGCGTGAGCGCGGGCTGCCCGGCGCAGCAGCCGCAGTCGTCGCGAGTCGTCATGATCCGCCCTCCACGATGAAGTCGATGCGGCCGTTCTCCGGGAAATTCGGATCGCCGTCGGCGCGCAGCACTTCCAGCGGCGCGGCCAGCAGACGGCCAGTGTCCAGTTCGCCCGCCGGGTCGCGGCCCCAGCGCTGAAAGCGTTCTGCCCGCGCCGACGCCACGCCCGGCACGGCCATGACGGCGCGCATCAGCGCCGACAGCGCCAGCGGCGTGCCGAAGGTGTATCGGTCGGGATGAAAGAAGCCCGGCCGGCCCGCGCGGTCCAGGCCCGCGGTGAAAGCATCGCGCAGCGCCGCCTTAACGTCCGCGGCGAAGTGGCCGGGCGCGGCGCAGACGCGCACCAGGATGTCCAGCGGCACATGCACCGGGTCCGAAAACTCCAGGTCCTGGCCGGCCAGCCGGAAGCGTTCCATGAAGGCGCGCAGCGCGGCGCGAAACGGCGCATCGACGGCCAGCCCGCCGCGCCGGTCCACGGTCAGGAAGACGGTGTGCCAGCTGCCCGTCCAACGCAGGCGGGCCGCCGCGCGCTGCACCTGCGGATGGCGCTGCGCCAGCCGCGCATAGTCGTCCGCGGTGACCGCGCGCTCCTGCACCCGGAAGGCCTCGGGCGCGTTGAGCTTGATCGCATCGGCCGGCTCCGGCGCCGCGCCGCCCTGCGCGGGCAGGGGATTGCGCACGCGCGCCACGCCCAGCATCAGGTCCGGATCGTCGGTGACCAGCGCGCCGATGGCTTCCGCGCCCACGTTGCCTTGCGGACCGCCGCCCAGCCGATACCGCGCCAGCAGGCGTTCGCCGGGCGCGGGCGCGGCGCCATAGCGGTTGTCGCCAAAGCGCAGCCAGGCCGCGCCGTCGTGTTCCATCTCGACGACGAATTCGCGCGCGTCGCGCGCGCTGGCCAGCAGGCTGCGCTGGGGCGACCACGGCGGGCTGGCCGGCGCAGGCACGTCGCCGGGCTGATCGGCGTCGTCGGCCTGCAGCGACATGCCGCTGGGCAGCGCGCGGCGCGGGTCCTGGGCCAGCGCCGCGCTGGCGGGCAGCGGCCCCGCCACGGCAAGCGCATGCCGGTAGGGCTCGGCGCAGGCGAGGCCGGCGTCTGGCAGGCGCGGCCGATAGGGCCGCGCGGCAAACGCATCGCGCGCCGTCGCGGCGTCCGGCTGCAACGGCGTCCAATCGCGCTGCATGCCGTGATCGGCGAGGACCACGTTGCCCCGCGCCACCGATACCGCGCGCTTGACCAGCGCGCCGCCCTCGTCGAACTCCTGGCTCACGCACAGCGGGAACGGCAGCGCATCGTCCGGATGCCAGGCGATCAGCAGCAGGTCGGTGCCGGTCAGGTCGTCGCGGCCGGTGCGCGTTTCGGTCAGGCGCACGGCGTGGCGATGCGTGCGGTCCGCATCGGCCTTGCGGCCCGTCAACGGGTCTATCGTCTCTTCGAACACCAGCACGTCGCCGGGCGCAAGCGCCAGCGGCGGATCGTTCACCAGCGCCGCCTGCGTCCGGCCGCGCGGCAGGCAGTACGCCGGGTCGGCGAAGTCATGCAGAAAGATGCGGCTGTGCGCGGTGTGCAACAGCAGGTCGTGCAGCGTCTCGAACACTTCGATGCCGGGCGCGGGCAGCCTGTCCAGCGCATCGCGGCGGCGCACGGGGGCCGCAAGCGCGGCTTCCGGGGAACTGGTCAATAGCGGCGTGCCGGCCGGGATGACCTTGCCTTCGCCCGCCGCGTGGGCTTGGACAGTGACGAAGACCCGCGCGTTGCAGCCGTCATGCAAGGGATAGTCCAAGAGGCGCGCATGACGGCGCAATGAGGTTCGGCGGCGCGCGGTGTCCAGGTACGCCTCGGTGGCGGCGGCGTCCTGCGCGTACGACAGGTGGTCGGCGGCATAGGCCAGCGTTTCCACCAGCGCCACGGTGAAATCCGCGGGATTGCGCTCGGTGAAGTCGGGCATGCTTTGCGACAGGCGGTCCAGCATCAGCCGCCGGAAGCTTTCGTAGTCCTTGGCCAGGTAATCGAGCAGCGGCTCGGGCGGGGCGGGCGCGTCGCACGCGCGCATATCGGCGCAGTCGAATTCCGACGGGCATCCGGCCTTGAAGTTGATCTCGATGGTGGACAGGCACAGGTCAAAGCCCGGCGCGGGCGCGTCGGGATCGGCGGGGTTCACCAGCGCCAGCGTGTACCACGAGAAGTCGCCGGCCTTGTCCACGCTCAGCCGGATCTCGTTGCCCGACAGCACCGGGTCAGCAGCCAGCGCAATGCCGCGGATGCGCGTGCCGCCTTCGATGCGCACGTGGGTGCGGCCGATGCCGGACACCGGATGCACGCACACCACGCGCAGCGTGCGCTGGTCGGCCGCATCGATCTCGACGAAGGCGATGCCGTTGTCGCCGGGCGGCTGCTGGGCGCGCAGCAGTTGCAGGCGGCGGGGGGTGGCGCTGCGGAACTGGCGGTTCATGGCACGTCCCGGGTAAAGCGCGCCAGCCGCCGTTGCTGGCCCCGGCGCAGCACGTACTGCACGTCCACCTGCAGGGTGGCATCGCGATGCGCGACGTTGACGGACTCCACCGCGATGCGCTCGCCCAGCCACTGCTGCAGCGCACCCTGCACGCTCATCTGCACGGCGGCGGCCAGCGTGTCGCTGTTGGGCGCGAACACCAGTTGCAGCAGACCGCAGCCGAAGTCCGGCCGGTTGACGCGTTCGCCGGGCACCGTGAACAGCACCTGTTCGATCATGTCGCGCACGTGCTCGGCGTCATCGGCATCGCGGCTGCGGCCGCGCGCGTCGGGCTCGAACGGAAAGCGCAGGATGGCCATGGCGGTGCGCCTTACATGCCCACGACGCGTGCCTGCGCCTGCAGCGCCAGCATGGGCGTGCCGGTGGGCGTGCAGATCGACGCGCCGGCCTGCAGCGCGACCGGCTGTCCGCCGATCAGCACACGTGTCGCGCCGCTTAACCACATGCCGGTGACGCAGGGGCCATTGCCCGAGGGCGGGGGCGGAAAGGCGCATCCCGCGATCGAATACGTCGACAGGATGGTCACGGCCGGCTGGCCCGACAACAGCACGCGCGGGTTGGGCGACAGGGGAACGGCCTGGCCGCCGTGCGAACACTGCACGGTGGCGCCTAGATGCAGCAAGGGTCCGGGCATGGCTGCGCCTCCTGTGATTCAAAGTCAGGTCACCGTCAGGGCGCCCTGGTTGATGTTGACGGCCGGACCGGCAAGCATCACGGTCGCGCCCTGGCCGTTGGACAGCGTGATGCCCACGTCGCTGATCGAGATCATCGCGCCGGTCTTGGTCTTGAGCAGGATGCCGCCCGTGGGGCCGGGCAGGTCGGAAATCATCAGCGTGTTCTGTCCACCCGTCTGCAGCACGATGCTGGGCGACACCGGCAGCCCCGCCAGCGCCAGCGCGGGCACTTCGGCGGCCGAGCCCCAGAATCCGCCGACCCAGATCGGGTAGTCGGGCTTGCCTTGTTCGAACTCCACCCACACGCCCGAACTGACCTGCGGCACCACGAAGACGCCGCTCTGCTGGCCGGCGAACGGCACGCAGGGCATGGCCCAGCTTGAGACGCCCAGGCCCAGCACGTCGGGCACCTGAACCTGGATGCGGCCCATCTGCATGGGGTCGACGTTGTTGATCACCACGCCGCGGAATTTGCCGTAGTGGCGTTGGGGGTCTGTCATGGCGGCACCAGAGGCAGGGTCGAGATCAGGCCATTGCGGGCCAGCGAGAATTGCTGGCGGAACTCGCCCGCCTTGAGCGTGCTGTCCACCCGCTTGACGTAGTACAGGCCGTCGAACGCCAGGCCCGCGCCGCGCACGCCCACAAGCTGGCGCGACTTGAGCACGTGGCCGTAGCGCAGCACGTTCAGCGATCCATCGGCGGTGACCGCGTCGGCGGTGGTGCCGGCGGCCATGGCCAGGCCGCGTCCCAGCGCGGCGGCCGGCGACAGCTTGGCCGTGTCCTTGAGCAGCGTCAGCCCCTTGGCCAGCGGCGGCAAAAGACCCAGCGGCGGGCTGGCCAGGCTGATGTCGGGAACCGGCAGGGGAATTGGAAACTTGGTCAGGGGGTTCTGGATGAAGATGACGGGCAGCGCGGCGTCCGACTGGTTCACCGAGAACGACAGCGACTCGACGTTGCTGTGCACGTCCATGCCCAGGTTGAGCGCCGGCTGCACCGGCCCCAGCCGGATTTCGGGGCCCCAGTACGCCACGTTGGCGCCGGGCAATGGCCCGGGTTCGATGTAGAACACGTGGCCGACTTCCGCGGCCAGCTGGCGCACGTAGGCCAGGTCCGTGCCTTCATGCAGGGGAATGCGTTCGACGGGGATCGGCACATCGGTGAACGGCGACGGCACGACGAGCGGCAGCATGCCGTAGAGCGCGTAGCGGCCGATGATGGCTGCGACACGCGCGGGTGGCGGCATCGCCGGGTAGGGCAGGCCGCTCATGTCCTGCTTGTCCATCGCCACCGTCAGGTCCTCGCCCGTGACGGTCAGGCGCGATTGGCCGGGCGCGTTGCCGTCGGTGATTTCCTGGCGCGTGACCAGCCCGTCCATCAGCACGGTGGGCAGTCCGTTCAACGTGGCGATCAGGATGACCCGCAGCCACGGCACCTGGCCGCCCGCGATCACCAGCAGCGTATGCAGCGGCGAGCGGTTGCTGACGGTGAACGACAGCTGAAAGCCCCCCGGGCCGTCGGCCGACGACGACACCTCGACGCGCTCCAGGCCGTCCATGATGGGCCGCGGCGCGGGCACGGGCAGGCCGGGCCCCACCAGCAGCGTCAGGTGCACGCCGCTAAGCATCGCCGCCTCCGAATTGGCCATTGAATGGCGCGCCCAGCGCGGCGGGCAGCGTCACGCGCAGGCTGCGGCCGGGCGTCTCCAGCGCGGCCGGGCGCGGCGCGTCATTGCCGTCCGCCAGACGCCAGTACTGCAGCGGATCGCCCAGCGCCGCCGCGGCCAGCCGGTCCAGCCGGTCGCCGGGGGCAACGGCCACCTCGCCGACCGCGGTAAGCGCCGCCGGGTCAGGCAGGAAGCGGCGGCGCAGGTAGACGAGCGGCCGGCCGTCGGGCCCCGGCATTTCAGCCGTGGGCACGCCCTGATAGCGGCTGTTGGCGGGAAAGCGCTCGACGCTCATGGCAGGGACTCCAGTCCGACGGAGCCCAGGTCGCCCAGCCCCGCCAGCGCGGCCAGCCGTTCCTTGCGCTGCTGATACACCAGGTACAGATGGCCCCCCTTGTCGCCGAAGCCCAGGTCGCCGACATGCAGCACGCGCAGGCCCAGCGAGACCTTGGCGCGGATCGGGTTCAGGCGCGCGTCGAAGGCCTCTTCGGTGATCGAGAAATCGGTCACGCGCACCGGCACCACGCGTTCGCGGCTCCAGACGAAGAGACTCAGCGGCGCGACCGTGGGCGCGATCTCCAGCGTGCCCAGATTCGCGATCTGGTTGTTGCGGATGAGCGCGGCGCTGTCCGGGTAGACGATGGTTTCCAGCGCCGCCAGCTGCGCGTGGATGCCGGTGTCGCGCGCGTCGCGGTGTTCGTCCGGAAACTCCAGCTGGTCGGTCGCGTCCAGCTCGGCGTCCAGCCGGATCGTCTCGGCCGGCGGCCCCTTGAGCCGCAGCGGCTCGCCCGCCGCGCCGCCGTCGTCCACACTTTGCGGCTGCAGCGATCGCGTCAGCGTCTCGGGGTTGTACTGCAGCGAAATCACGCGCTGCACCGCCCCGCTGGACGGATCGATCAGGATGATGCCGCCGCGCAGCAGGCGGGGCGAAAGCGGTCCGCTCATGGGTAGGCCTGCGGCTCGGCGGCGTTGCGCACGGCGGTGATGCGCTGCGCGCCCACCAGCGATTCGGGCCAGTTGCGCGCCGCGCTGAACAGATCCGGGCGGTAGTCGAACTCCAGCACGAAGCGCGATACCGGCACGCGCGCCACGCAATCGATCTCGACGGCGCGCAGCTTGCCCGGCGGCTCGTCGACCATGGTGACGTCGGCATAGCGCGTCTGGCACAGGTCGAGCACCTCTCCCACGGTCTTGCCAATCCAGTCTTGCATGACGGCTCCTAGATGAGGCTCATGTTCTTGGGGACCGCGCTGGCGGCGTCGGGCCGGCAGGCGCGGTAAAAGCAGACGCCGCAACCGTCGATCGATGCCCGCACGGCGGTCTCGACCTTGGCCTGGAACGTGCCGGTGGCGGCGGCAAAGGCGTCGTTCCAGCGCGTCTTGAAATCGACGTTGCGCTTGCGGCAGTCGTACACCGCTTCGTAGTCCTGGATGTTCAGCGCGTAATGGCAGCTACCCGCCCCGATGTACTTGACCCAGCCCTGGTTGCCGGCCATGAAGTTGGCCACGTCCGCGCCGGAAAACGCCACGCCCAGCTTGGATCCTTCCGAGCTGCTGTAGGGATGCGTGTGGTACGTGCCGAGGGTGTAGTCGCCTTTTTGCTCGGCGGGCAGGCTGATGCTGCCGCCGCCGCCCGAGCCCGTGCGAATGACGCGCTTGCCGTCCTTGTCGGACACGATGCGGCCGCCGTGCTCCTGCACGGTGTCGCCGCCGTGCCCGGACTTGGACCAGGCGTCGTTGACCGCGTCGTACACGTCGTCCGGCATGGTGTGCGTGCCGGGGCATTTGCGTGCTTCGGCCTCGGCCACGCGCAGGTCGCCCATGCCGGCGCGCTGCACGGTTTGCGCCAGTCCTGGCGCGGCGATGGGCTGGGACAGGTTGTGCGCCGCGCGGTCGGCCTGCGCTTCAAGCGGCGAGTCGGCCGCGCCCAGTTCCAGCGGCAGCCCGGGGCGGTAGCGCGCCTGCTGCTGCACCACGTGCGCCAGCTCATGCGCCAGCAGTTCGCGGCCCTGCCGCGTGCGCGGCGCATAGCGTCCGGCGCCGAAGGCGACGTGCGGGCCGACGGTGTAGGCCTGCGCATGCAGCGCGCGCGCCGAGTCTGCGGCCCGGGCGTCGGCGTGGACGCGCACGCGGCCGAAGTCGTGGCCGTAGCGCTGCTCGAATTCCGCGCGGTCGGCGGCGGCCAGCGGCTCGCCGGGGCTGCGCAACACGTCCTCGACCTGGTTGGGCACCGCCGTCTTCGCGCGCCCGCCCAGCGGCAAGGCCGCGCAGCCGGACTTGCCGCCGCTCTTGCCGCCGTTCTTGCCACCGCATCCGCAGGCGCAGCGGCGCAGCACCAGGCGCGAGCGCGGCGGCGCGGTGTCAGGTTGCGGCGTGAACAAAGCCGTTCGCATGGCCAGGCTCAATGCTTGAGGTGGAATGTGTCGGCGATGGCGCGCCCCGCTTGCGCGCCGGCCTGCTCCGGCTGCGGGCCGTCTGCCACGGTGCGCGCCTGCTCGGCGCTGCCATCGGCGGCGGCGCCGTTGTGCTGCGCGGCGCGACGTACCAGTTCGTGCACCAGCGCGGCCACGAACGCATTGCGCTGGGCGGCGTCGTGGCTCGGCAGGCTGAGCGCGCGGATATGCAGATGGATTGCGGATTTCATGGCCATCCCCTCGTTTCGGCGTCGGCCAGGGGCCGCTCGCGTTTGGCGGCTTCGGCGTGCGCGGCTTGCAGCACGTGAGCCATGGTGACATCGGAGCCGGCGTCGGCGGCCAGGAAGGCCGCGTTCAGCGCGACGTTGCGGATGCTGCCGCCCGTCAGGTTCAGCCGCGCCAGCTGGCGCGGATCGAGGTCGCGGGTGGGCGTGGCGGCCGGGAACACGCCGCGCCAGATGCGCGCGCGCTGGTCCTGGTCGGGAAACGGAAACTGCACGACAAAGCGCAGCCGCCGCAGGAATGCGCTGTCCAGGTTGGACTTCAGGTTGGTGGTCAGCACCGCCAGGCCACGGTAGGACTCCATGCGTTGCAGCAGGTAGCTGATCTCGATGTTGGCGTAGCGGTCATGGCTGTCCTTGACCTCCGACCGCTTGCCGAAGAGCGCGTCGGCTTCGTCAAAGAGCAGGATCGCGCCGCCGTCCTCGGCGGCCTCGAACAGTCGCCGCAGGTTCTTTTCGGTTTCGCCGATGTACTTGCTGACGACGGCAGACAGGTCGATGCGGTACAGGTCCAGTCCCGTCTCGCGCGCCAGCGCTTCGGCGGCCATGGTCTTGCCGGTGCCGCTTTCGCCGGTAAAGAGGGTGGCAAGGCCCAGGCCGCGCGACTGCGCGGCGGCAAATCCCCAATCCTGGTGAACGCGGTAGCGCTGGCGCAGATGCGCCGCGATCTGGCGCAATACCGCCAACTGCGGCTCGGGCAGCACCAGGTCGTTCCAGCCTGCCGCGGGCGTCAGGCGCTGCGCCAATCCGTCCAGCCGGCGGCGGCTGGCCTGCGCACAACCCTGCCACAGCACGGCGGACGGATCGGCGCCGTCCGCCAGCAGCGCGGGCGCGAGCGCCGCGGCGGTGAGCTGCAAGGTCCGCGAGTCCAGTCCAAACTGGCTGGCGGCATGGTCCACCGCCTGGCCCGCACGCGCGGCTGCCTGCGGACCCAATGCCTGCCGCCACAAGGTTCGGCGGTCCGCCTCCTGGGGCCGGGTCACGGGGTAGTGACGCGACGCCGCGCGCAAGGCGACCGGCTCGCGTACCCCCACAAGGCACAGGCCGCCGGCCTGTTCCACCAGGTGCCGCGCCGCGGGCGGCAAGCCGTCGGTCGCATCGACATAGAGGCCGGCGCCCAGCAGCACGGCCTCGCGCTGCCAGAGCGTCAGCATGGCGTTGCGCTCGGCCGCGTCCGCCGGCACGTCTTCGGCGGCCAGCGCCAGGCACGCCAGCCCGGCGGCATGCGCGGCGCGCGCCGCCACGTCCTCGTGCGCGCCGGCATCGTCGCCTTCCAGCACGAACACCGGCAATGGCGTGCCTTGCGCGGCGGCCACCTGCGCGGCGATTTGCTCCGACGCCTCCGCGTGCGCGGGCGCGGCGTGGGGCAGGGGCAGCGCCGGACGCAACAGCGGGCGAAGGCGCGCGTCGGGTTCGTTCAACCCGGCCAGGTAGTGCAGCACGCGTTCGTCGATGCGCAACCGCGCCGTGCTCAAGTCGGCGGTGTCGTCCACGTCCAGCAGACGCCAGCGGCGCAGCGGGCGTTGCGGCGACAGCGCGCTCCAGTGCGCGCCTTCAAGCTCGGCCAGCGCCAGCGCGAAGCTGGCGTGGCGCTGGCCGCCGCTGCGGCCGTTGGCGTGGGCGCAAAGGTCCGCCAGCACCGCGTCCATCTCGATGCCAGCGCACAACAGCAGCAGGTCGCGCTCGAACGCCGACAGGCCGAAGATGGCCGTCAGCTGGTCGATGGCGGCGTCGCCGTCCATGGCGGCGCGCGCCTGGGCCAGCTGTTGCGCGCCGTGCCGGGGCGGCCGGCTGCCGGGCTTGCGCAGCCGAGTGCGCAGCCGCGTGAACTCCGCGGCCAGCAATTGCTGGTTGGCTTCGGTCCAGCCGGTGGGCGCGCGCGCGTTCATGGCAGCTCGATCCGGCGGTCAAGGTAGCGGACGGGGACCGACTCGCGGTCCACCAGCGGGCTTTCGATGCCGTCCACCCGCAGTCGCGCCAGAAAGCGCGTACCTGCTGGCGGCGCGTCACGCCATTCGAAGATGAGCGCGCTGGCGGGCGCGGCGGCGGGTTCGGCGGGCAGTTCCCGGTCTCCCAACAGCAGGCTGGCGGCCTGGCCGGGCAAGAGCGGGGGCGCGATGCCCAGCGTCATGCGTACCGTGCCGCCGTTGCGCGTGGCCGAGACCGGCGGCAGCACGGGTTCGGGCGCCAGCACCAGCGCAAGCTGATTGCTGTCGCGCGGCAGGCCGGTATCGGCAGCCTGCACGTGGGCATGCACGCGGTACAGGCCGACAGGCAGGTCCGTCGGCATCGTCAGCCGCAGCCAGGTATCCGTGCCGGCCTCGACGGGCACGTCGCGCTCGGCGTCCAGCGTGGAATGGCGCAGCGTCACCCGCCGCGCCAGGCCGTCCAGATGATGCCCCACGAGCGTCACGGATCCGCCGGGCACGGCAACCGGCTGCCTGCCCGCCGGTTGCACGGACAAGAGCGTGGGCAGCGGCGGCGTCAGGCCGGGAAAGACCAGCACGCCCCGGTCGCGCGGCGTGCCGGGGATAGCCTCGCCGCGGGTCAGCACGGGCAGGGCGCCGCGCGCGGGCCGGCGCGATTCGATCAGCACTACCGACACCTGGAACGCCGCGGTCGGCCGGTAGTGGGCCTGTAGCGCAGACCACAGGCGCGACATCTCTTCGGCGCCCAGCGCCGCGGGCGTGATCTTCAACAGTTCGATCTGGCTGGCCAGGTCCGCGCCGCGCAGGCTTTGGTACACCGTGGGCAGGATGGCGCCGTCGACCACGTCCGGATCCAGCGCGCGGCGCACGGCCTCGCGCGGCAGCACGGCCGACTCGTGCAGCAGTTGCAGCGCGTACCCCAGCAGCACTTCGGCCTGCAGCTCGGCGCGGCCATAGGCTGTCAGCAGATAGTGCAGATCCAGGGCCAGCGGCGGATTGGCGATGCGATCGCCGGCGGCATCGCGCGATGGCAGCGCCGCATTGCGCCACGCGGCGTTGGGCGTGACCTGATGCAGGAACAGGTTCAGCTGCGGGTCTTCCTGGTTGTCCAGCGACACGGCGTCGGGGGCCAGCGCGGACACCTTGACGCCCGCGCCCAGCGTGTCCGTCACGGCGTGGTCGATCATGCCCGAGTCGAGCAGGTCCTTGATGACGGCAGTGACCGCCGCGATGGCCAGCGCGTTGCTCATGGCAGCCCCGCGCGCCGCGCGGCCAGGTAGTCGCGCAGCGAGAGCGCGGACGATCGCGGAGTGGCCGCGGCGCGCGGCGGCGGGGGCGCGACCTCAAGGCGGTCGATGGTGATGTGCACGTCGGGCGCGGACGATTGCGCGGCGGGACGAGACGCAGGGGATGGGGCGTCGCGCCGTGCGGCAGGGAAGGGCAGCGATGCTGCGGCGGCCGCATTGGGGGCGGCCGCGTTGAGGGTGGCCGATGCGTGGGCGACATCGGTAATCGCCTGCGCGGCGTGCATCGGTGTTGCGGACTCGGCGCGATCGGGCGGCGCCACGCTTGCGGAAACGGGCCGCTGCGCCTCAAGGGAGATTGAATCCTGATCGGCCGGATCGGGCACGAGCGGGCTGCGTAATGGCGGGGGCGCCGCGTCCGTGCGCTGCGGCGCGCCGGACGTTCGCATACCGGCATCGGTTACTGGCGCGTTCGCAATGAAGTGCCTCTGCGGCATCGCCGCTTCGCGTCCGGTGGCGCGTGCATGCACGTCCGCCGCCTCGTCGGCATCTCCCAGTGCGTTGAAAGCCGCCCCTTGTGAAAACCGCTGCCCCAGACGGTTCCTGGTGTCCGCCAAGCCCCTGCCGGCCTGCGCGGCCGAATCGTGCCCGGCAAGGTGACCGTCCTGATCCTGCGCGTCGGCGCGCAACGGATCCCGCGGCACGACGCCATGCAGCGCCGCAGCCAGCGGCGAAGGCGCGCTGCGCAGACGCGGGGCGGTGCCCAGGCTGCGGCTGGCCAGCTGGCGCAGGAATCCGCTCATGGCATGGCCTCGCTGTCAGCCATCGCCAGGTAGGCGGCGCGCCGGGCCGGGCCCAGCGCCAGCACCTGCGGCTCGGTCCAGCCGTAGGCGCGCGCCAGGCGGTGCACGTCCCGCAACAGGCCGCGCGCGCACAGGCTGATGTCGTCCCACAGGCAGGTGTCGGCATCCAACGCCGCCGTCCAGGGGTGCGCGCAGTCGGCGCAGCGCAATGACAGCGCGATGTTGGCGGCGGGGTCCAGCGCCTCCATGCGCGCTTCGATGTCTTCCAGCGCCGCGCCTTGCGGCAGGCTGGCCTCGGGTGGTGCACCGACACGGCACGCGCGCAGCAACAGGGCGAGCGCGGCTTCGCTGTCGGCGGCCATCGCCGCGTGCGCCTGGTCCCGGCTGCTGGGCAGGCGCCAGGCGGCGCCGTGCGCGTCGAACATGGGCTCGGCGGACCCGCGCTCCGGCGGCGCGGGCAGGGTCTCGATCAGGGCGGCCAGATCCAGGTCAAACGCCATCGCCGCGCCGCACGCCGGGCAATCGGCGCAGGCCGGCAGCCGCGCGCCGAATGTCGCGCGCCGCAGGCGCAGCAATGACAGCGTCCGCCATCCGACCGGCCGTGACGCCACCTCCTCGCCGGGCATCGCCACGGCCAGCGCGCGCAGGCCACGATCTATCGGGTGGCGGTCACGGCCTGCCTCCCACAGCGCAAGAATCTGCGATTCGATCAGGGCGTTCATCGCGGCGCTCCATCAAGCCGGCTCGACAAAGCTTGGTTCGGACGGCTCGGCAACTTCGTAGTCGCGCTCCCATCCTTCGTTTTCCAGCTTGATGGTCTGAATCGCGACGGCGTTGGCGTTGGCGTCCAGATCCGGGATGGCCTGGTATTCCGACACCCAGCAGCGGAACACCTTGTAGGCCAGCACCAGTTGCCCGGCTTCGTTGTAGACCTCGATGATGATGTCCTTGCGAAAGTTCTTCAGCGACACCTCGCTGCCCAGCCCCGAGCCAAAGTTCCACACCTTGTTGGCCCACTGCTCGAACTCGCGGTCGTGCGTGACGCCGCGCTCCAGCGTCACCGCCTCGTACTTGCTGCGGCCGGGGGACTTGCGCCCGCTGGACGGGTCGCCGCCTTCGCGGTGCTCGACCACTTCGGTGGTGCGCTTGAGCGCCGACACCTTGCTGATGCCGGCCACATAGCGGCCATCCCACTTCACCCGGAATTTGAAATTCTTGTACGGGTCGAAGCGCTGCGGATTGACGGTGAACTGCGCCATGGCAATCTCCTGGTAACCGTGGTCGGCGGGCGTGGCGGGCCGCAAGCGGCGTTGCCGCCCGCCGGGCTCAAGCCTGAATCTGGCCGGCCAGTTGCTGGATGCTGATGACGACGAACTCGGCGGGCTTGAGCGGCGCGAACCCCACCAGGATGTTGACCACGCCCCGATTGATGTCGTCTTGCGTGGTGGTTTCCCGGTCGCACTTGACCAGATAGGCCTCGCGCGGCGAACTGCCTTGAAAGGCGCCCTGGCGGAACAGCGTGTTCATGAACGCGCCGATGTTCAGGCGGATCTGCGCCCACAGCGGCTCGTCGTTGGGTTCGAATACCACCCACTGCGTGCCCCGGTAGAGCGATTCCTCCAGGTACAGGGCCAGGCGCCGCACGGGCACGTACTTGTACTCGGAGGTGAGCTGGTCGGCGCCGCGCAGCGTGCGCGCGCCCCAGCAGACCGCGCCGTACACCGGGAACGTGCGCAGGCAGTTGACCCCCAGCGGATTCAGGCTGCCGTTCTCGCCATCGGTCAGCGTGGTCGCCAGCGAGACGACGCCGGTCAGGTTGGCGTCGGTGCCCGCGGGCGCCTTCCATACGCCCCGGTTGCCATCCGTGCGCGCATACAGGCCGGCAACGGTGCCGCAGGGCGGCGCCAGGCGCGGCTTGCCGTTCTTGAGCGGATCGGACACGTACGTCCACGGGTAGTAGACGGCCGCGTGATCGGACTTGGGCAGGGCGGTGCCATTGGCCACCGCCACCATCGAGGCGGGGTCGGTGGCCGTGGGCGGCGCGTCCACGATCATGAAGGCGCGCCGCTCTTCGCAGTACGACGCGGCGTCGGCCAGGACGCCGCCGTGCGTGATGGCGGGCAGGCAAAGCAGATTGAAGATGTCGGCGTCTTCCAGCGCATATATCCCCTGGCGCAGCGCGCGGCTGCCGACGAACGCGGCATAGACGTCGTCCGGCCCGTAAGGCGTTTCGGTGCCGCCTTCCAGCAGCGCGTCGACTGGCGGTGGCGAGGCGACGGCGCCCGCCAGCAGGTGCAGCGACGCCGCCAGATCGTTGGCCGGGGCCGCTGCCACCGCGATGGTGGAGCCCATGCCGCGCGAGCCGCTGGCCAGCACCAGCGTGCTGCCCTGCACCCGCGCCGTGAAGTCGCGGAAGGCGGGCGTGCCCGGGCGCAGCGCGCGCACGGCGGCCTGCAATCGCGCCGCCACGTCTTCCAGCTTGGCGGCCAGCGAGCCGCCCGCGGCGGCGGCGTCGCCCACGCTCACGAGTTCCGGGCCCAGGCCATCCAGGGTGATGCGCAGGCTGGTGTGGGTGGCGTCGGGCAGCGCGTCCAGATCGGTCGCGCCGAACGTGTCGCTGGTCAGCGTGGCCGCGTCGGGGGTGGGCGCCGGGCGGATGATGGCCGCGCCGTCGGTCTCGACGCCGCCCGCCAGCGATCCCAGCATCAGCACGCCCGCGGCGTTGTTGCGCGCGCCGGGCAGCACACGCACGCTGGCGTTTTCGCCGCCCGCGCCGGACGTCATGAGAAGGGTGTTGCCGCTGCGCGCCGCCGTGAAATTGGCCAGCGCCGGGCGGCCCATCGCCTGCGCCCGCACCTTGGCCTGGATCGCGGCGGCCAGTGCGGTCAGGCGCTGCGTCGCCGTGCCACCGGCAATGTCGCCGGGCAGCGCGATGCTGACGCCGACGGGCTCCAGCCCGTTCACGGCCACGCGGAAATCGGTGTGCGTCGCGTCCAGCAGCGTCTGCACGTCGCCCAGCGTGCCGCTGACGCTGGTGCCCGCCGGCAGCGCGTCCAGCGCGCCCTGCGACAGCATCCGTTCCAGTCTGACAAGCTGCGACACGCCCTGCACCAGGTCCAGTAGATAACGCGGATCCTTGGCGTTCAGGGAGACGTTGGCATAGCTTTCCGCCCGCCCGTCGCTGGCGCGAATGAACTGGATGTTGAAGGTGCTGGACGGCACGGCGGTGGCGTAGTCCACCCGCACCTGGATGCTGTTGCCGGACACGCCGGGGTCCAGCGCCCGGACCGTCAGCACGTCCACCGCCGTGGCGCTGCGCAGCACGCGCTGCGCGGGCGATGCTTCCTTGACCACACGCACGACCCAGGCGTCGGTGCCGCCGTTCACGAAGAACTGGCGGACGGCATAACCAAGCTCGGCGTCGTCGGCAAGCCCGCCAAAGGCGCGCTCATAGTCGGAGAAGCTGAATATCCGGACCGCCTTGTTGACGGGACCGCGCGGGGCCGCGCCCAGGAAGGCGGCAACCGAGGTCGCGACCCCGGCAATCGTGCGAACGCCGCTGGGAATTTCCTGGATGTAAACCCCGGGATGGGACAGGGTAAGGGCCATGAGCTGCTCCTTCGCGCGGCTGTCCGGACGGGAGGTCCATGCCGCAGGAGAGGCTTAGAGAGCCGCCAGCGCGCCGCTTGAGAGCGGCAGGAAGGGCTGGCGATTCGCGCGAGGCTTGCGCGGGGTGGCGGGCGTTGCGCCGCTCTAGTTGGATTGCAGCGGAAAGGCAATCGGGCAAAAGCAGCAAGCCCTGGTAGGAACGAGTTATAGAATTTCTGCCTGATGCGATCAATAGCTTTTTAGCGGCATTAACGATCTGTTTCTTATTCAGGGTGCGGTCAGCTCGGGTCTTCCGGCAATTGAATGCCGGGGCCCGCTGGCGTATAACCCGAAGCGGCGGCACCCGCTTTCTCGCTTTTTCATTTGCGCAGCGGGACACCCCGGCCGGCTGTGCAGGCGGTCCGAACCTCAAGGAGCGTGATATGCATTGCGTGTCCCGATTGCTGCACCTGCATGCCTGGTTTTTCCGCTTGCCCGCCGCGTCCCGCGCTACCGGCCGCCGCCGGCGCATCGCACGCCTGATGCTGGGCGTGGCGGCTGGAACGACGCTGGCCTTCGGCGCCGCCGCGCAGCCGCAAAGTCCCGGCCAGCCCGGCGCCTCGGTCGCGACCCCGCCGGGCGCGGTCCAGTCCACCGCCGCGCAGCCCGGCGCCGGCCAACCCCAATCCGACTCGTCCGCCGCGCGCGCGCTGCAATGGCCGCGCAGTTTTTCCGCGCCGGATGGCGCGCGGGTCGAGCTCTACCAGCCGCAGATCGACACCTGGACCGCCGACCGCCTGTCCGGCCGCATGGCCGTCGCCGTGGGGCCGGCCAAGGGCAATCCGACCTACGGCGTCGCGGAATTCTCCGCGCGCGCCGACGTGAACAAGCCCGCCGGGCTGGTGCGCCTGTCGGACATCCGCATCGAACGCGTGCAGGTGCCAACGGCGCCCCAAGAGGCCGCGCGGCTGCGCAGCGAGCTGGAGGCCCGCATTCCGCCCAAGGGCGTGGTCACGCCGCTGGACGGGTTGCAGCTGAGCTATGCGCTGTCGCAGAACAACCCGGCCACCCGGACGGTGCCCGTGGACAACACGCCGCCGCGCATCATCTATCGCACGGTCCCGGCGATCCTGGTGCTGGTCGATGGCCCGCCCGCGTGGACGGCGCTGCCCGGCACGCCGGGCTGGCGCCGGGTCGTCAACACCCGCGCCCTGATCCTGGGCGACAACGCCGGACGTCTGTACCTGCAGGCGGCAGGCCACTGGTATGACGCGGGCGACATCAACGGGCCCTGGCGCACCGTGGCGCAACCCCCGCCCGCGCTGCTGGCCGCCGCCGACGCCGCGCGGCGCGGCCCTGCGGCGGACCCCTTGATGCCGCATGACGGCAAGGCGCCGCATCGCGCGCCCGATATCGAAGTGTCCACGGTGCCGTCGGAGCTTCTGATCACGATCGGCCAGGCCGAGTTGCGGCCGGTGCCCGGGACCTCGCTGCTGTCGGTCACCAATGCCGACCACGCCGTGTTCATGAATCCGGGCGACAACCGCTATTACCTGCTTGTGTCGGGCCGCTGGTTCCGCGGCCCCCGGCTGGAAGGACCGTGGTCGTATGTGCCCGGCAAGGACCTGCCGCGCGACTTCGCGCGCATCCCGGCGCGCGATCCGCAGGGCGGGGTGCTGGTGTCGGTGCCCGGCACGCCGCAGGCCCGCGAAGCCGTCATCGCGTCGACCATTCCGCAGACCGCAACCGTGTCGCGCAGCGCTGCCCGGCTGCAGGTCGAATACGCCGGCGGCGCGCCGGTGCTGCGGCCCATCGAGGGCACCACGCTGCATTACGCGGCCAATTCGCAGGTGCCGGTCATCCAGGCCGAAGGCCGTTACTACGCGTTGTCGCATGCGGTGTGGTTCGTGTCGGATTCGCCCACCGGACCGTGGCGCGTGGCCGACCATTTGCCCGCGGCCATCTACGCCATTCCCGCCACTTCGCCGTTGCATTACGTGACCTACGTGCAGGTCTATGGCTCGACGCCGCAGAGCGTGGTGTTCGGCTATTCGCCGGGCTACATGGGCGTGGTCGTCGCGCCCGACGGCACGGTTGTCTACGGCACGGGCTATTCCTACCCGCCCACGATCGTGCAAAACACCTGGGTCGGCTATCCGCCCAGCTATGGCTACAACGCCGCCTTCGATTCCGCGGCGGGCTTTGCCTTCGGGTTTGCCGCGGCCGAAGCCTGGGGCGGGGCGGCGCCTTACTGGGGCCCGTATTACGGCGCGCCCTATTGGGGCGGCGTCGACGTGAACAAGGTGGACGTCTACGGCGCGTGGGGCGGTTCCGGCACGGTCACCCACGCGGCCGGGTGGAATGGCTGGACGGGCACCGAATGGCAGGGTGCGCACGCGGAAGGCTACAACCCGCAAACCGGCGCCGCCTTCGAAGGCACGCGCGGCGCGGCCTACAACGAATACACGGGCAATGCCGCGGCGGGCCGCCGGGGCGCCTACACCGACCCGGTCACCGGCGCCTCGGGCGCGGGCCGGGCAGGCGCGGTCGAGAACGATGACGGCCAATGGGCCGCGGGCCGGCAGAACGTGCGCACCAATGCCGATACCGGCCGCACCACGTATTCCGCCGCCGGCGCGACCGGCATGGCGGGACAGGGCGCGGACAGCGTCGACCGGCGCGGCGCCACCTACAACCGCGACACCGGCAGCGGCATGGCGTGGAACAACGGCAACGTGTATGCGGACCACAACGGCAACGTGTACGAACACAACGACAACGGCTGGCAGCAGCACACGTCCTCGGGCTGGCAGCCGGTCCAGCCGAACACGCAGTCCAACTACCTGAACGCGCAGCGCCAGGCGCGCGATTATTCGACGCAGCCGGCGGGCGGCATGAATGGCGGCTGGCAGAACCGCATGGGCGAATCCGCGGGCGGCTGGCAAGGCCGGGGCGAAGGCGGCTGGCAGGGGCGCGGGATGGAGGGCCGCGGCTTTGGCGGCGGGTTTGGCGGATTCAGGGGCGGCGGCGGATTCAGGCGCTGAGCGTCTCGCTCAGTCCTGCATCAGATACGCCTCGCCGCCCGGCTTCAGGTACGGCGCGAGGTCGCCAAAAGGCACCTGCGCCAGCGTCCCCAGGCACACGCCCGACGCATGTCCCACGCCCGATACCGACAGGCTCAGCGCGCCGGGCGTCGTGGCGCCCAACGCAAGGTAGGCCGGCCACAGGTCCCAGCAGCCTTCCTTGGAACGGTCCTCGGTCAGTCCGGCCTCGTCGCGCGCGGCCAGGGTTTTCTGCGCCTGGCCCACCAGCGCCGTCAGGGCCGGGCGGGGCTCGCGGCTGCCCGGTTTGTAGGCATCGAACACGCGGTTCCAATCCAGGATTTCGCCGTGCAGCAGGTCGAACGTGTAGGGATCGAAGTGGTTGTTGGGATGCGCGCCGCCGCAATCCAGGCTGCCGGATTCGGTCACCGTCATCATGGCGCGGGACAGCCAGGGCACGGCCACGACTTCTTCCTCGTAGTTGGCCAGTGTGCCGGCCGACGGATTGCCGCTGGTGTAGGCCGAGGCCTTGCAGGCCAGTGCGGCGTGGCTCATGCGCCAGTGGCGTTGCTCGAGCAGGTGATTGACGCGCGCCATGACCTGCGCGTCCGGATGGCGCGACAGCCGCGGATAGCTGAACTGGGTGCGCGGGTCGCGCCACATGCGATATGCCACGGTGGCGCTGCCCACGTCGGCGCCCACGGGCACGGCGTGACCGGCAAGCTTGAGCGTGTCGTAGGGGACGCGGGCCGCGTCGATGTCTTCGTCAACGCCGATGCTGCCATCGGGCGCCAACGCCCCGGCGTCGTATTGCGCGACCCGCTGCAGCGTGAAGGTGCGCTGCCTGCCCGTGCGCGTGTCGATCCACACGCCGTGATAGCCCTGCGCGTCGCGCTTGCCTTGCCAGGTGGCGGCCGGCTGCGCGCCGGGCGCCGTGGCGGCAGCAAAGGTCATCGGTTCTTGCAGCGCGGCTTCGCTGCCTTTGAGCGGGATGTCCACGCCATGTTCGGGATAGAAGTAGCGGCCCGTCAATTCGTTGCCGGCCGTGGCGCTGTCCAGTTCCATCACGATGTCGCCCACGCCTTGCAGCGTGCCGGTGTAGACGGTGCGCTCGGCGGCGCCGGCATGGCCTGCCTGCCACAGCATGGCCAGCGTCAGGACGCCAAACCGGAACGGGCGCGTGCGTGCAAAGGAAAAGGACATCTGCGTGGGGACCCTGAGACGTGGGCCGGTCAATATACCCGACGGGTCAGGGCTCCCGCGCCGCGGGTTGCCAATGGCCGCGCTCGGGGTCCACGCTGACGCGGCGGCCGCCCGCCCACACCGCGTCTTCGTCCAGCCGCGACGCCAGTCCCGGCTCGATATCGAAGGCGATCCCCAGCGCCTGTGCCACCGACGGGTCTTCAATGGGCAGTTCCCAGGTCAGAAAGAGTTGCGACAGATCCCGCGCCTGCGGGAAGTCCGCTTCGTCGTAGCCGCTGGCGTGGCGGGCGATGACGGCGTGGGGCTGGCAGGTGTCAAAGACGATGGCGACGCCGCGCGTAAGCGGGATGCGGTGCCCGGTGCCGGGAAAATGCACGTCCAGGCCCTTGTCGTCGGACAGGAACAGATTGCAGAACGCGGCGCCGCCGTATTGGCTGCCGTCGTGGTGATAGCGCGCGCCGCGGCAAGCCATGAGCGCCATGTCGCTGGCCGCCAGGACGTCGCCCAATCCCAGCGCGCGCGTCCAGTCGCGCATGGCCTGCACGCAAAGGCCGAACTCCGGCCAGCGGGCGCGGGTGCGCGACAGCGGCATCTGCTCGACGTCGCCCGGCTCCAGCGCCAGCCGGGTCCGGATCTCGCGGTCCCAATCGGCCGTAAGGCGCGCGGGCGGCGCAGGCACGTTCAGGTTCGCGGCCAGCAGGCGCGCGCTGACGCTGCGGCTGCGCAAGGCGTCATCGCGCGAAAAGAAAAGTGACGTCAATCGATCCTGCATGGGGTGATTCATGAGCCGCGCCTGCCGCGCCTAGCCTCCGCGTCCCTCGTAGGCGCCTTCGTCGCCGTCTTCGTCTTCCATTGCCGCCTGCGCGCGCTCCAGCAGATAGGCCTTCAGGCCTTCGAGTGCGTCGGGCGTCCAGCCGGACACGCCGGTCACCGCGACCCAGGCGTCGACATAATGCTGCGGCGCGTAGACGTGGCCATACCCCATCGGCGTCGCGGTGCCCACCGCCATGTCCAGCGCAAGCTGCAGCATGGTCACCACGGGATACCAGCGCAGTTCCGGCGACACGTCCGGGCCCATCGGCGCGTTCATCCACGCGGGCGGACGATACAGGTCGCGATAGTCGAAGAACGTGACCGGGTCGCTCGCGTATTGCAGGTAGACGACGCGCATCGGCCCCCACGGCGCGTCGGCCGGCACCGGCGAACCGTTCTGGTTCATGAAGCGCACGAAGGCGCCATCGCGCAGTTCGGGCAGCCAGGCGGGCGAGCCGGGATTGCGGGCATCGGTAATGGTGCGCCAGACGCGGCTTTCAAAGGGCGGGCCGCTCCAGAGCGCGCCCTGGATCGGGTCGCCGATCATCTCGAACAGTTCGGCCGACCCCGCGGAATTCTTCGCGCCCAGGCTCAGGCCGTGCAGGTACAGCCGCGGCCGCCGGTCCTTGGGCAGCGTGGTCCAGTAGCCATACACCGCCTGGAACAGGGCGCGCGCGGCTTCCGCGCCATATTCGGGTTGCGCCAGCAGCGACAGCGGGCTGGACAGGTACGAATACTGCATGGCCACGCTGGCCACGTCGCCGTTCAGCAGGTATTCCAGCGAGTCCGCGGCCGCGGGGTCGACCCACCCCGTGCCCGTGGGCGTGATCACGACCAGCACCGAGCGGTCAAAGGCGCCCACCCGCTTCATCTCGTCCAGCGCGAGCTGCGCGCGCGCCTGTGGGATTGCCGCGCCGCGCAGGCCGACGTAGACGCGAATGGGCTCCAGCGCCATGCGTCCCGACTGCGTCTGGATTTCACTGGCGGTGGGGCCGGAGGCGATGTATTCGCGGCCGGCGCGGCCCAGTTCGTTCCAGCGGATCAACGAGGCGGGGCCGCCCGTCTTCAGGTCCGCGGTGGGCTGCGGGCGTTCGGGCTCGAGCAGCGCGTCGAACTCGCGGAACGAGGCGTCCAGCACGTGCAGCGCGCCGCGGAAGAATACGTCGGTCGCCAGCAGCCAGAAGATCAGGATGGCGATGAGCGCGCCCGTCACGTTGGCCACGCGCCGCGGCACGACGCGCCGCACCTGCCGGGAAAGATAGCGGGCGATCAGCTTGAACAGCCGCGCCAGCGCCAGCAGCACGGCAAAGGTGGCCAGGGCGATCAGGCTGACCTTGATGGGATGGGCGCTGGTCACGGGGTCCATCTGCATGAGGGCGCGGATGGTGTTTTGCCATTCGGCGGCGCGGCCCAGAAAGAGGATCGCCACCGCCACGCACAAGAGGCCGATGACGGCATTGATGACCCACGCGGCGCGGCCGCGGGGCGAGGGCAGTTCCAGGTAGGTCCACAGCCAATGCCACAGCACGCCCAGGCCATACCCGGCCGCAAGGCAGGCGCCCGCCAGGACGCCCTGGGTGACGTGCGTTCGGGGAATGAGGGTGGGCGTCAGTGCCGCGGCGAAGAACAGCGTGCCGAGCATGAGGCCGACGCCGGAGAGGGATTCCAGGTGCGACCGGAAGAAGGAAGGCAGGTGTCGATGCAAGGTCTGCTGCACGGTGCGTCCTCATCGGGGAGGGAATGGCGGGGATTCTCGCATGTTGCCGCGGGGGGCGCGGCGTTTTCAGTCGCGGTCGGGCGCGCCCAGCGGAAACAGCGGCCGGTACGGCCGGGCTTCATCGACCGCCCGCGCGAAAGACGGCCGCGCCAGCAGCCGGGCGCGGTAGGCCCGCAGGTGCGGATAGGCATCGGCGATCGGATGCGTCCAATCGGCGTAGAAGAGCGCGGGCGCCGCCGCGCAGTCCGCCAGGGTGAAGTCGTTGCCCGCAGCCCACGTGCGCGTGGCCAGGAGCGCGTCGATCCAGGCGTACGCCGGTTCCAGCTTCTGCGCGGTCAGCGCCAGCGCCTCGTCGCGCTTGGCGGCGTCGCCGGTCAGCGCGCCGTTGACCGCGTGCTGCATCCAGAACATGACGTGCAGGTCGAAGTAGCGGTCCAGAAAGCGCACGTCCAGCGCGGCCATCGGGTCGTCGGGAATCAGCCGGACAGGCCCGGGGTGGGCGAGCTGCAGGTATTCGATGATGATGCTGGATTCGGCGATGTTGCGGCCGCCGTCCACCAGCAGCGGAAACTTGCGCAGCGGCCAGCGCTGCAGCCAGTCGGCGCCATGCTGGGGCGAGTCCGGCCCGATGCCGCGAAATTCGAAGGGCGTCGCGTTTTCGTACAGCGCGACGAGCACCTTCTGGGTGTACGAGGAAAAGGGATGACCGTAAAGTGCAGGCAGCATGCTCGAAGTCTCCTGGGTCGTGGCGCACAGGTTAATGGGTCCGGGGCTGTTTCACCAGACGGACGCGTGTCCGGCGCCCCGCTGCGCGTTGCGCGCGAAAAGGAATACAGTGCATGACGGATCCCGGGGCAGTGGCCTCGGGCAGACACCAACAATACGGAGACAGGATGGATACGGCAGGCAAGCAGGGCGCCAGCGTGCGCGAACAGGTCGGCGAAACGGAATGGCAGGTCCGCAAGGATCTGGCGGCGCTGTACCGGCTGGTGGCGCTTTTTGGGTGGGACGATCTGATCTTCACGCACATCACGGCCAAGGTGCCGGGCACGGAGCATTTCCTCATCAATCCCTACGGCATGATGTTCGACGAAATCACCGCGTCCAGCCTGGTCAAGATCGACCTGCACGGCAACAAGGTGATGGAGTCCGAATACGACATCAACCCCGCGGGCTTCACCATCCATAGCTGTATCCATGCGGCCCGCAAGGACGCGATGTGCGTGCTGCACACGCATTCGATCAACGGGGTGGCCGTGTCGGCGCAGAAGGCCGGCCTGTTGCCGCTGTCGCAATTCGCGTTCATCGTGCTGCGCTCGCTCAGCTATCACGACTACGAGGGTCTGGCGCTCAACCCCGACGAGCAGCCGCGCCTGGTGCGCGACCTGGGCGCCAACAACTACCTCATCCTGCGCAATCACGGCCTCTTGACCGTCGGCCAGAGCATGGCGGAAGCCTTCCAGGCCATGCACCGCCTGGAAGCGGCCTGCATGGTGCAGGTGCGCGCGCAGGCGGGCGGCGAACTGACCCACATTCCGGCCGACATCCTGGCGCGCGCGGCGGTGGAATCGCCCGCCGACCGCGCCCGCAAGGCCCAACTTGCGTGGCCGGGCCTGCTGCGCCGGTTGGACCGGCGCAATCCGGGGTATGCCGAGTAAGCGCGACTATTTTTTCGCGGTCGGGTCGGCGGACAGGAATTCCGTGCAGTCAGGCAGCGGCTTGGACGGCTCGTAGGACGATGTGCCCGGTTGCCACGCGTAGGTCACGGTGTAGCTGCACTGGCTGTCGGTCTGCGGCGCAAGCTGGGCCTGGGTCAGCGCGGGGCGCGTGCTGGAGTCCTCGTAGCGGCTGGCGCCCGCCGGCGAGCGCGTCGCCTGCGTCTTGACCTGCAGATCGGGCAGTTCCTTGCCCGGCACGGCCTTCAGCGACGCCTTGAATGCGTAGATGTCGCTGCACTGGCCGGCCCGCTTTTGCGGGTCGGCCTCGGTGAAGCACGCGCGGATCGACGCGTCGGCCGTGTACGGCATGACGAGCACCAGGCTGGCGCCGGTCTGTTCGCCCAGGTTGACGTCGTACAGATACAGGTCGCGGCGCGAGAAGCCGCCGCCCGAGAACGGCGTGGACGCCTCGAAGTCCGGCTCGGCCGGACCGATCACGCCCACCAGCGCCCGTTCTTCACTCAGCCGGATCAGTTCCGGCCACACGGTGAAATCCTTGAAGTCCGGGATCTCGGGCGAATCCCAGAACCGGTAGTCGGCGCGCAGGGTCCTGCTGGTGGCAAAGGGACCGTTTTCGCCGAACGCGCCATCGGTCTTGATGCCCACGCACCAGTCGGTCTGGGCGTTGCAGTACAGCTTGTTGTCCGCGTTGAGCTTCAAGGGCTCGGTATCGGGGGCGGCCATTGCCGCGGCGGGCAGGGCGGTGCAAAGCAGCAGGGCAAGCACTTTTGACACGATTCTTCCTTCTGGTGGGATGCGCGCGGGGCCGTATGTTACGGCCCCGCGCCACGCCCTCCGGGGGCGCGCCACATTTTGTAGGCAGTCGCACCGTTACGCGCGACCTGATGGTGTCAAAACATGAACAAACGTATCGGAGTGGACGCCGCCGCTGCGGCGGCGTCAGTCGCGCACGGGGCCGTCGGGCACATCGGACTCGACCAGCTGCGCCAGTTGCAGCAGCGACTCCTGCCAGCCCAGGTAGCACATCTCGGTCGGGATGACCTCAGGTATGCCTTCCTGCACGATGACCAGTTCCGTGCCGCACGACACTTGCCGCAGGGTGACGGTGGTGGTCATCTCGCCTGGCAGGTTGGGATCGTTGAAACGGTCCGTGTAGCGGATCTTCTCGCCCGGAACCAGCTCCAGATATTCACCGCCGAACGGCTCTTCATGGCCGGTGGCAAAGTTGTGGAAGGCCATCCTGTGGCGGCCGCCCACGCGCGCGTCCAGTTCCTGGACCGAGCAGGTGTAGCCATAGGGCGGAAGCCACTTGGCTATCGCATCGGGCTCGATGAAGGCGCGATAGACGCGTTCGGGGGTGGTGCGCAGGACGCGAAGGTGTCGTACGGTTCCGGTAGTCATGGTGTAATCCGCCTTGAAGTGAGGGTGGGTGCATGACTACGACGAACCGCCAACACCCGGATCGACAAGCAATTTGCTGGGGATTTCCCTAGGTCGCGATGGGCTTTCCCATCAGGCCGGCGAACCACGCCCCTGTCAGGCCAGCACCAGCTTCCTGCCCAGATTGAAGGCATCCTGCAGGCCGGTGTTCAAGGGATGGCGGCCGCCAGCAAGTTCCAGGTCGATCACGCCCAGCTCGATCTTCGGTCTATTACTATTTGGACCATGAGCCAGCGCAAGACACCTTCGAAGCCGGGCCCCGATGCCTGCATCCGCGTGCGAGGCGCGCGGGAACACAATCTGAAGAACGTCGACGTCAGCATCCCGCGCGACGCGCTCGTCGTGTTCGCCGGCGTGTCCGGGTCGGGCAAATCCTCGCTCGCGTTCGGCACCCTGTATGCCGAAGCGCAGCGCCGCTACCTGGAATCGCTGTCGCCATACGCCCGCCGCCTGATCGATCAGGTGGGCGTGCCCGACGTCGACGCCATCGACGGCCTGCCGCCCGCGGTGGCATTGCAGCAGCAGCGCGGCACGCCCAACGTGCGCTCCACGGTGGGCAGCGTGACGACCCTGTCTAGCATGCTGCGCATGCTGTACTCGCGTGCCGGCACGTATCCCGCGCGCCAGCCCATGCTGTACGCCGAGGACTTTTCGCCGAACACGCCGCAGGGTGCCTGCCCGCACTGCCACGGCCTGGGCTATGTGTACGACGTGACCGAGGCGTCCATGGTGCCGGACCCGTCGCTGTCCATTCGCGAGCGGGCCATTGCCTCGTGGCCGCCCGCCTGGCACGGGCAGAACCTGCGCGACATCCTGGTGACGCTGGGCTACGACGTGGACAAGCCGTGGCGCGACCTGCCCAAGAAGGATCGCGACTGGATCCTGTACACCGACGAGCAGCCGACCGTGCCCGTCTACGCCGGCTTCACGCCCGCCGAGACGCGCGCCGCGCTGCGCCGCAAGGCCGAGCCCAGCTACATGGGTACCTACACCGGCGCGCGCCGGTACGTCATGCACACGTTCGCCACCACGCAAAGCGTCATGATGAAAAAGCGCGTGGCCCGCTTCATGACCGGCGCGCCCTGCCCGGAATGCGGCGGCCGGCGTCTGAAACGCGAGGCGTTGTCCGTGACCTTTGCGGGCCTGGACATCGGCAGCCTGTCGCAACTGCCGCTGGCCCGCATCGCCGAGATCCTGACGCCCGCCGCCGAAGGCCGCTTCGACGACGCGGCCGGGAAAGCCGGCACGACCCGCAGCAAGGCTGCCGGGGTGCGCGCCAACGCGCGCCGCGTGGCGGCGGGCGGGCTGTCGCATGCGGGCAGCAGCGACGTGCGCCGCACGCCGGACGCATCGCCCGAGAAACGCATTGCCGCGCAGCGCATCGCGCACGACCTGGTCGAGCGCATCGGCACGCTGCAGGCGCTGGGCCTGGGCTATCTGGCGATGGACCGGTCCACGCCGACGCTGTCGCCCGGCGAATTGCAGCGCTTGCGCCTGGCCACGCAGATCCGCTCCAACCTCTTTGGCGTGGTGTACGTGCTGGACGAGCCCTCGGCGGGCCTGCACCCCGCGGATGGCCAGGCGCTGCACCGCGCGCTGGACCAGCTCAAGGCGGGCGGCAACACGCTCTTCGTCGTGGAGCACGACCTGGATACGCTGCGCCGCGCCGATTGGCTGGTGGACGTGGGGCCCGGCGCGGGCCAGCATGGCGGACAGGTGCTGTACAGCGGTCCGCCAGACGGCCTGCGCAAGGTCAAGGAATCGGTCACGGCCAAGTATCTGTTCGATGCCCGGCCCGCCAGCCGGCGCACGCCGCGCGAGCCCACCGGGTGGCTTGAGCTGCGCGGCATCCACCGCAACAACCTGCATGGCGTGGACGCGCGCTTTCCGCTGGGGGCGTTCACGGCGGTGACGGGTGTGTCCGGGTCAGGCAAATCCAGTCTGGTCAGCCAGGCGCTGGTCGAACTGGTGGGCGAACATCTGGGCCAGGAGCTGCCCGCCGAGGAATCCGACAGCGACCTGCCGCAGCCCGGCAACCTGCCGCGCACGACGGGCCGCATCCATGCCGGCGCGCAAGCCATCAAGCGGCTGGTCAATGTGGACCAGAAGCCCATCGGCCGCACGCCGCGGTCCAACCTCGCCACGTATACCGGCCTCTTTGACCACGTGCGCAAGCTGTTTGCCGGCACCAAGGCCGCCCGGTCGCGGCGTTACGGCGCCGGCCGCTTTTCCTTCAACGTCGCGCAAGGGCGCTGCGAGACCTGCGAGGGCGAAGGCTTCGTCCACGTCGAATTGCTGTTCATGCCCAGCGTGTATGCGCCGTGCCCCACGTGCCACGGCAGCCGCTACAACGCCAAGACGCTCGAAGTCGAATGGAATGGCCGCAACATCGCGCAGGTGCTGGACATGACCGTGGACGAGGCGCGCGCGTTCTTCAAGGACGAGGCCGTCGTGTCGCGTCCCCTGACGCTGCTCTCTGAAATCGGACTGGGCTATTTGCGCCTGGGCCAGCCCGCCACGGAACTGTCCGGCGGCGAGGCGCAGCGCATCAAGCTGGCGACCGAGCTGCAGCGCAGCCAGCGCGGCAACACGCTGTACGTCCTGGACGAGCCCACCACGGGCCTGCACGCGGCGGATGTGGACAAACTGATGACGCAATTGCACGGCCTGGTCGACGCCGGCAACACCGTGGTCGTGGTGGAACACGACCTGCGCGTGGTGGCGGGCAGCGACTGGATGCTGGACGTCGGACCCGGCGCCGGCGAGGCAGGCGGCGCGATCGTGGCAGCCGGCACGCCGCAGGCGGTCAGCCGCGGCAACGCCGGCGTCACGGCGCAGTTTCTGCGGCCTTTCTTTGATTGAGGAAACATGGCGGTCATCGACCGGCCCTGAACGCGGCTAGGGCTGCTGCCGCATTTCGTCGGCCAGCGTGTCCCGCATGCGCTCCATGCTTTCCTGGCCGACCTCGATCAAGCCGCCGATCGGTTGGTCGATGTCCAGGATGAAGGTCAGCACCAGGGCGATCAGCGCGGCAAACATGCCGGTCGACACGGGCCGCCGCCGTCCGTACAGGCCAGTGCCGTAGGCGATGTAGGCCATCGAACCGGCGGCCACGATGAAGAGCAGGTAGTACACCGGCTCCGGCACGTGGTTTTCCAGCGCAACGCGCCGCTTTTCGTTGATCTGCGCCATCTCGTTGATGGCCTGGATGAACATGATGGTGGAGATGGTCGGCGGGTTCTCCGCCCGGGCCGCGACCGCCGCCCGGATCTGGCGTTCGATGCGGCGCGCGGTGGCGTTGGCGGCGGCAAAGCGCGGCGAATCCTGATCGGCCAGGTGGTAGTCCAGCGATGCCGAGGCGTATTCATGCAGCATCTTGGCCACCGCAGGCCGGTGTTCGGCGGGAATGAGCTGCGATCGCCAATAGGCGTTGCCGATGGCGTTGGCCTCTTCCAGCACCAGGTTCTTGCGCGTCTCGAAGCGCGTGACCGACATGGCGAACGTAAACCCCAGCAGCAAAGCCAACAGGCCCAGCAGCGCGGTCTGCAGCGCGGTGATGTGCGTCTTGGCGGCCTCATCGGCCGGCTTGCGCAGCCGGCGGCCGAGCCGGTAGGCAAGCTCGATGACGGCCAGGAAAATGATGAGCACGACGAAAAAGATGATGACTTCGTCAACTTCCCGCAGCATGCCGTCTCCCCCCGGTTTGGATGTGCGCATCAGCGTAAGCCGATTGCGCGGCGGCGGCAATCGGGCGTGGCCCTGACGCCCCGCCCGTCAGCGAAATGCCAACATCTTGGAGTAAGGTGTCGCTTCCCAACTTGAAGACCCCGCACGGAGCAGAACTTGAAATACCGCAAACTCGGCCGTACCGACCTGGACGTCAGCCTGATCGGGCTGGGCACCATGACCTGGGGCGAGCAGAACACCGAAGCTGACGCGCATCAGCAACTGGACTACGCGCTGGAGCGCGGCGTCAACCTGGTCGACGTGGCCGAAATGTACCCGGTGCCGCCCAAGCCCGAAACGCAGGGCCTGACCGAAACCTACATCGGCACGTGGCTGGCCAAGACGGGCCGCCGCAACGACATCGTGCTGGCCAGCAAGGTCGCCGGCCCCGTGCGCGACCCCAAGCGTCCCGGCCACATCCGCGACGGCAAGACCTTCCTGGACCGCAAGAACCTGACCGCGGCGCTGGACGCCAGCTTGAAGCGGCTGCAGACGGACTACCTGGACCTGTATCAGCTCCACTGGCCCGACCGCACCACGGCCACGTTCGGCCAGCTGAACTACCCGTGGGTCGAAGACGAGCACACCGTGCCGATCGAGGAAACCCTGTCGGTGCTGCAGGACTTCGTGCGCGCCGGCAAGGTGCGCCACGTGGGCGTGTCCAACGAAACGCCGTGGGGCGTCAGCCAGTTCCTGCGCCACGCCGAAAACCAGAACCTGCCGCGCATCGCCTCGATCCAGAACGCCTACAGCCTGCTGAACCGCGTGTTTGAGATCGGCCTGTCGGAATTCACTCACCACGAAGGCGTGGGCCTGCTTGCGTATTCGCCGCTGGCGATGGGCATGCTCTGCGGCAAGTACCTGGACGGCGCAAAGCCGGCCGGCGCCCGCCTGACGGTCTTCTCGCGCTTCACCCGCTACAGCAACCCCCAGGCCGAAGCCGCCACGCGCGAATACGTGGAACTGGCCCGCGCACACGGCATCTCGCCGACGCACCTGGCGCTCGCCTGGGTCAACCAGCGCCCCTTCGTCACCAGCAACCTGATCGGCGCGACGTCGCTGGAACAGCTCAAGGAAAACATCGACAGCGTCGACGTGACCTTGCCGGCAGACGTGCTGGACGCGATCAACCAGATCCACGCGCGGCATCCGAATCCGGCGCCTTGAGACGAGCAAGGTGTGAAGGGCAGAAAGAATTCAATGCCCTGATCGGACGCTATTGATCTCCGTAGTGGTCTACGTGCAAAAGCTCACTTGCGAAAGCGGTGGGCTTTTTGCTTTGCATGAAGGGATGCCAATGCGTCAGGCCATTTTCGTGTTTATCTGATTCAAGCCGCTTTCTTCGGCGCTCAAACTCCGGTGCATCAGCAATTGCCAGGAGCCATGATGACAGGGCGCCCGATCATTCGTGTTGGCGACAAGACCACCCATGGCGGCACGGTGATGGAGGGGTTTTCGTCCTACATCCAGATTGGCTGCGCCACGGTGGCAGGATTGCTTTGCGCGCTGACGCTGTTTTGGTATTTCTGCCGACCGGTCGTGGTTATTCACTATTCGGCTGCGGGAGGTTCCCCGATCGGCTATGTCTACGATACCGACGTGTACCTCGCTAGAAGAACGCTACACCCCGGTGAGTCGGCGATGTATTACACCGATTGGCATCACGCTTCCGACTACTGGACCTCGGTCAGCTTGCCAGCGGAAAGCGGGGATCATGTGGAAGTAAACGGCCCGTTCAGCCGAGTGGATGTGTACGTGGGTCCGGATGCGAAGGTGCAACGAACCGCCATTCGACATGGATTTTTCGCGCGCTTCACGTCGCCAAGTGAGCCCTGCAAGGTTGCCGATCACGGCCGGCGATAGGCCGGCACTTCCCACAACTTCCCCGGCGCGAAGCCCTCCTGTTCCCCCTTCTTTGCATACCCCAGCGGATTCGCAATCACCCGGCAGCCGTCCTTCATGTAGTCCTGCGGACAGTGCAGATGTCCGTGTATCCACACGTCAGCCAGCGGCAGCAACCCGTCCAGCGCGTTGCAGAATCCCGCTGTCCCCGGCGTGACCCCGTAGCGCGGATCGGCGCTGGCTAGCGTGGGTGCAAAGTGCGTGATCGCTACCGTCGTGCCGTCGAAGGGCACGCGCAACGCGGCGTCCAGCCATTGTTGGCAGGCCAGGCCCTGCTCGCGCATCTGTTCGGCCATGAAGGGTGCGCCGTGGCGGCGCATTTCGGCCTTTTCCAGATAGAAGTCCGCGGCCCGGAAAGCCTTGGCGCGTTTTTTCAGGACTTCCCCCAGCGCGTCGTCCGGCGCGGCAAGCGCGTCGAAGTCCGTCCACAGCGTCGTGCCCACGAACCGAACGCCGCCGATCACCGTGGTCTCCCGTTCCAGCCATTGGATGCCCAGGGTCTCGCACAGGTCGCGCAGGCGCTCATGCGTCTCGTCGAAATCCACGTTGTCGTATTCGTGGTTGCCCGGCACGAAGAGAACAGGCGTGGGCCAGCCGTGGCGGGGCGAATAGTCGCCCAGGCCGAAATCGTCCCGCTCCAGCCGTGAGCCCTGGCGATACGAACCGATGTCGCCGGCCAGCACCAGCAGGTCGGCCCCGGGCGAAGGTTGTGCCACGAAGGTGGGATCGGTTTCAAGATGCAAATCGGAAAGCAATTGGATCTTCATGGGCCCTATCTTAGGCGACGAGCGGACGCGCTGCGCCGGACCGGCATCCGTGCGACACTTTCCCCCAAGCATTTGCCGACCCCACGGCAATCACCCAAACCCACCACCCACCGGATACAGGAGGAAATCCCATGCGTATCGTGTTTGCCGCCGCAGCGCTCCTGCTTGCAGCGGGGGCGCAGGCCCAAGTGCTCAAGTGTGACCAGGCCTCGACCCAGACCGACATGAACCTGTGCGCGGACCAGGCCTATCGCAAGTCCGACGCCGACTTGAACGCCGCGTACAAGGAAGTGACCGAGCGTCTGAAAGACAGCAAGGCTGCCTTGACGCAATTGCAGGCCGCGCAGAAGGCGTGGCTGTTCTTTCGCGATGCCGAATGCGCGTTTTCGTCAGCAGGCGTTACGGGCGGCAGCGCGTATCCGATGGTGCTGAGCCAGTGCCTGGATAAGCTCACGCAGGCCCGCACCAAGGAACTGCGCGCGTACCTCGCGTGCGAGGAAGGCGACACCAGCTGCCCGGTGCCCCGCAAGCCATGAGCGCCGCCAGGCGGGCTGGCGGGGATCAGCGCAAGCCGGCCGCCGGCAGCCCGGACGCCGCTAGCTCAGACGCCGATAGCCCGGACGCCGGCAGCCCCGACTCTGGCCTGAGCGTCGACGAGCACGGCGTGCCGCGCTGCTTCTGGCAGCCGTCCATGCCGGACTATCACGATCATGAATGGGGCCGGCCCGTGGCGGACGACCGGCGGCTGTTCGAAAAGATCTGCCTGGAAGGCTTTCAGGCCGGCATGGCGTGGATCACCATCCTGCGCAAGCGCGAGGCGTTTCGCGAGGCGTTCGACGATTTCGACATGGAACGCGTGGCGCGCTATACCGAGCGCGACGTGGAGCGCCTGATGGGCAATGCCTCCATCGTGCGCAACCGCGCCAAGATCGTGTCGGCCATCAACAACGCGCAGCGCGCGCGCGAACTGGCCGATGAAACCGGGTCGCTCGCCGGCTGGCTATGGTCGCACGAGCCGCCGCCGCAGGCGCGTCCGGCGGCCGTGGACCGGCACTACTGGGACAACAATCCCACCTCCAAGGCGTCGATCGAACTCTCGCGCGCGTTGAAGCGGCGCGGCTGGACGTTCGTCGGGCCAACCACCATCCACGCCTTCATGCAGGCCGTCGGGATGGTAAACGAGCACATGAGCGGCTGCGTCTGCCACGGGCAGATCGAGGCGGCTCGGGCGCGCTTCCGGCGCCCCGGCTGAATCAACGCGCCGCAACGCCGGCCCGCGCCCGCGCAAGCGCGCGGAGCACCGCAAAGGCGTCAGACCACGCTGATCCGCAGTTCAGCCAGCAGCGCCGCCGCCTGGGTCTTGGAGATGGTGGCGCCCGCCAGCCGCGCGGCGGCCGACAGGTCCAGACCGCCCAGATCGGCCTCGCGCAGGTCCGCGCCTTCGAAGTGCACGTTTTTCAGGGTGGCGTTGCGCAGGCTGCCGCCGTGAAAGACCGTCTCGCGGAAATCGCTGCCCGATAGGTCCGCGTCCGAGAAATCGAGCTGAAGCAGGTTGCACTTGCGAAACGACACGCCGCGCAGCAGGGCGCCGACCAGCCGGCATTCCTCGAGCGACCACCCCAGGCACGCGATGCCATCGAAATCCGAACCTGTCAGCTTGCATGCTCGCAAGCGCGCGCTGGCCAGCCGCGCACGGCGCCAGTTGGCATTGTTCAGGTCGCAGTTCTGGAAGGAGGCCTCGCTGGCGTCGGCCGAGGCGAAATTGGCCGACCCGCCCCGGCAGCGCAGCCATTGCGTGTCGGTCAGGTCTGCACCTTGGAACGAGGCGCCGGCGATCGCGCAGCCGCTGAATTGAAAGCCGCGCAGATCCAGGCGCGAAAAGTCCGCCTCCTGGAAGTCGCAATCGACGAATGACAGCGGGACGCCCGGGGCAGCCTCGATCAGGGCCAGCATCGCCTTGCGGTCGATATCCTGGCCCTCGATCGGTGGCGGTACGGTTTGCGTCATGCGGATCAGGCCGACGCGTCGGACTGCATGCGGCCCAGGATGAATCCGTCCACGGCGCTGGTGCGGCCGCGCCACAGGGTCGGCTGTCCCGCAATGGGCGTGCCGTCAGCGGTGAAGAACAGCGCGTCGGCCAGGTGGATGTAGTTGGGCAGCGGGTCGACGGGCTGCGGCAGGCGGAACACATCGCCCAGTTCGGCCAGCGAAGCGTGCACGGTCTGGCGCGTGTCATCGTCCATCGACGCCAGCGAGCCCGAAAAGCTGGCGGCGAAGGTGTCGAAGTACTCGGCGCCCGAAACGATCGAGCCGGACACCAGCATGCCGCCCATCTGCAAGGTCACGCCAATGCTCTCGATCTGGCTGCCGTTGTTGACCAGGTTGACCAGGAACTGCAGGAAGGCGTCCGCGGTGGGTGCGGCGGCAGCAGGCTGACTGGCGGCGGAGGGGTCGATGCTCATGAGAGGGATCTCTGAAAGGTTTGCAAGAGGCACAAGATACTCGAAGGACGCTGAAAATGGTCGCGCGGCAATCCCGCGAGAAGCGGGCCGATCGGGCGCCTGACCGGGCCTTCCGGCGGCGCGGGTGGGGAGTATGTTGGCACCCTGACCGCCATTCCCTTTGGAGCCTCCATGAGCAGCGTGAATTTCCTGGGTATCAATGCCGGCGCCGGCCAACCCGCGTCCGCCCGCACCGCCAACGCCACTGCCGGCGAGGGCTTTCGCGCGGCGTTCGCCGACGCCACCGAGCGCAACCGTTCGGCCATGGGCCGTGGCGTCTCGGGCGCCGCGCAATCCGCGCCGTCGCAGGCCGAGCAGGAGTTCATGGACTACGCCGCGATGTCGATCGAGGACAAGATGTTCTACGCGGCCTTGGCAAGCCTGGGCATTTCCAAGGAAGAGTACGACGCCATGTCGGCCGCCGAACGCCTGGAAGTCGCCCAGAAGGTGTCCCTGGCAATGCAGCAGCTAGCCAAGGCCGAAAATACGAAGGAAGTGCTCTGAGGTCCTGACGGCCCAATGCGAAAAGGCCCGCTTGTGCGGGCCTTTTTCACATCACCATCCCCAGCAGGTGCCCGACGCCGGCTTGCCGCAGGTGCGGTAATTCACCGCGAACCACAGCTTGCCCGCGCCGCGCGGCGTGCCGTCTGACGTCTTGACGTCGTTGCGCGGCAGTTCTTCCAAGGTGTCGCGCGCGGTCTTGGTGGGCGAGCCGCTGGCCGCGTTGGGTGCCAGCACGATGCGGCCCAGGCTGGCGGCATCGCGGTCCTCGAACACGATATCCGTGTCGTTCAACGCGCTCATCTTCAAGGAGGCATCGCGCACGGCGGCGGCGTAGCTGTCGCTGGCGCCGGTCGGCAGGATGTCCTTGTTCAGCGTGCTGACCGCCAGGATCTCGGCGGGCGTGGCCGGCGCCTGCATCTTGTACTGATCCAACCCGGGCAGTTGGCCCGCCGCGGCCTGCCGGCGCAGCCAGTCGCCCCACAGGAATTCCGCGAACTCGGGCAGGTTGCCGTTGCTGTAGGCGATGTCGCGGGTGAAGTACACCAGCGAGCGATAGCGGTCTTCCTGCATGCCGCCGGGTTCCTGCGCATGGGACAGCCCCAGGCGCGTGGGCAGCTGGTCGACGGTGATGGGCTGATTCTGCCCGTCGCGCAGCCACGCTCGGCGCTCGTCCACCAGGCGTTGCCAGAAGGCGGACGCGGTCGTCAGATCGCTGTAGTTGGCGTCGACCTTCACCCACACCGGCAGCTTGGGGCCGCCGTCAAAGATCTCGCGCAGGGACGAGAACGTGTGGTGGCCGTCGGTCAGGTACAGATTGCCGTCCCAGCCCACCACCACCGTCTTCAGGTTGGCGGTGTGGGTGCCCGGCGCGTCCAGGCAGGCGAACGTGTCGGGCTGGTCCAGGCGGGCGGCGCGGGCTTCGGCGATGCTCTGGAACTTCTGCGCGCGCTCGGCGCCGCCCACGTCTTCGCAGTAATCGTCGAACTTCTTGCCGACCGTGCGGTTCAGGTAATCCAGCTGCAGCACCGGATCGGCCGCCCAGGTGGCGCGGTCGAAGTCGCCCTGCCAGCGGCCCAGCTTGTAATAGATCTGGTCATAGCCGATCGCGGCCTGCGTGGGGTGCAGTTCCTCGATGCGGACCTGGATCACGTCGCCCGGCTTGGTCTGCAGGTAGGCCGTATTGCGCGGGGGCGTTTCAGGTTGCGGTTCCGGAGCGGGCGTCTGCGGCGGCGCCGGGGTTTCGGCGACAGGCGGCTGGACGGCGTCATCGTCATCGTCGCCGCCGCCATTGCAGGCGGCCAGGACCAGCGGCAGCAACGCCAGGGACAGGGCGCGGGCAAGGCGCGTTCGCGGACGGAATACGGGCGAGAACTCGGAAGGGGAACGAGAAGGCATGACAGTTCGTGGGAGGCTGCGATCAGTAAGGGAGGCCGATCATGCCGGACGCGTGTTTCCTGCGCATTGCACGTCACCATGAATCTGACCGAGCATAGCTTGCGCGGCGCGCAGCAGGGAGATAATGGCAGCGCGCCCGGCGCGGGACCGTGGCGCGATACCGGAAAACCCAGGGAGGCTGCCGGCAATGGCTTACATCAACTTCTGGCGCGTCTGCTTCGCGCTGACGCTCAGCGCAATCGGCTTCGGTGCGGCGGCGGACGACCGGGGCGCGCAACTGCTGGAGGCGTCCGGCAAGGGCGACACGGCGCGGGTGCGCCAATTGCTGGCCGCAGGCGCGCCGCTCGAGGCGCGGGACGGGCAGGGCAACACGCCGCTCCTGCGCGCCACACAAGGCAACCACGCAGCGGCCGCGGCGGCGCTGATCCAGGCTGGCGCGGACGTGAACGCCAAGAACGGCATGCAGGACAGCGCCTATCTATTGGCGGGCGCGCAGGGGTATCGCGAGATTCTGGAACTGACGCTGACGCACGGCGCGGATCTGAAAAGCACCAACCGCTACGGCGGCACGGCGCTGATACCTGCTTGCGAGCGGGGTCATGTCGAGGTCGTCAAGCGTCTGCTTCAGGCTGGGGTGGATCCGAACCATGTCAACCGGTTGGGTTGGACCGGGCTGCTGGAAGCCATCATTCTGAGCGATGGCGGACCGCGTCATCAGGCCATCGTGGGGCTGCTGATCGAAGGGGGCGCGGACGTGAATCTGCCGGACAAGGACGGCCGCACGCCGTTGCAGCACGCCCGCCAGCGCGGGCAGACAGAGATCGTCCAGATGCTGGAGCGCGCCCGGGCGCGGTAGCGGCCCGGGCGGCGGGGTGGGCCGGCGCCGCGCAGGCGGACCGGCCCGGCACACGCTTAGAACTGGTGGCGGATGCCCACGCCGGCGGCGGTGCTCTTGACGCCGTCGATGAACGCGTAATCCGTGCCGTACGAACCGTAGGCGTACAGGTTGGTGCGCTTGGACAGGTCGTAGGTGTAGCCCACGCTGTAGACGTTCATGTTGGCGTCGCCGCCCGTCAGCTTGTCGTTGGACGGGGCCACGTGCTGCCACGACGTGAAAAGGCTGCCGGCCGCGCTGAGGGGGAACGTTGCGCCCAGCATGTAGGAATTGGCCTTGAAACCGTCCACGAAGCGGTTGATGCCGAATTCATCGCTGAAGGGCGTGCCGGCCGGCAGGTCCTGGCCAACGAACCAGCCGTCGGTAGTGCGGCCGTAAGCGGCGGCCAGCTTGACCACTTCCAGGTCGTACGACGCGCCGATGGCGTACTGGCGCGGCGTGGCGCCGTTGTCGATGGAACCGCGGTTGGAACCGTTCAGCTGGTCATACGTCAGCGTCACGTTCAGCGGACCTTGCACGTAGCGCAGGCCGGTCGTGATGCCGCGGGTGTTGTCGGCGGTCTTGAAGCCGGTCTGGTCCGTCGTCGTGTCGTCCACGCTGAACGAGTAGCCCACGGCGAATTCAAAGCCGTTCACCGACGGGGTGCGGTACATGACCATGTTGTCCCAGCGCATGGTGTTGGCCGCGCTGAACCCCAGGCCCAGGTTGGACTGGGTGTAGCTGGTGTAGAAGGGATCGATGTCGGCCAGGTAGTTGGAGCCGACCGTGGCCTGGCGGCCGAATTCGAGCGAGCCCCAGGCGTCGTTGGCCAGGCCGATGGTGGCTTGGCGGCCGAACAGGCGGCCCGACTGGCCGCGGCTGCCGTTGGCGGAGTCAAAGCCGCTTTCCAGCTTGAAGACGGCACGCAGGCCGTCGCCCAGATCTTCGGATCCGCGCAGGCCCCAGCGGGAGCCGGCCTGGATGCCGTTGATCATGCCGACTTTGGAACCACTGTAGCCATCGCCCTTGATCTTGTTGTAGCCGAGGCCGGTGTCGATGACACCATAGAGGGTGACTGACGGTTCTGCCTGGGCAACGCCTGCGAAAGAGGCCAGCATTGCCGCGGCGAGCAGCGTCTTTTTCATCCGGAAAACTCCTGTGTTGCAGTTGAAGAAAAAGCAAAAGGAACACGGCGCCAAGCATCAACCCGGCGGTGTTCCTCGGGGCATAGTGTAGAACAATGCGTTAATTGTCGTTATCCGCCGTCAATTTTTGCCAAAATTCGAAGTTGTTCTAGTGGCGCACGCGCCCGAAACCTGCGCAGGCGGATCGGGGCCGGATTGACCTGGATCCGTCATAGTGGCATCTTGCCCAAAACCCGAATCTTGGAACCCTCGTCTTGGAATTTCCCCAGCCGCTCGTCACCGTCGACGCCGTCCTTCTCACCCTGCGCGAATCCGGCCTGGAAGTCGCGCTGCACCAGCGCGACCGCGAGCCCTTCCAGGGCGCGATGGCGCTGCCTGGCGGCGTGGTGCACGCCGACGAGGACGCGTCCACCGAAGACAGCATCCGGCGCGTGTTGCGGGAAAAGACCGGTTTCGAGCCGCGCTACCTTGAGCAGCTGCAGGTGTTTTCGGGCATGGATCGCGACCCCCGGCAGTGGTCGCTGTCGGTGGCCTACGTGGCCCTGGTGCCCGCCGCCGAACTGGCCGCCGCCACGCGCGCCGAGTTCCGCTTTGTCAGCGTCGACGCGCTGCCGCCGCTGGCGTTCGATCACGCCGCCATCGTCCGGGCGGCCGTGGATCGCCTGCGCAGCAAGTCCACCTATTCCACGCTGCCGTTCTTTCTTTTGCCCGAGCGCTTCACGCTGACGCAGCTGCAGCACACCTACGAGGCGATCCTGCAGACCCGGCTCGAGAAGTCCAATTTCCGCCGCAAGATGGAAGCGTGGGGCGCGCTGGAGGCCACCGACGAACAGGTCGGCGGCGCGCAGCGGCCGGCGCGCCTGTACCGGCTGAAGGATTTCACGTTTTTCGACCGCAGCGTCGGATGAGGCGTGAGCGCGTCCAATCAAATGCAAAGATAGTTGCACAACGACAATAAGTAGGCTTATACTGGCGTCACTTAGTTTTGAAATGCCACTAAGGGACGATCATGTTCACCATCACTGCGGTCATTGAAGGACAACGCCTGACCGATACGCCGGCAGCGTTCCGGTTTCCGGGCGGCGAAATGCAGGTCACCATTCCGGCAGGGTTGCGCGAGCAGGCGGACGCCGCCCGCGAATTTCGCATCCATGCCTTGTTGAAGTCGGCCGACGACGTGATGCAGTTGTTGCTGTTGACCGATGCCCTGCGCCGCCTGAACCCCGCCGTGCCGGTGCACCTGGACATGCCCTACGTGCCGTACGCCCGCCAGGACCGCGTGTGCAATCCGGGCGAGGCGCTGGGCGCCGCGGTGTTCTGCAAGCTGATCAACGACCAGCAGTACGCCACCGTCACCATCGTCGAACCCCACAGCGACGTCACGCCCGCGCTGCTCGCGCGGGTTCGGATCGTCGATGCCGCCGCCTTCCTGAAAAAGGCGCTGGCCGCCCCGGCCTTTGCGCAGGGTGTCACGCTGATGGCGCCGGACGCCGGCGCCCGCAAGCGGGTGCAGGCGCTGGCCAAGGCGCTGGGCGTGGCGGATGTGCGCTACGCGGAAAAGGTCCGCGATCCGCAGACCGGCCGCATTACTGAAACCCGCGTGCCCGACGATATCCCGGCCCAGCCGGTGCTGGTGGTCGACGACATCTGCGACGGCGGACGCACGTTCCTGGAACTGGCCGCCGCCCTGCGCGGCAAGACCCGCCAGCCGCTCTACCTGTATGTCACGCACGGCATCTTCAGCAAGGGTCTGACCGAACTGAAGGCCAACTACGCCGAGATTTTCACCGCCTACGACTGGACTCGCACCGAAGACGCCCCTGTGCCGGGCGCCGCCGCAGCCGTCCTGGTCAACTAAGTAGCCAAGAAGGAAAACGCCATGAATGCCCCCGACACCCTGGCCCCCGCGCTCAAGAACGGCCTGAATCCCTTTCTGCAGGCGGATTTCTACAAGACCGGCCACCCGTTCCAGTACCCCAAGGGCACCAACAAGATCCTTGCCAACTTCACGCCGCGTTCCGCGCGCCTGGCGCCGGTGCTGCCCGAACTGTTCGACGAGAAGATCGTCTGGTTCGGCCTGCAGGGCTTCATCAAGGAAATCCTGATCGGTCTTTTCAACCGCGAGTTCTTCGGCAAGCCGGCCGCGACGGCGGTGCGCCAGTACCAGCGCCGCGTGGACAACGCGCTGGGCAAGGGCGCGGTCACGGTCGACCACCTGCAGGCGCTGCACGACCTGGGCTACCTGCCGCTGGAAATCCGCTCGGTGCCCGAAGGCGCCCGCGTCGACATCCGCGTGCCGCCCGTCACCTTCATCAACACCCAGCCGGAATTCGCCTGGCTGGTGACCTACATCGAAACCCTGTTCAGCTGCGAATCCTGGAAGCCGTCCACGGTCGCCACCATCGCCTTCGAATACCGCAAGCTGCTGACCTACTTCGCGCAGCTGACCGGCAGCCCGATGGCGTTCGTGGACTGGCAGGGCCACGACTTCTCGATGCGCGGCATGGCCGGCCTGTACGACGCGCGCAAGTGCGGCGCGGGCCACCTGTTGTCCTTCACCGGCACCGACACGATCCCGGCCATCGATTACCTCGAAGACCTCTACCTCGCGGATTCGGATCGGGAACTCATCGGCGGCTCGGTGCCGGCGACCGAACACTCCGTGATGTGCCTGGGCAGCAAGGAAGGCGAGATCGAAACCATCCGCCGCCTGGTCAAGCAGGTCTATCCGGCGGGCATCGTGTCCGTGGTGTCGGACACCTGGGACTTCTGGCAGGTGGTCACGGATTTTGCGGCGGCGCTCAAGTCCGAGATCATGAGCCGCGAGCCGGATGCGCTGGGCAACGCCAAGGTCGTGTTCCGCCCGGACTCGGGCGATCCCGTGAAGATCCTGACTGGCTACTTCTGCACCGATGTGCCGGGCGTAGACGACCGCGCTGCCCTGCAAGCGGCGCAAGCCGCCGGCTTTGAGGCCGTGCGCGATGCGGCCACCGGCAACTACTGGCTGCTGGGTGAAGACGCCAGCGCGCGGCAAGCCCTGCGCGCCGCCGACGTGAAGGGCGCCGTGCAATGCCTGTGGGACACCTTTGGCGGGGTAGAGACCGAGCGCGGCTACAAGCTTCTGGATCCGCACGTCGGCCTGATCTACGGCGACTCCATCACGTTGACCCGGGCGCGCGACATCCTGGTGCGGCTGGAGCGCAAGGGCTTTGCCTCGGGCAACGTGGTGCTGGGCATCGGGTCATACACCTATCAGTACCTGACGCGCGACACCTTCGGCTGGGCGCTGAAGGCCACATACGCCGAAGTCAACGGCGAACCGCAGGAACTGGTCAAGGACCCGGTCACCGACTCCGGCGTGAAGAAGTCCGCCAAGGGACTGCTGCGCGTGGAAGAGACGCCAAGCGGCTACGTGCTGCACGATCAGCAGACGCCCGAGCAGGCGGCGGGCGGGGCGCTGGTGCCGGTGTTCCGCGACGGCGAGCTGCTGGTCGAACAAAGCTTGGCCCAGATCCGGGCGCGGCTGCAGGGATCGTGGGTGTGCCCCGATCCGGGCAGCATTCGCTGGCCGGCCTGCTGATGCCGCCGGCGTGAGCCGGCCGCCCAAGCGAAACGGCGCCCGAAAGGGCGCCGTTATTTTTACCGCATGAGGTTCAGGCCTGCCGGCGCGCGCGCTTTTCCTCGCGCACGAAGATCACCACGCCCACGATCACCATCAGCGCCAGCGCATACCAGGTGATGGCGTACGTCAGATGGTTGTTCGGAAAGTTGAGCATCGTCAGGCCGCCCACCGGTTCCCGCGCGGGATCCTTGCCGGGGCTGGACGCCGCATCCGCATCGATGAAGTAGGGCGCCACGTCGGTCAACCCGCGCGCCGCCGCGATGCCGGGCAGATCGCGCGAATACCAGAGGTTCGCGGCCGGGTCGTTGTTGCGCAGAAAGCCGCTGGCCGGCTCGCCCATGCGCAGCAGGCCCGTCACCTGGCCCGGGGCGGCGGGCTGGGCGGCATTGGCCGGGTCCTTGCGCCAAGCCGGCAGCACGAAGCCGCGGTTGACCAGCACGGTGCCGCCGTCCGCCAATTGCAGCGGCGTCATGACCCAATAGCCGCTGCCCAGTTCGGTCGCGGCCTGCACCAGCGTCTGCTTGTCGAAGTGGTACGTGCCGGCGGCGGTGACGTGGCGGTATTCCGCGTTGTCCTGGGTCAATTGCGCCCATTCGCTTTTGCCGGGGGCGGGCGTGGCGGGCGCGTGGGCCCGCTGATCCACCTGCGCGATCAAGGCGCGCTTCCAGGCCAGCCGGTGCACCTGCCAGGTGCCCAGGGCGCAAAGCCCGGCAAAGAGGGCGACCGCCAGCAACCCCAGGATGACCAGGGTTGCCTTGCTGCGCGGATGTCGGGAGGTGTCGCGTGAAGAAATGTCTTTGACTGCTGCCATCAGGGCATCTTGCGCATGTCATGCGGGGACATGGGCATCATGTTGGAGTTCAAGTGATACATGATCCAGATGGATCCGCTGAGCGTGATCACGACCAGCACCAGCGTGAATATTAACGCCAACATGTTCCAGCCGCTTTCGGACTTGGTGTCCATGTGCAGGAAGTAGACGATGTGCACCACGATCTGCACGACGGCGAACGCCAGGATCACCAGGCCCGTGACGCGCGAGCTGTCGATGACCCGGTCCATCACCAGCCAGAACGGGATCGCCGTCAGGATGGCCGCCAGCACGAAGCCGGTCATGTAGCTCTTGAAGGTGCCGTGGGCGGCGGCGTCGTCATCGTCATGGTGGCCATCGTGATGATCGTGGCCATGATGGCCGCCGTGGCCGGTGTCGGCCAGGTTATCCATGTGCGACGTCATGGCAGCACTCCCATCAGGTACACAAAGGTGAACACGCCCACCCAGATCAGGTCCAGGAAGTGCCAGAACATCGACAGGCACATCAGGCGGCGGCGGTTTTCCGGGATCAGGCCGTGCAGGCGGACCTGCAGCATCATCGTCACCAGCCAGACGATCCCGAAGGTGACGTGCAGCCCGTGCGTGCCGACCAGCGTAAAGAAGGCCGACAGGAAGGCGCTGCGCTGCGGGCCCGCACCCTGGTGGATGAGGTGCCAGAATTCGTAGATTTCTAGCGACAGAAAGCCCAGGCCCAGGATGCCGGTAACCGCCAGCCACAATTGCGTGGCGCCGATGCGGTTGCGCCGCATCTCCAGCATGGCAAAGCCATACGTGATCGAGGACAGCAGCAGCAGCGTCGTGTTCACCGCCACCAGCGGCAGGTCGAACAGGTCCGCGCCGGACGGCCCGGCCGCGAAGCTGCGGCCCAGCACGCCGTAGACCGCGAACAGGCACGCGAAGATGAGGCAGTCGCTCATCAGGTAGATCCAGAACCCGAGCAGCGTGCCGTTCTTGGGATGGTGTTCGCCAGGAACGTAGAAGACCGGTTCCTGAGCCGGCGCGGCGCCGCCGGGCATGGGGTGGGCGAGGGTATCAGACATGTTGCGCTAGCAGCCTTGTGCGGGCGTCTTCCGTGGCGACGACCTGTTCGGCCGGCACGTAGTAGTCGCGCTTGTAGTTGAAGGTATGGATGATCGACACCAGGATCAGCGCGGCAAACGCCAGCACCACCAGCGGCCACATGTGCCAGATCAGCGCAAAGCCCAGCACCACGCTGATCCCGGCCAGCACGATGCCCGCCCACGTGTTCTTCGGCATGTGAATCGGAATGAAGCCCTGCTGCGGACGCTGGTAGCCGTGCTGCTTCATCTGCCACCAGGCGTCCAGGTCATGCACCCGCGGCGTGAACGCAAAGTTGTACACGGGCGGGGGCGACGACGTGGACCATTCGAGCGTGCGGCCATCCCACGGATCGCCGGTGGTGTCGCGCAACTGGTCGCGGCGGCGGTAGCTGACCACGAGCTGGATGATGAAGCTGGCGATGCCGCACGCGATCAGCAGCGCGCCAAAGGCCGCGATCTGGAACCAGATCTGCAGCGACATGTCCTCGAAGTGGTTCACGCGGCGCGTCACGCCCATCAGGCCCAGCACGTAAAGCGGCATGAAGGCCACGTAAAAGCCCACCAGCCAGAACCAGAACGAACACTTGCCCCAGAACGGATCAAGCTTGTAGCCGAACGCCTTGGGAAACCAATAGGTGATGCCGGCCATCAGTCCGAACAGCACGCCGCCGATGATCACGTTGTGAAAGTGCGCAATCAGGAACAGGCTGTTGTGCAGCGCAAAGTCGGCGGGCGGCACGGCCAGCAGCACGCCCGTCATGCCGCCGATCACGAACGTGACCATGAACCCGAGCGTCCACAGCATCGGCACTTCGAAGCGGATGCGCCCGCGATACATGGTGAACAGCCAGTTGAAGATCTTGGCGCCGGTCGGGATCGAGATGATCATTGTCGTGATCCCGAAGAACGAGTTCACGCTGGCGCCGGACCCCATGGTGAAGAAGTGGTGCAGCCACACCAGGTACGACAGCACGGTGATCACTACCGTGGCGTACACCATGGACGCATAGCCGAAGAGGCGTTTGCGGCAATAGGTGGACACCACCTCGGAGAAGATGCCGAACGCCGGCAGGATCAGGATGTAGACCTCGGGGTGGCCCCAGATCCAGATCAGGTTCACGTACATCATGGCGTTGCCGCCAAAGTCCGCGGTGAAGAAATTGGTGCCGACATAGCGGTCCATCGACAGCAGGGCCAGCACCGCCGTCAGCACCGGAAAGGCCGCCACGATCAGCACGTTGGTGCACAGCGCCGTCCACGTGAAGATGGGCATGCGCATCATCTTCATGCCGGGCGCGCGCATCTTCACGATGGTGACCAGCAAGTTCACCCCGGATAGCAATGTGCCCACGCCCGCTATCTGCAAGGCCCATATGTAATAGTCCACGCCTACGTCCGGACTGTGCAGTATCCCCGATAACGGCGGATACGCCAGCCAGCCGGTGCGGGCAAATTCCCCGACGAACAGCGACATCATCACCAGGATCACGCCGCCGGCGGTCATCCAGAAGCTGAAGTTGTTCAGGAACGGAAACGCGACGTCGCGCGCACCGATCTGCAGCGGCACGATGTAGTTCATCAACCCCGTGACCAGCGGCATCGCCACGAAGAAGATCATGATGACGCCGTGCGCCGTGAAGATCTGGTCGTAATGGTGCGGCGGCAGGTAGCCGGTGGAATCGCCAAAGGCCACGGCCTGTTGCGCCCGCATCATGATGGCGTCGGCAAAGCCCCGCAGCAGCATCACGATGCCCAGGATCACGTACATGATGCCGATCTTCTTGTGGTCGATGCTGGTGAACCATTCGTGCCACAGGTAGCCCCACTTCTTGTAGTAAGTGACGGAGCCCAGCACGACGATGCCGACGATCGCCACCACGAAGAACGTGACCAGCAGGATGGGCTCGTGGTAAGGAATGGCGTCCCAGGTCAGACGGCCGAAGATCAGCTTGGTGAGGTCAGGTTGATCAGGCATCTCGATTCCAGCAAAAAGACCGCGTTTACATGGCGCACGTGCCGAGCTGAAAAACCTGCCGCGCTACAGCAGCAATCCTTCGGTGGCCGTGCACATGGCGCCCACGTACTTGCGCGGCGGCGTGTCCGTGAGCCCCAGGCGCTCGCGCGTCTGGGGATCCAGGGTGGTCAGGTTATGCGCGCCCGGAATGCCGGCGCCGCCTTGCGAGTCGATCGCCATCGCGTCGCGCATGCACATGCGGTTGGGCTCGACGCATCGGTTCACGATGGCGTCGAACAGGCCCGGCGCAACGGTGGCGTAACGCTGCACCGGGTTGCGCTCGCTGGGTTGTTCAAGTTTCAGGTACGCCGCGCGGTCCAGCGTGGCTTGCGACTTGCGCGCCTGCCCGACCCAGTCGTCAAAGCCTTTCTGGTCCAGGCCATGGAAGCGAAAGCGCATGCCGGAAAACCCCGAGCCGCTGTAGTTGGCGGACAGGCCCTCGTATTCGCCGGGGTGATTGATGACGGCGTGCAGCGTGGTCTGCATGCCGGGCATCGCGTAGATCTGGCCGGCCAACGCGGGCACGAAGAATGAATTCATCACCGATGACGAGGTGATCTTGAACTGGATGGGACGATCGACCGGCGCGGCCATTTCGTTCACTGCCGCCACGCCTTGCTCGGGATAGAGGAACAGCCACTTCCAGTCCAGCGCCACCACTTCGACCACCAGCGGCTTGGTGTTGGGCGGCACCTCGCGGCCTTCGGACAGGCGCGCCAGCGGTCGGTAGGGATCGAGCTGGTGGGTGCTGACCCACGTGAGTGCGCCGAGCGCGATGATGATGAGCAGCGGCGCGGCCCAGATCAGAAGCTCCAGCATGGTGGAGTGGTTCCAGTCGGGATCGTAGGCGGCGTCCTTGTTGCTGGCGCGATAGCGCCATGCGAACAGCAAGGTCAGGATGATCACCGGCACGATGATGATGAGCATCAGGCCGGTGGAGATGATAATCAGGTTGCGTTGCTGCACGGCCACGTCGCCCGACGGCGAGAGCAAGACCGCATTGCACCCGGCGAGCAGCGGCAGGGCGGCAAACAGGATCAATCCGCGAAGCCTTGCGAAGGACGACATAGTCATACCCCGAAACGTAACCGTGCGAAGTAAACGAAACACTACGCTGGAAGCCGCGAAAAATCTAGGGTAAAAAGAGCAAAAGTATGCACGGCCGCGCATGCGGAGCCGTCCTGGGCCGTAAGGCTTGCGGGGTGCGGCATGATGCGCGTACTGTCATGCAGGTGTGTTGCAAGATCGTAGACAAGGCGTATTCAGATCCTTTTTTTGCGAGCGAATCCATGTCGACCACCACGCAATATCCTGGTCATCCCTCTCCCGTTTCCGGACCTGGGGCGATCAGCGGCGGGACCAGCCACGCCAAGGTGGCGCCTGGTGAGATCGCCGTGGGCGTGGTCGTGGGACGCGCCTCGGAATACTTCGACTTCTTCGTATTCGGCATCGCCTGCGTTCTGGTTTTTCCGAAGGTGTTCTTTCCCTTCGAAGCCCCGCTGGAAGGCACGCTCTGGGCCTTCGTCATCTTCTCCTTTGCCTTCATCATGCGTCCCATCGGCACGGCCGTGTCGATGGCGATTCAGCGCCGATGGGGCCGCGCCACCAAGCTGACCGTTGCCTTGTTCGTATTGGGCACCGCGACCGTGGGCATGGCGTTTCTGCCGGGCTATGAATCCATCGGCGTGCATGCGATCACCTTGCTTGCCGTGTTCCGCTGCCTGCAGGGGCTGGCGTTCGGCGGATCGTGGGACGGCCTGCCATCGCTGCTGGCGCTGAATGCGCCGCCCAATCGCCGCGGCTGGTATTCGATGATGGGACAGCTGGGCGCGCCGGTCGGGTTCATGGTGGCCAGCGCGCTTTTTCTTTATCTGCACGTGACGCTCACGCAGTCGGACTTTCTGGAGTGGGGCTGGCGCTATCCGTTCTTCGTGGCGTTTGCCATCAACGTGGTGGCGCTCTTTGCGCGGCTGCGGCTGGTCGTGACCGAGGAATACACGCAGCTGCTTGAAGAAGGCGAACTCGAACCTATCAGCATCCGCGAGATCGTCAGCCAGCAAGGCTACAACCTCTTCATCGGCGCCTTCGCCGCGCTGGCGAGCTATGCGCTGTTTCACCTCGTCACCGTTTTTCCGCTGTCGTGGATCGCTGTCAGCGGCACGCAACAGATTTCGGATGTGCTGATCGTGCAGATCATTGGATCGGTGATCGGCATCCTGGGCACGATCGCCTCCGGCTGGCTGGCCGACCGCATCGGCCGGCGCACGACGCTGGGGCTGCTGGCCATGCTGATCGGCGTGTTTGCGGTGGTGTCGCCCTGGCTGCTGGGCGGCGGGCCGAAGGCGCAGGATGCGTTCATCCTGATCGGCTTCGCGCTGCTGGGCCTGTCCTACGGGCAGGCGTCGGGCACGGTCACCGCCAACTTCACGCGCCGGTTCCGCTATACCGGCGCGGCGCTGACGTCCGACATGGCATGGCTGGTCGGGGCGGCCTTCGCGCCGGTGGTGGCACTGGGCCTGTCCGCGCGATTCGGGCTGGTGGCGGTCAGCGTGTACCTGCTGTCGGGTGTGGCGTGCACGCTGCTGGCGCTGCGGATCAACAAGGTGCTTGAGACGCGCGATTGAATGGGTGCCGCGGTTTTGCGGCGGTGTCTGACACTCTGGGGAGACGGTCTCGGGTTTGCCGCGGTGTGCATAGGGTGTCAGACACCTTTCAGACCTTCCAGAAGGTTCAGCCCAGATACCCTTGAAGCACATTCGCCACGTTGATGCCCACGTCCGCGACAGCATAGCCGCCCTCCATCGTGAACACCACGGGCAGCCCAAGCCCAGCCAGCATCTGACCGACCTGCAGATAGTCGGCGCTCTTCAATTTGAACTTCGAAATCGGATCGCCTTCGTAGGTGTCCACGCCCAGCGCGACGACCAGCGCGTCGGCCTTGAACGCGCGCACGGCGGCTATCCCCTGCTGCAAGGCGGCCGTCCAGGCCGCAAAGTCGCTGCCGGCGGGCAGCGGCAGGTTCAGGTTGCAGCCCTGGCCCGCGCCTTCGCCGCGCTCGTCGGCATAGCCCAGATAGAACGGATACTCGGTGGTCGGGTCGCCATGGACCGACACGGTGAACACGTCGCCACGGTTGTAGAAGATGCTTTGTGTGCCGTTGCCATGGTGATAATCCACGTCCAGCACCGCGACGCGTTGTGCCCCCGCGTCGCGCAGCGCCTGCGCCGCCAGGGCCGCGTTGTTCAGGAAGCAATAGCCGCCAAAGAAGTCCGGTCCGGCGTGATGGCCGGGCGGCCGGGTCAACGCCATTGCGGCGCGCAGGCCCTGGCCCTGGGATACGGCGCGCGCGGCGTCGATGGCGCAGGCGGCGCCTGCCGTGGCCGCTTCCCACGTGCCGGCGGTCAGCGGACAGCCGCTATCGAACGAGAACAGGCCCACGCGCGCCGCGAAATTGGTGGGCTCGATGTCGTGGCGAAATCCGCGCACCGGCCAGATCGACGGCAGCACATCGATGCCGGCATTGGCCGGATCCAGCGCAACCCATTCGTTCCAGGCGTTTGCCAGAAAGTCCACATAACGCGGCGTGTGCACCCGTTTGATGAGATCCATGTCCGGGCTGCCGGGCACGCGCAGTTCGCCGATGCCGCGCTGGCGCAGCGCGTCCAGTACGAACGCCAGCCTTGCCGGCGTTTCATGGCAGGGCACCAGTTTGCCGCGGAACATTTCGTGGCGGCCGCTGTGTTTGTTGTGAACGGGGTTGTGAAAGATCAGCACGATGGGAAGTCCTGGATGGATCAGGCGGGCGGATGCGCCCTGATGGTTCGCCCTTAGAGCGGCCGGAAAATATACAGCGCCACGGCGGGCAGTTCACGGAAAACGGAATAGAGGTCGCGCATTTCGAAAAATGCCGGATAGGCGCCGCCGACCTCGGCCACGCCCTGGCGCTTGAGCGCGAGCATCGTGCGCGGCACATGGAAATATTGCGTCACGGCCAGGGCCCGTGTGTAGCCGTGTTCGCGCATGTAGGCGCTGGCGTGACGGGCGGTGGCCCACGTGTCCACCCCCGCACTGTCGACGACGATTTGGTCCGCGGGCACGCCGCGCCCCAGCAGGTAGTCGCGCATGGCGGCGGCTTCGTCCGTGCCGGCCGGATCCACGCCGCCGCTGACGAACAGAATGCGGCATTGCGACGCGGCATAGCAGTCGTAGGCGCGGTCCAGCCGCGCGGCCAGACGCGCAGAGGGTTGTCCGCCGGGTTGAACGGTGTTGCCCAGCACGACGGCCACGTCGGCGTCGCGGGCGCCGGTCAGCAGGCCCGTCGCCGCAAGCGCCACGGCCGCCACCAGCACGATCGCCGCCAGAACGATCAGGGCGCGGGTCACGATTCGGCGGGGTGAAAATGTCATGGCGAAGGGCGAGTTCAGGGCGAGGGCAGAGCTTACGGCAAAAGGCGCGCCAGACGATGCCGGGGGTTGAACGATTACGGCTGCCTGGCCGGGAAGTCTGCGGCCCGCGCTAGCGGGGTAAACGCGCAGTGCGCGCCAGCAGGAGCTCGTTCATCCTGGTTAGAATGCCCAGATTGGCAACGCCCCGCGCCGTCGTGGCTGGCGCACCGTCCCCATGAACCTGCCGTTTCCCATCCGCCAAGAATGTCCTCCCGGCGCCTGTGTGTGCGACAGGGACCGGTTGCTGGCCAATCCGGCGTCTGACCTGCGCGTGCTGCGGCTGACCCGGGAAGAAGAAAAGCGCCTGGTCGCGCGGCTGGAAAACATCACCAGCCTGGACGACCTGCGGGCCATGCAGGGGCGCATCCAGGCCCAGCTTGGCATCGTCATCCACATCACGCCCAGCGAAAACGAGGTGCGGACCTCGCGCGGCATCTCGATTCAATTGGAAGAATTGCCCGGCCTGTGCCGCAAGACGCGGGCGTCGCTGCCCGCCGCGATTCGGCGCGGTTTCGACAACCGGCCCGAGATCGTCTATGCGCTCCTGAACGAGCGCGACCTCTTGAGCGGCACGTGATCGCGGTCAAGGACCGCGGTCAGTTCCCGCGAACGGCGGGGCAGGGCGCAAGCGGCACCACGTCCGCCGGCGCGCGCCCGGCGTCGGGTCGCGTGACGTCGCGTTTCTTGCCCGTGCGGGCGGGATAGATCAGCAGCACGGCGCTGCCGGGTTCCAGCTTGGGACTCTGCGCCGTGCCATAGGCCACCGTCCAGCCGCGCAAGGCCAGCGGCGCCAACGTGTATTGCAGGGCCGAGCCATGCGCGACATGGGCGACCTTGCCTGCGTAGAGTTCCTGTTGGGGGGTGTCGACGCCGTCGATGGTCTGGTAGGTGGCGATGCTGACCAACGCCGCGGACTCGCCAGGGCGCGCCAGCACGGCGGTCTTGTATTTGCCGGGCGGCACGTCCTGCAGGTTGACGGTGACCTGCGCGCCGCCCTGGCCGGCGGCATCCAGGTGCACGCCCACGACGTCGGCGTGCGAGAGCGTCTTGTCGCTGGTGTTGCGCACTCGCACGCTATATTGCCCCGATGTTCCCGTCACGGTGCAGACTGCCACGCCGTGGGGAGACGCTGCCTGGGCGGACGCCGCGCCGGCGCAGGCCAGCAGCGCCGAAAACGGCAGGGTCAGGCAGCGGGTAGATCGAGACAGCACGGCACGCTCCGGGTAAGGGCAGCGTACCGGGCGGCGCGTTGCCTGCCCCCCTTTTTACACCACTTGCCGCCCCGGGGCCTGCTGCTCGCGCTTGCCAGCCAGCCAGTGCAGGATCAGGGCAACCACCAGCAGGCCGGCCATGATGAAGCCCCAGAAGATCCAGCCGAGCACGGAGATCAGCGTGCCGAGGCTGCCTGCGAAGGGCAGCACCTGGTTAAGACCATGCGCGGCCCAGACCAGGCCGCCCTGCAGCGATTCCAGCCATGCCGGATCCACCCAGGGGGCCGCCCAGGCCGGCGCAACCCATTGCGAGGTGTCGACGGCGGAGCCGGGCACCTGCGTCGTGGCAATGGTGGCCAGCACCCAGTCGGTCAGTTGCAGGGTCAGCGCCACCAGCCCGGTCCAGAGCGCCGCGAGGACGGCAAAAGCGAGCCAGATGATTTTCTTCATTGATGTGGTACTCCGATGACTCAAAAAGAACCGCCACGATAGCGGCGATTCTATTTCCGAAAAACCAGAGTGGATGTGACAAACATTAAGATAAAACCGAAGTTTTGGCCTGGGAAAGAATCTCGCGGACCAGGGGATGGTGCTGGCCGCGGCGGTTGCGGATGGCGTGGATTTCCTCGTGCACGTCCTCGCAGCGCGCCAGCGGCCGCAGACCGCGCAACAGCGCGACGTCGTCCCCGCCCAGGCGGCTCAGCGGAAACACCCCCAGGCCCCGGGCCGCGAATACCGACATGAGCGCGCTGTCCTCGAATTCGCCCACCACGTTCGGATACACGTTCTGTTCGGCAAACCAGCGGTCCAGCGTCTGTCGCAGCACCGAGTGACCCGTGGGCAGCAGCACCGGCAGCCGCTCCAGGCAGCGTGGAAAATCCAGCGTGTCCGACTTGCGCACCAGCTTGGCGGGGCCGTACCAGTCCACGGGCGAGGACACCAGGCGGTCGCTGGTCAGCCGCAGGTTGGGGTTGGCGGGGGCGCCCTGGCCGGCCAGCACCAGATCCAGGTGATGCCGCGCCAGCTCGCCCAGCAGCTCCTCCACTTCGCCTTCATGGCAGGTCAGGTGCAGATCGGGCGTATGCAGCACGGGGCCCAGCAAGGCGTGGGCCGCCAGCTTGGAAATGCCGTCCGACAGGCCCACCGACAGCCGCACGACGGGCTTGGTGGCGGCCGCGCGCACCTCCTGCGGCAGCACTTGCCCGATCTGGAAGATTTCCTCGGCGCGGGCGAACGCCGCCTGGCCGGCATCGGTCAGCGCCACGCCGCGCCCGGCTGGCTTTAGCAACTGATGGCCCAGGTTTTTTTCAAGTTCCCGGACCTGGGCGCTGATCGTCTGGATGGCCATGTCCAGGCGCTCGGCGGCGCGGGAAAACCCGCCCTCCTTGGCAACCATCCAGAAGTAATACAGGTGGCGGTAGTTCAGCATGGGTGTCGGCTCACTTCGGTTTTTTCGAACCTTAACTCACTTTCAGGCTGATTTCTCCATTCCAGGCACAGCGGGATCATGGGCACCTTCGAATCTAGCGGGGTCAACCATGGACACTCTGATTACCTTCTTCAACGCCGATTTTCTCGGCACGCCGGCGTGGAGCTGGCTGCTCTTCGTCGGTATCGTCGTCAGCCTCCTGGCCTTTGACCTGGGCGTGCTGCACAAGGAAGACCGCGAGATCGGCGTGCGCGAAAGCCTGTTGCTGTCTGCCGGCTACATCACCGCGGCCGTGCTGTTCGGCGGCTGGGTCTGGTGGAACATGGGCGCGGAAAGCGGCATGGCCTACTACACGGGCTTCATGATCGAAAAATCGCTGTCCATGGACAACGTGTTCGTGATCGCGCTTATCTTCAGCTTCTTTGCGATCCCGCGCCAGTACCAGCACCGGGTGCTGTTCTGGGGCATCCTGGGCGTGATCGTGCTGCGTGCCACCATGATCGGCCTGGGCGCCGCCCTGGTCAGCAACTTCGGCTGGCTGCTGTATCTGTTCGGCGCGTTCCTGGTGTTCACGGGCATCAAGATGTGGATGATCGCGGACCAGACGCCTGACATCGCCACGAATCCGATCCTGAAGTTCCTGAAGCGTCACATGCGTGTCACGGACGACCTGCGCGGCAACGCGTTCATGGTGACCGAGGTCGATCCGGCCACGTCCAAGAAGGTGCGTTATGCGACGCCGCTGCTGCTGGCGCTGGTGCTGATCGAGTTTGTCGACCTGGTGTTTGCCGTGGACTCGGTGCCCGCGATCTTCGCCATCACGACCGACCCGTTCATCGTGTACACGAGCAACATCTTCGCGATCCTGGGCCTGCGTGCGCTGTACTTTGCCCTGGCGGCGATGATCCACCGCTTCCATTACCTGAAGTACGCGCTGGCTCTGGTCCTGGTGTTCATCGGCACGAAGATCTTCCTGGTCGGTTTCATCGGCAAGGTGCCTCCCGCGATTTCGCTGGGCGTGACCTTCAGCCTGATCCTTGGCGGCGTGCTGTTCTCGCTGTGGAAAACCCGCTCGGATGAACTGAAGCCGCAGTAACCCTGGCGTCCCGCCTTCCAACCGCCCGCCGGCGACAACCGGCGGGTTTTTTTATGGCGGCCTTTTTGTGCAGTCCATATGCAGCCGATATGGCAAGCGACGCCACTGTGAATTTGTCAGCGGAAAAGGCGAAGCGTACAGTCGGCGCTACCCCCATCGCCACGCAAGGAACGATCATGAACAGCTGGTCCGCCAAGCAGTATTCCGCCTTTGAAAACGAACGTACCCGCCCGGTGCGGGACCTGGTGGCGGCCCTGCCCAATCTGCTCGTCAAGCGCGCCGTGGACCTGGGCTGCGGGCCGGGAAATTCCACCGAAGTGCTGGCCAGCCGCTATCCGGACGCCGAGATCTCGGGCATGGACAGCTCGCAGGACATGATCGATGCGGCGCGCAAGCGCTTGCCGGCGCTGTCGTTCGAACTGGCCGACATCGCCACGTGGAATCCGCCGCAGCGCTATGACGTGATCCTTGCCAACGCCGCGCTGCAATGGGTGCCCGACCACGAGACGCTCTACCCCGCGCTGGTGGCCAAGCTGGCCCCCGGCGGTAGCCTGGCGGTGCAGACGCCCGACAACCTGGAAGAACCCGCGCATCGTCTGGCCAGGCAGGTGGCCGGCGAGGCGCCCTGGGAGGCCAAGATTGGCGGCGTCAAGCATCCGCCGCGTCACAGGGCGGCCTGGTATTACGAACTTCTCAAGCCGCATTGCGGCACGCTGGACGTATGGTGCACGACCTACCACCATCCGCTCGCGGGCGCCGCCGCCGTGGTCGAGTGGTTCAAGGGGACGGCCTTGCGGCCCTATCTGGACAAGCTGGATGCCGCCGAACAGGCCAGTTTCCTGGCGCGCTATCAGTCGTTGATCGAGCAGGCCTATCCGGCGCTGGCCGATGGCACCGTGCTGCTGCCGTTTCCGCGCCTGTTCATCGTGGCCGGTTCCAGACAGGCGTGACCCGCGCGCGCGTTCATGGCGGCGTGGCCTGCGGGTCGCTCTTGTCCGCGAAATAACGCGCGGGCGTCTTGCCCAGCGTCTTCTTGAACATCGTGATGAAGGCGCTGACCGACTCGTAGCCCAGGTCTTCGGCCGTGCGCTGCACCGACACGCCCGCCGACAGCCGTTGCAGCGCCAGGATGATGTGCAGCTGCTGACGCCAGCGGCCGAAGCTCATGCCGACCTCCTGCTGCACCAGCCGCGCCAGCGTGCGTTCGCTCATGGCGACGCGCTTGCCCCACTGTGCGACGGTGCTGCGGTCCGCCGGATCCGCGTTCAACGCGCCGGCGATTTCGCGCAGGCGCGGATGATCCGAGATGGGCAGGTGCAGGTGCTCGGTGGGCATCTGCGACAACTGGTCCATCAGCACGTCGGCCAGTCTGCGGTTGGCGGGCGCCGCCGCGTCGGCAGGCGCCAGGTTGGCCAGGTGCACGACCAGTTCGCGCACTAGCGGAGTGATAGCCAGCGTGCAGCATGCCGTGGGCAGGCGCGGCGCGTCGGCCGGCACGAACAGGAAGCAGACGCGGCCATTGGCCGTGACTCGGTTGCTGTGCGGCACGCCGCCGGGGATCCAGACGGCGCACTGCGGCGGCACCATCCACAGGCCTTGCGGCACCGAGCAGGTGACGCCGCCGCGCAGCGCCAGGACAAGCTGGCCCATGTGATGCCGGTGCGTCGGCGATTCGTTGTCCTGCTCGGCCGCATGCACGGGCATGGCGAACGCCCATTGCGTGGCGGAATCCGGATCGAAGGGGGCGGGCGGCGTGTCGGGCGTGCGCATGGGCGTCGGCGCTGCAAAAGGGGAATGTGGCCGAATTGCGGGAAAGGTTGTCATTATCTCGAAATTCGGTAAGGCGCGCGGCGCGTAAGCTGGTGGCCTTTCCGTTTCCCTTTGCCGACGCCCGAATGACCATGCACGTTTCCCGTCCTTCGACGCCACCCAGCCGCCCGGCGCTGCTGATCCTGGGCATTCTCTGCATTGCGATGGCCCTGCGCGCGCCGTTCACCGGCGTGCCGCCGCTGATCGGCCTGATCCGCGCCGAGCTGGACCTGTCGTCCGCGGCGGCCGGCATGCTCATCACGCTGCCGCTGCTGGCCTTCGCGGTGGTGTCGCTGTTCGCCGCGGGGCTTGCGCGCCGGTTTGGCCTGGAGCGCACGCTCTTTGCGGCGATGCTGCTCGTCGCTGGCGGTATCGTGATCCGCACGATGGGCGCGGCGGCGGGGCTGTACGCGGGCACGGCCATCATCGGCGCGGGCATTGCGTTGGGCAACGTGCTGCTGCCCAGCCTGTTGAAGCGCGACTTCCCGCAGCGCCTGGCGGGGCTGACGTCGGCCTACGTGCTGACGATGGGTCTTGCGGCGGGACTGGCCTCGGCCGTTGCGATTCCGCTTGCCAATCTGCCCCTGGGCGGCTGGCGGTTTTCGACGCTGTGCATGCTGGCGCTGCCGTTGATCAGCCTGCTGTTGTGGCTGCCCCAGCTTGCGGGCCACACGCCGCCCGCCGCGACCACCGCCCACGCGCCGCACGGCGTGCGTCTGTGGCGTTCGCCGCTGGCCTGGCAGGTCACCGTGTTCCTGGGCATCAATTCTTTCGTGTTCTATGTGGCGGTGAGCTGGCTGCCCGCCATTTTGCGCGACGCGGGTTACTCTGCCGAACGCGCCGGATCGCTGCATGGATTCATGCAGCTGGCGTCCGCGGCGCCCGCATTGTTCATGGCGCCGCTACTGCGCCGGTTGAGGGATCAGCGGGTTGCGGCGTTCTGCGCGGCGGGCGCGTCGTGCGTCGCGTTCGCGGGCCTGATCGCGGCGCCCTCGTGGGGCGCGTTGTGGATCGCGCTGCTGGGCCTGGGCACCGGCGCGGGCATCATCCTGGGCCTGGCGTTCGTGGGACTGCGCGCCAGCCATGCGCAGCAGGCCGCGGCGCTGTCGGGCATGGCGCAATGTGCCGGCTACCTGTTCGCCGCGACCGGCCCCGCGCTGGTGGGCGGCTTGCATGACAAGCTGGGCGGGTGGGGCGCCGCCTTGGGCGTGTGCGCGGCGTTGTGCGCCGTCATGGCGGTGACCGGGCTGTATGCGGGGCGCGCTATTCAGATTGGCCGGGCGGGCGCTTCCAAAGACGCACCAGCGTTTCCGGCGCATCGGCCTCCGGCACGTCAAAAGTGACCCGCGCGGTATCCGCGCCTCCGAATTCCACTTCCACGTGGAAGTAGCGCTGATCGCCGCCCGCGCCGGCGCTGCCGGGCATGGCTTTCGGGGCGGCATGCAGGATCGCGTCGCAGACCTCCTGCCGCACGCCAGGCGGGCAGGTGGCCATGTCGATACGGCGCGGCTGGGCAAGGCCGGGCAGGTATGCCAGGCCGCCCTCGCGGCTAAGGCGCACGAGCTGGGCAAGGTCGAGGGGCGGCAGTTCGATCATGGCAGCACGCCCACGGCCTTCCAGGCCTCGTCGATGGCGCGGCGCACGTCCGCTCCGTGTTTCTCGCCGGCGACCAGCAGCGTCAGGCCCGCAAAATCCTTGAACGCGGCATCGTGGCGCAGGCGCTTGTCGCACAGCGTGTCGTACCAGACGTGCCCCGCGCCGTTCCACGCATTGCCGTCCAGCGCCGTGGCGGCCAGATAGAACGCGCGGTTCGGAATCCCCGAGTTGATGTGCACGCCGCCGTTGTCGCGCGGCGTATCGACGTAGTCCCGCATGTGCGCGGGCTGCGGGTCCGTGCCCAGCACGGGATCGTCGTACGCGGTGCCCGGCTCGGCCATCGAGCGCAGCGCGCGCGCTTGCACGTTTTCCGTGAAGAGACCTTGGCCGACCAGCCAGTCCGCCTCCCGGGCCGTCTGCCCCAGCGAATACTGCTTGACCAGCGCGCCGAACACGTCGCACAGCGATTCGTTCAGCGCGCCGGGCTGGCCTTGGTAGAGGAGGGCGGCCTCGGTGTCGATCACGCCATGGGTGAGCTCGTGGCCGATGATGTCGACCGCGACGGTGAAGCGGTTGAAGATCTCGCCGTCGCCATCGCCGAACACCATCTGCGCGCCGTTCCAGAAGGCGTTTTCGTAGTCCTCGCCGTAATGCACCGTGCCGATCAGCGGCAAGCCATGCGCGTCAATGGAGTGCCGCTTGTACACATTCCAGAAAAGCTTGTAGGTCGAGCCCAGATGCGCGTAGGCCTCGTCCACCGCGGGATCGCCGCTCGGCCGTGCGCCTTCGGCGCGGACCAGCTTGCCGGGCAGCGTGGTGCCGTTGCCGGCGTCGTGCACGGCGCGGTCGGGCGTGCCCGCCGGCGCCACCTGGCGCGCCGGCGCCAGCGTCGCGCGAGGTGGCTGTCCCGCCATCTCGCGCAGGCTGCGCTGCTGCTGATCGATGATCATCGTCTTGACGGCAGGCATGCTGACGCGCGCATCGGTGTGCTGCGCAAGCCGGTCCAGCATGTATGGCGGGACCACTCCGATGAGGGGAGCGGACTCGGAAGGGCGGGGCATGGTCGATCTCCGACAAGCGCGCCGGATGGGCCCCGGCGCGGTCCTGTTTAACGTAGCAGATGGGTGAACAGGGAGCCGTAACAGGATGCGGCGCGATGCGCCCCGGCAACGGGCGCGCCTCGACAGCGCCGCGCCGATCCGGTAGGGTCTTGCGCTTTCCTGTCATGCCGGGCCCTTGCAATGCCGACTCCCGATTACCGCATCACTGCCCTGACGTTGACCGATACGCACGTGCTGTTGACGCTTGCCGACGGCCGCGAGGTCAGGGAGCCGATACGGCGGCATATCCGCCTGCATGAAGCCACGCCCGAGGCACGCCAGGCGTGGCAACTGGTGGATGACGGCCACGGCGTCGTGTGGCCCGCGCTGGCCGCGCCGGTGCCGCAGGGCATGCTCAACGTGCACGATCTGCTGTGGGACTTGCGATACGAGCAGGCCATGGCGGCGTTGCAGGCGGCCGGATGGAAGCTCGACCGCTTGTCCCCCACCGACCAGGAACTGGTTGCGCTGTGGCGCATGGAGGCGGACATCAATAACGGCGGCTTCATGCAGTTTCTGTGCAACTGGGGCGACGAGACCTGCCAGCTTGCCTTGCAGGCGCTGCGCAAGATCGGGGCCGTGCACATGCTGGACGTACTCTCGCGCATGCGCGCGCTGATCGACCGCTTCGAGGCGTCGCCCGAGGTGGTGCAGCTCAACGATATCTACGGCGCGATGACCGAGGCGGAGCAGGAAGAGCTGGAGACGCTGGACCACGCGTTCTGGGACTATCCCGATCCGCTGTCCCGGTTGGGGTTGCGCTGGTACGGGGCGTAAAACCGCCGAAAACACCGCGTGTGAAACGTTCGGAAACGTATCGCCACATTACGTTGACACCCGCTTGCGGCAGCGCGTCCGCTGCGGGCTAGAATCCCGTCCTTCTTTCCCGGGGGGGACGCTCGATGCGGTATTTCCTGATCTTGGTGGGGGCGGCGGTCATCGCATATCTGCTCGCGCGCGGCATCGCAGCGGTGCTCTCGGACCGTAAACGCAAAAGAACAGACAGGGATTGGAAGTGAAGATGAAGCCGACAGATATCCAGATGGTCAAGACGATTGGCGCGGTCAAGCCGCGCAAACTGACATTCGCCATTGGCACCGCGCTCATCTTTCTGCTGATCCTGTTCATCGCGTTCGGCTCGTGGTTCCAGGTGGATCAGGGCGAGCGCGGCGTGGTGCTGCGCAACGGCAAGCTGGTGCGCGTGGCCGAACCCGGCCTGGATTTCAAGACGCCGTTCATCGACAACGTGATGACGGTGTCCGTGCGCGACCACACTTTCGTGTTCGAAAAGCTCGAGGCCTATAGCTATGACCAGCAGCCGGCCACGCTGCGCGTGTCGGTGACCTACCGCGTGCCGGCCGAGCACGTCGCAGAGCTCTATTCCGAATACGGCACCATCGCCAATCTGCAGATGCGCGTGCTCGAGCGCAAGACGCCGGACGCGGTGAAGAACGTATTCGGCCAGTACACGGCCGTGCGCGCCATCCAGGAACGGCAGAAGCTCGGCCTGGATGTGAACAACGCCGTCCTCAAGACGATGGAAGGCGCGCCGGTCCAGGTGGTGGGCGTTCAGATCGAAGAAGTGGGTTTCTCGCAGGCCTACGAGCATTCGATCGAACAGCGCATGCTGGCCCAGGTGCAGATCGAAACCACGCGCCAGCAAAAGGAAACGGCGATGATCACCGCCGAGATCCAGGTGGTCAAGGCCAAGGCCGAAGCCGACGCGCGCCGTCAGCAGTTCACCGCGGAAGCCGACGGCATCCGCATGCGCGGCGAAGCCGAGGCGGCCTCGATCCGCGCCAAGGCCGAGGCGCTGGCCGCCAACACCAACCTCGTCAGCCTGAACGCCGTGGAAAAATGGGATGGCGTGCTCCCGTCCACCCAGGTGCCGGGCGCGGCTCTGCCTTTCATCGGCATCAAATAGCCTTTGCTTCGGGCAGGTTCGCCGGCAGAGCAGGCCCTTCCTGCCGCCGGCGCGCGAAGTCCACGACATGCTCGCCGGACACCGCCTTGCTGTAGTACCAGCCCTGCACGATGATCTCCGCGCTGGACGCCAGCGCGGACAACTGACCATCGGTTTCCACACCCTCGACAATGATCTGCAGGTTCAATGCCTCGCAGAACCGCAAGAGGCCGCTCATCACCAGCGCGCCCCGGTCATGGCTTTGCGCCATCACGAAGCTGCGGTCGATCTTGACCGCATCGATCTGGAATTGGTGCAGGTAGCTCAACGCGGAGTAGCCCGTGCCGAAGTCGTCGATGTAGACACGGGCGCCGATGCCGTGAAGCCGGTCGAAGGCGGTGTGCAGCGCCTGCGCGTCCTCGACCAGCGCATCTTCCGTCAGCTCCACCGAGACCTGGCCCCGCGTCTGGTCCAGTACCTTGATCAACCGGTCCAGGTAAGCCGGCGAGGTCAGCGTGGCGCTCGTGACGTTGATCGTCATGGGCAGCGAGAAGCCCTGCGCGCGCCAAGCCAGGCATTGCCGCACCGCTTGCCGCGCCACCCAGAGATCCACTTCGCCCATCAGGCCGGCCTGCGCCAGCCATCGCAGGAATTCCAGCGGCGCCTGTTGCGTGCCTTCGGGGCCGGTGGCGCGCAGCAGCGCCTCGCAGCCGGTGCACAGGCCCGTGCGCAGCGAGACCTGCGGCTGGTATTCCAGGTAGAAGTCGTACTCGCTGATGGCGCGGATGCGTGCGACCTCGGCGCGGCGCCGCGCGCGCGTGGCGTAGGTGGACGCGACGGGGTCGTGCGCGTACAGCAGCGATTCTTCCTGCAGTTGCGGAAAGGTCGCGTCCAGCGACTTGAAATACACCGTGGAATCGGCCTTGCGCTGCCGCTCCAGCGCGATCAGAAAGGGCGCATAGATGCACGCGCCCAACGCCACCAGTCCGCATTGCAACGCGATGCCCGCCACCTGTTCGCCCGCGCCCAGATAGGCGTTGAACAGCACGGGCGACGTCAACGGCAGCGTCACGGTGGCGGGCGCAAGCCAACCCAGTTGCACCGCTGCCAGCGCCATCAGCACGTTGATGACGGGCGGGAGCACGAAAGGCAGCAACAGCCGCGGGTTCAGGATGAGCGGCAGTCCGAACAGGAGGATTTCGTTGATGTTCAGGAGTGACACGGGAATGCTCGCCAGCGCCAGTACCCGCAGCGAATCGCTGCGCGAGAACAGCAGGATCGCCACGACCAGCGACAACGTCGCACCCGAGCCGCCAATGAAGACGAAGGCGCCCAGCAACGTGCCGTTCAGCGCATAGACCCCTTCGTAGCCGGCGGCGACGCTCGTGGCGTTGAGCCGCGTGGCCTGGTCCAGCACGTCCATGATCGGCGCCATGGCGTGCGCGCCGTGGATGCCGAAAAACCAGAACATCGAATTCAACGCGGCGACGATCGCGCCCGCGCGGTAGGGACTGTCCAGAGACGCCATGCTGAGCGGGATGTCGACCTGCGCCACCGCCGGGATCGAGAGTGCGGCAGACAACGCCGCCATCACCAGGCCGGCGGTCAGCAGGCCGGGGACGATCATGTTCAGCGAGTCGCGCACGCTCTCGCCGATAAGTCCGTCCGGCGCAAGCTGCGTCCAGCGGCGCCGGTGCAGCCAGGCCATCAGCGGCACGGCCGCGATCGGGATCACGATCGCGATGAACAGGGTGAGCGTGGACGCCGCGCGGGGGTGGGGCGCCAGCAGGCGTTCGGCGATGACAACGAGGCACAGGCACAGCAACGCGGTGGGCAGGTGCGGCAGCCGGTGGCGGATCGACAGCATGTAGCCGATGGCCGTGCCGGCCAGGAGCGGCATGACGGCGGACAGCGCGCCGTGCAGGTCGGCCAGGGCGTCGGCAATGCCGCCCGGCAGGCCCAGCAGCCGGGCGCAGACGGACAGCACCAGGAACAGCGCGGACACCAGCAGGCAGGGCATGGCCCAAAGCAGGCCTTCGCGGATGGCGCGCAGGGAATTGGCGCTTGCCAGAGCGGCCAGCCGATCCCTCGGGTACTGCGGGAAGATCGATTTCGGCATTGCCGTCGTAGGGCGCAGGGGGAGCGGGCGGCCCGTGTCCGTCCGGCGGGTAAAAATCCGTTGCCGCATGCTAGCGCCTGAATTCGGGCTTTAGCAATTCAAAAAAATGCGGTCGGCCTAGGGATTCCCCTCTGTCAATAACGCGTTGTCCCGGCTTTTTGACCGGGGACAAGTCTGTCCGGACGCTATACGATCGGAGGAACGCCGCTCTTTCGTAGACGGCGGCGCCTAGCGCACACGCTTCACCAGGAGGAGACCTGGATGTCTCAGTTGGATTGGACGCCCGGCGATACCGTGCCGGATCGTCAGGGTTATTACGAGACGCGGCTGGACACGGGCGGCACCGCGATTTCGCTGTACAGCGTATTGGGGTGGATGCCCGTGAAGACACCGGGCAACCTGGTGAGCTGGCGCGCCTTGCCCCCCGCCGTCGAGCGCCAGGAGGCCGAACGGCATCTGCAGGAGATCCGCGCCGCGCAGAGCCACGTGCCGATGGATTACTAGGCCTGGCCGCGGCTGCCGGATGTAGCGCTCGTGTATAACCTCCCAACCGGCGCCTGTGCCGGGCGCCTTCGGGAGAACATCTTGCGCGAGTTCGTGGCGACGTTCCTGGATGCCGGCCTGCTGGTGCTGGCGGTGCTGGCCTTCCTGTTGCCGGCGCTGTCGGCGCTGGCCCTGGTGCTGCGCGCAAAGGCCGGCAGGTTTCCCCGCCTGAACACGCCGGGCTGGCGCCGCGCAGGCATCCTTGTGCTGTGGCTGCCGTTCATCGTGATGGCCATTTATGGCGGCACGGCATGGTGGGCGGCCAGCGTTTATGACCGCTACTATTTCTTCGGCCTGCTGATCTGCTTTGCGTATCTGCTGTGCGCCATGCTGTTGTCGGCGGCCGGCCTGTTCTGGATCCGCACGACGCGGGGCCGGCACCCCTGAGCGCCGCCCCGTCAGCGCATCAACGCATGCACCTGGCTCGACAGGTCATCGAGCATGAAGGGTTTGAGCAGCACCGGCGCGTCGCCGGCCGGAACATTGGCGCCTTCGGCGCGTTCGCCGTAGCCGGTGATGAACAGCACCTTCATGCCGGGCCGCAGCGCGCGGCCAGTTTCCGCCACGCGCCGGCCGTTCACGCCGCCTGGCAGCGCCAGGTCGCAGACCAGCAGATCGATCCGCGGCAGGGCGGTCAGTTGCCGCAGGGCGCTGGCGCCATCGGTGGCCTCGATCACGTCGTAGCCCATTTCCCTGAGCACTTCGGCCGTGACTTCGCGTACCGCGGGGTCGTCCTCGGCCAACAGGACCGTGCCGCCTTGCAGGACGCGGGGCGGTTGGGCTGCCGCCGCGACGGCCGAGGTCATGTCGATCTCGGCGCCGCCGTGGCGCGGGAAAAACAGGTCGATGTCGGTGCCCTGGCCCGGTTGGGAGCGCACCTGCACATGCCCGCCCGATTGCCGGACGAAATCGTGCACCAGCGACAGGCCCAGGCCCGTGCCGCGGTCGGCCGGCTTGGTGGTGTAGAAGGGCTCGAACATGCGTTGCACGGTTTCGGCCGTCATGCCGCAGCCTGTGTCGGAAACGCGCAGCAGCACGTGGTCGCCGGCCTGCAGGCCACGGTCGCTTGCGGCTTGCGCGTCCAGCGTGACGTTGCGCGTTTCGATGCGCAAGACGCCGCACGCGTCGAGGGCGTCGCGCGCGTTCAGGCACAGGTTCAGGAGGGCGTTCTCGAGCTGGTGCGAGTCGACCCATACGGGCCACAACCGGGGCGCGCAGTCCATTTCCAGCGTGACGGCGGATCCGGCGCTGCGCGCGATCAACGCTTCCATGCCGGCGATGACGCCATTGATGTCCACCACCGTGCGCTCGAGCGGATGGGTGCGCGAGAAGGTCAGCAGGCGCCGCGTCAGGACGGCCGCCTTTTCGGCGCCGCTTTTTGCCACGGCGATGTGGCGGTCGAGGTCGTCGGTGTGGCCGCGCGCAAGACGTTGCGAAAGCAGTTCCAAGCTGCCTGAAATCCCCGTCAGCAGGTTGTTGAAGTCGTGCGCGACGCCACCGGTCATCTGGCCGATGGCTTCCATTTTCTGGCTTTGCCGCAGGGTCTCTTCCGCCAGGCGCAGCGCATCGGCCTGGGCCTTTTCGGCCTCGACCCGCGCGGTGGTCTCGATGACGGTGTCGATCATGCCGACGACCTTGCCATGTTCGTCGCGCACCGGGCTATAGCAGAACGTGAAGTGCGCCAGCTCCAGGCGGCCGTACCGCGCGAGCTCGACGGGATAGTCCTCGATGAAGGTGGCCTCGCCGGCAAAGGCGCGTTCGGCGATGGGGCCGATCTGGGACCAGGCTTCGCGCCAGATATCGCTGAACGGGCGGCCCAATGGGTCGGGCTTGGCGCCCAGGATGGGCACGAAGGCGTCGTTGTAGATGGAGATCAGGTGCGGGCCCCACACCAGACAGGCCGGAAACCGGGACGACAGCACCATGCTGACGGCGATGCGCAGGGAGGGGGACCAGTTGGAGAGGGGGCCGAGCGGGGTGGCCGACCAGTCATGGCTGGCGACCCGGGCGCCCATTTGCCCGCCGCTGGCAAGGAACTGAGGCATGGAAGGGTCGTTCGGCATGGCACTCAGCTCGTGGGTGTGGCGGGTAAGTGACAGATTCTATCCCACGGTGCCGTCGCGCGCGCCAGGGTAGACTGACGGCTCGTATAGAATAAAAACAATTCCTATTTGCATGAAAGCCGAGGTGCGCCTTGCCTGCGCCGCTAATTCCATCCGCCGACAACGTCACGAAGCTCTATCGCGAACACCACGGCTGGCTCTCGGCATGGCTGCGCAAGAAGCTGGGCAGTTCCTTCGATGCCGCCGACCTGGCGCACGACACGTTCGTGCGGCTGATGGCCGGGCGGCGCCGGGAAGACACCGGCGCCGAGCCGCGCGCGCTGCTGGCCCACATCGCCAAGGGCCTGGTGGCGGACCACTGGCGCCGCCGGTCGGTCGAAGACGCCTACCTGGCCGCGGTGGCGCAAGTGCCGCCTGCCGAAGCCCCCTCGCCGGAGGCGCGCGCACTGATCCTGGAAACGCTGCACGCCATCGACGCCGCCCTGCATTCGCTGCCGTCGCGTACACGCGAGGTCTTCCTGCTGTCGCAGTTCGACGGCATGGGCTATGACGAGATCGCCCGGCAGCTTCGCGTGTCGCTCTCGACCGTAAAGCGCCATATGCAGGCTGCTTTCGCCGCCTGCCTGATCGCCTACCAGGCAGATGCGACATGAACGCGGTCATCGACCCCGCCATCCTTAAAGAGGCGGCCGGCTGGCTGGTGCGCGTGCAGTCCGAGACGCTGTCGGCGGCGGACAGCGCGGCGCTGGACCGTTGGCGGGCCCGCAGCGCCGATCACGAAGCCGCGTGGCAACGCGCCGAGACGATGTTGCGCAGTTTCGGCCAGGTCCCGCCGCACATCGGCGGGCAGACGTTGCGCCAGGCGCACCGCGCCGGGCGCCGGCAGGCCGTGCGGGCGCTGGCCGGGTTGCTGGTGCTGGGACCGGCGGCCTGGATGGCTGCGCGCGAACTGCCCTGGCGCGAATGGCGCGCGGACTTGCGCACGGTCACGGGCGAGCAGCGCCGCATCGCGCTGGCCGACGGCACGCAACTGGTGCTGAACACGGCCAGCGCCGTGGACGTCGACTACACCCCTGCCCAACGCGTGCTGTGGCTGCTCGCGGGAGAAATCCTGCTGACCACGGGGCAGGATCCCGCGCCCGTGCGGCGCCCCTTCCTTGTGCAGACGACCCAGGGCGTGCTGCGTGCGCTGGGAACGCGCTTCATGGTGCGCGACGAGGGCGCCCGCGTCCGCGTGGCGGTGTACGAGGGCGCGGTCGAGGTCCGGCCTGCCCGGGAAGGCGCAAACCCGTTGGTGCTGGCCGCGGGCGAACAGACCGTCTTTTCCGCCGAGGGGGCCGCCGCGCCCGTCTCCGCCGATCCGCTGGCGGCATCGTGGGCGGACGGGATGCTGGCCGCGCGCAACTGGCGGCTGGCCGATCTGGTGGCCGAGCTGGGCCGCTACCGCCACGGCGTGCTGCGTTGCGATCCCGCGGTGGGCGGCCTGCGAGTGTCGGGGGCGTTCCCGTTGAACGACATCGACGCCAGCCTGCGCCTGCTGGAAAAGACGCTGCCGGTGCGGGTGAGCCAAGTGACGCCGTGGTGGATCACGGTCGCGCCGCGCGCCGCCGTTACACATTAATCGCCGATCGGCTGACACTTTTTTCCGCTTCGTCCGGTGTACCGGGTGAACCGCCGCGACATGCGCGCCACCCCATACCCACGAAGGATCGCTTGATGGTTTCCCGACTCTCCCGTCCGCCCCGCCTGCCGCGCGGCCTTGCCGTTTTGTCGCCCGCGGCGTCGCTTGTCCGGGCCGCCGGCCTCGGGCTGGCGCTGATTGCGGCCACGGGAACGCTGGCGCCGGCGCACGCGGCCGAGCCCGCCGCTGCCGCCGCGCGCAAGTCCTACGCCATCGCGGCCGGACCGCTGGGCGACGTGCTGGCGCAGTTTGCCGCCACCGCGGGGGTGCCGCTGTCGTTCGATCCCGCCCTGGTGGCAGGCCAGCATAGCGACGGCCTGCAGGGCGCGTACACCGTGCGAGAGGGGTTTGCCCGACTGCTGTCGGGGTCGGGCTATGCCCTGTCGGAACAGGGCGGCGGCGCGTACTCGCTGCGCAAGCTGCCGGTGGCCGCCGGCGAGATCACCGTGCTGCCCGCGGTGACCGTGGCCGGGGCAGGCGTGAGCCCGTCCGCGCTGCCCGCCGAATTTGCGGGCGGCCAGGTGGCGCGCGGGGCGCGTCTGGGCCTTCTGGGCAATCGCGACGTGATGGATACGCCGTTCAATGTCACCAGCTATACGTCGGAATTGCTGGCGAACCGCCAGGCCGTGACGCTGGCCGATGCGCTGACCGTGGAGCCGTCGGTGCGCTTTACCGGCCAGATCGGCGGCGTGACCGACTCGTTCTACATCCGCGGCTTTCCAATCGGGGAAGGCAACCTCGGCGAAATCGCCTTCGACGGCGTCTATGGCGTGGCGCCCAACTACCACGTCTTCACCGACTACATCGAACGGGTGGAAGTGCTGAAAGGGCCTGCGGCGCTGCTGTACGGCATGTCGCCCAACAGCGGCGTGGGCGGCGTGATCAACATGGTGCCCAAACGCGCGCTGCCCGAGGACCTGACGCGCGTGTCGGCCGATTACGTCGGCGACTCGCAGTTCGGCGCCCGGGTCGACCTGAGCCGCCGGTTTGGCGACGCAGGCGATTGGGGCGTGCGGGTCAACGGCATGCAACGGCAGGGCGATACGCCGCTGGACAACATGTCCTCGCGCACGACCATCGGTGCGCTGTCGCTGGATTACCAGGGCGAACGGCTGCGCGCCTCGCTGGACCTGCTGACGCAGCACGAGAAGATCGATGCCCCGACGCGGCCGTTCCTGGTCGCGCCCGGCATTGCCGTGCCCCGCGCGGCGGACGGCCGCCGCAATGCCACGCAGCCGTGGGGATGGTGGAAGTCCGACGGCCAGTCGGCGCTCTTGCGCGTGGAGTACGACATCAGCGACAGGCTGACCGTCTTTGCGGACGCGGGCGGTTCGGACACCTCGGTCTCTCGCCTGTCGGACCAGACGCCCACCATCGTGAACGAGGCCGGCGACACGGTGGTGACGCCCAACAACTTCCGCTTCCAGGTCGACCGCAGCACTTACAACGCCGGGTTGCGCGCCAAACTGGACACGGGGCCGGTGCGCCACGCCGTCAGCTTCATGGGTAGCCTGTACAGCGACCGCAACAGCCAGGCCAGCGTAAACGGCACGCCGCTCACGTCCAACATCTACCGTCCGATCACACGTCCGGAGCAGCATATCCCCGCGCCGGCCAACGTGCCCAAGGTGTCCTCGTCCGATCTGTCCGGGCTGGCGCTGGCCGACACGCTCAGCATCCTGGACGAGCGCGCGCAGCTGACGCTGGGCCTGCGCCACCAGCGCATCGAGTCGCGCAACTTCAATGGCACGACGGGCGTGCGCACCGTCAGCTACGACGAAAGCGCGACCACGCCGCTGGCGGGCCTGGTCATCAAGCCCTGGCACAACGTGTCGCTTTACGCCAACTACATCGAAGGCCTGAGCAAGGGCGACGTGGCGCCCGCCACCGCCATCAATTCGGGAGAGGTCTTCAAGCCCTACAAGGCCAAGCAGAAGGAAGTGGGCGTCAAGGTGGAGCTGGACAGCGCGATGGTGACGCTGAGCGCCTTCGAGATCACCAAGCCCAGCGGGCAGCTCACGAACGGGGTGTATGCCGCCGACAGCGAGCAGCGCAACCGCGGGCTGGAGCTGAATGTGTCCGGCGAGCCGTTGCGCGGCCTGCGCCTCCTGGGCGGCGTGACGCTGCTGGATGCCGAGCTGACGCGCACCAGCAGCGCGGCCACGCAGGGCAACCGGCCGGTGGGCGTGCCGACCGTCGCGGTCAATCTGGGCGCCGAATGGGACACGCCTTGGGTGACCGGGCTGACCTTGACGGGCGGCATGGTCTATACCGGCCGCGAATACATCAACCAGGCCAACACGCAGTCCGTGCCGTCGTGGACGACGTTCGACCTGGGCGCGCGCTATGCCTTGAAGGTGCAGGGCCGGGACGTCACGCTGCGCGCCAATGTGGTCAACGTGTTCAACCGCGCGTACTGGTCCGGCGTGGCGTCGTACGGCACGATCTCGCAAGGCGTGCCGCGCACCGTGATGCTGTCGGCGTCGATGGACTTTTAGGGGCCAGCGAACACCATGCACACCGGGCTGCCAATGGGCAGCGCATAGTCGTCATGCGTCAGCGTGCCGCTGGCCGGATCGACGCGAAAACGCTGCAGCGTATCGGTGTCCTCGTTCAGCGCGAAGAGGAACAGGCCATCGGGCGACAGCGTGAAAAAGCGCGGCGTGCGGCCGTGGGTGGGGGTGTGCTGCACGGGGGACAACCGTCCGCTGGCCGGATCCACGCTGAACACCGCGATGCTGTCGTCGCCCCGGTTCGACGCATACAGATGCTGGCCACTCGCGCCGAGCGCGATGCCGGCGGCGCGGCTGTTGCCGGTGTAGGTGTCGGGCAGGGTGGGCAGCACTTGAAAGGGTAGCAAGACCCCTTCCTGCACGGCGTACGCGGTAACGGTGTTGTCCAGTTCGTTGACGACATACAGCCATTGGCCGGAAGGATGAAAGACGGCGTGGCGCGGCCCCGCGCCCTCGCGCGTGGCGACGGCGCTGGCGGGCTGCGCGGCCAGGCCGCGCGCGTCGGCCGGGTACAGAAAGACGCGGTCCAGTCCCTTGTCCGGCACCGCGACATACCGGCCCGAGGGGTCCAGCACGTTGAAATGCGGCTTGGAAAACGGCTGTTCCTTGCGATGCGGGCCCGGCTCGCCGGCCAGCTGCACCGTCTGCGCCACGGCCTGCAACGCGCCGTCCGCCGCCACCGGCAGCACCGCCAGCGTGCCCGTCAGGTGGTTGGACACCATCAGGTAGCGGCCAGAGGGCCCCAACGCCAGATGCACGGGATTGCGGCCTTCGCAGGGCTGGGTATGCCACGGCGTCAGCGTGCCATCGCGCGGATCGCGGTGCAGGGCGCTGACCTCGCTGCTGTCGCCATGCACGGTGTAGAGCACGGCAAGGGTGGGGTGCGGCAACAGATACGACGGGTTGGGCAACCCGCCCACGACCTGTTTGAGCGTCAGCGTTCCCGCGCCGGGCGCGTAGTCGTACACGCTGATGCCCTCGCCGCGGGCGTTGCGTTCCCGGGTGGTCCGGGAGCCGATGTAGACATGCATGGCGCGAGCCTCTTTTCTGCCAGTTGAAAGCGGCCGCGCCCCGCGCGGCCTACGAAGTCAGGATGCCGCTGATGCGGGCCAGGTTGTCGAGCGTGCTGCGCAGATGGGCGGCCAGCGCGTCGGCCGCTTCGTCGTTGCGCTCGCGTTCCAGCAGGTCGAGGATGGCCAGGTGCTGATCGCAATGCTGCTTGTAGCGGCTGCGGTCCTGCATCGAGCGGTACGACAGCAGGCGGCGCACGCGGTTGACGCGTTTGATCGTGTCGATGAAGAACGGATTGCCCGAGGCTTCCACCAGCGACTCGTGGAATCGCACGCCGCGATCGTGCAACTGATCGGCCGTGTCGGTGGCGATGCCGCCCTCAAGCAGGTGCAGTTCGGCGGCGCGGCAGCGCGCCAGCACGGATTTGTCGATGTGAAAGCCCGGTTCGCGCAGCGCCGCCGGCTCCAGCGCCAGCCGCAGCCGGTAGGACTGCAGCAGACTGTCGGGCGTGGTCATCATGGACGAGAACTCCCACCCGTAGCCCGGCCGGCGCTGCGCCCAGCCCTCCTGCGAGATGCGGGCCAGCAGCGCCTGCGTCTGCGCCTGCGTAAGCGCGTAGCGCGTGCGCAGCAACGCTTCGCTGCACTGCATGGGCAATTCGCCGCGCAGCAGTTCGTCGGCCAGCGCGAAGTACGTCTGCGTGACGATGTCGTCCGCCGACGGGGGCGTGATGTCCGCGGGGGCGTCGCCCGTCGCGTCGAAGTCGCGCAACAGGAAATACCCGCGGTTGGGCTTGCGCGCCACGACGCCGTGCTGCGCCAGGATGCTCAGCGCATCGTTGACCGGCGACCGCGACAGCCGCAGGCGGTCGGCGATCTGTTGCGCGCGCAGGTGCGCGCCCTCCAGCAGGCGGTCTTCCCGGATCAGGTCCAGGATTTTCGTGACGGTATTGGTTTGCGCGCTCACGGGTGGCGGACGGCCGATGACAGGGTGTCCGACAGGATAGCGGGAATGACGCCGCCCAACTGCAACAGGCGGATCTCCAGCCGCGTTTCGACTGCGGCGGTGGCGATCAGCGGTTCGGACCCGCCCTGTGCGCGCAGAATGCGCACCGGGATGGCGGCGCGGGGCATCAGCGCGGCGGCATCGGCATCGATGTCGATCCGGTCGCCCGGTTCAAGCCGCAGGGTGCCGGGCGTTACGCCGTCCGGCAGGCGCAGCGGCAGGATGCCCATGCCGATCAGGTTGGACCGGTGGATGCGTTCAAAGCTGACGGCCAGCACCGCACGGATGCCGAGCAGGCGCTGGCCCTTGGCCGCCCAGTCGCGCGACGAGCCCGTGCCGAAGCGCGCGCCCGCCACCAGCACCACCGGCTGTGAGGCCTCGGCGTAATGTGCGGCGGCCTCCCAGATGGGTTCCATTCTGCCGCTGGGCGCATGCAGGGTGTGGCCCACGGGCGCCGGCGGACAGAGCAGATTCGTCAGGCTCTTGCTGTAGAACGCGGCGCGCATCATGACTTCCCAATTGCCGCGGCGCGAGGCGAACACATTCAGGTCATTGCGGTCGTCGCCGCGTTCGACCAGGAAGTCGGCGATCAGGCTGTCAGGCGGGATCGCGCTGGCCGGCGACAGATGGTCGGTCGTGACGTCGTCGCCCACTACCAGCAGCGGATACGCGGTGTAGCGCCCAAGCTGGCTGCCCGCCTCGGTGCTGGCAAACGGCGGCCGGCGCAGCGCGGTCGAGGCGGGGTCCCACGGAAACCGCGCCGATGCAGGCGATTGCAGGGCCTGCCAGGCGGGATTCGCGCTGGCGATCTTGAAGGCCGCGCGGTAGTCCTCGGGGCGCTGCCCCGCGGCCAGGGCCGCATCGATCTCCGCTTCCGTCGGCCACAGGTCCGCCAGATGCACCGCGCGGCCGTCGGGCGTCACCTGGACGGGGTCGCGGCTCAGGTCCCGTTCCGCGTCGCCCGCCAGCGCGAACGCGATGACCAGCGGCGGCGACATCAGAAAGCCCAGGTCCAGGTCGGGATGAATCCGCCCCGTGAAATTGCGGTTGCCGGACAGCACCGCGACGGGGTGGATGGCGCCTTCGGCCAGGGCTTCGCGCACCACCGCCGGCAGCGGGCCCGAGTTGCCGATGCAGGTGGTGCAGCCGTAGCCGACGATGTCAAAACCCACGGCGGCCAGGTCGTCCAGGAGACCCGCGCGCGCCAGGTAATCGGCGGCGGCCGGCGAGCCCGGACCCAGCGAGGTCTTGACCCACGCCGGCGGCCGCAAGCCGGCCTGGCGCGCCTTGCGGGCCAAGAGGCCGGCGGCGGTCAGCAGGCGCGGATCGGATGTGTTGGTGCAACTGGTGATCGCGGCGATGGCGATGGCGTGTCGGGGCAGGTCCGCTTGCGTGCGCGGCGTGAAATCCAGCGCGGCAAGAATCGCGCGGGTCTGGCCGTAGGGATGCAGGTCCTGCGGGCGCTTGGGGCCCGCCACGTGCATCTGCACGGCGTCCAGCGCAAGGTCGACCACGCGGGTATAGCGCGGCTCGGCGTTCGGATCGAGCGCGATGCCGGTGCATCGCGCGTAGGCCTCGATGCGCGCGATCTGCGCCTCGTCGCGGCCCGTCTGGCGCAGGTAGGCCAGCGTTTCCCCGTCGATCGGAAAGTAGCCCGTGGTGGCGCCGTATTCGGGCGCCATGTTGGCGACGACGCAGCGGCTGCCGGCGGGCAGCGTGGCCACGCCCGGTCCGAAGAATTCGACGAATTCGCCGGAGACGTGGATGGCGCGCAGGCGCTGCGTGACGGTCAGCGCCAGATCGGTGGCGGTCACGCCCGGTTGCAGCGCACCGGTCAGCCGCACGCCGATCACATCGGGAATGCGCAGCATCGTCGGCATGCCGAACATGACCGTCTGCGCCTCCAGTCCGCCCACGCCCCAGCCCAGCACGCCGATGCCGTTGATCATCGGCGTGTGGCTGTCGGTGCCGATCATCATGTCGGGATATAGCGCGATGCCGTCGGGGCCGGGTTGCTGGCAGACCACCGTGGCCAGCTGCTCCAGGTTGATGGTGTGCATGATGCCGGTGCCCGGCGGGTGGATGCGCACATTCGTCAGCGCCTTGGAGGCCCAGCGCAGGAAGCGGTAGCGCTCGGCGTTGCGGCGCAATTCAAGGTCAAGGTTGCATTGCGCCGCGTCGGCGCGCGCATAGGCCTCGACGGCCAGCGAGTGGTCGACCGACACGTCAACCGGCAGCACGGGGTTCAGGACCGCCGGATCGACACCGGCCTCAGCCAGCGCATCGCGCATTGCGGCAATGTCGACCAGCGCGGGGGTGCTGGTCGTGTCGTGCATCAGGACGCGGCCGGGTTGGAAGGCGATCTCGGCTTCGCTGGTGCCGTGCGCCAGCCAGCCGAACAGGGCGGCCACGGCGGCGTCGCGCTCGGCGCCCTGCATGTTGCGCAGCGCGTTTTCTAGCAGCAGTCGCAGCAAGACCGGCAACCGGAAATAGTCCGCGCCGAACGCAGCCGGCAGGTCCGGGCAGGTGTACCGGGTGCCGTCCAGGGTGAAGTGCGTGCGGCGCAGCGGGGCATTGGTGTTTTCCATAGCTGCCAGTTTTGCATATTGACTGCATAAAATGCAATTAAGGAAAAACCCGGCCGCGCAATGACGCTGGCCCCATCGGAGACAAAACCATGCCCCCTATTCGCATCCTGGCCGCTGCCGCGGCCCTGGCGTTCGCCGCCTCATCCCCCTTGCACGCCGCCGACCTGCCGGCGAACCGGCCGATCACCTTGATCGTCCCCTTTGCGGCGGGCGGCGGCGTGGACGGCATGGGCCGCCTGCTGGCCGAGCGGCTGCGCAGCGAACTGCCGCAGGGCGTCGTCGTGGAGAACAAGCCCGGCGCCAGCGGCATGCTGGGCGCGGCGGCGGTCGTGCGCGCCGCGCCGGACGGCGCCACGCTACTGTTGGGGTCGGCCGGCGAGACCGCCATCAATCCCCTCGTCTTCAAGGCCAAGATGCAGTACCAGCCCGAAAAAGACCTGGCGCCCATTGCGCTGATCGCGCGTGTGCCCAACGTGCTGGTCGCCAATCCCAAGCTGCCGGTCGCCTCGGTCGAACAGTTGGTCGCCTATGGCCGCGCGCATCCCGACAAGCTGACGTATGCGACCAGCGGCGTGGGCAATCCGCAGCACCTGAACGGCGAGCTGCTGCAGTCGCTGGCGGGCATCAAGATGGTTCACGTGCCGTACAAGGGCGCCGCGGCGCAATTGGTGGACGTGGCCGCCGGCAGCGTGGACCTCACCTTTGTCAGCCTGGCGGGCGCCTTGCCCTTCATCAAGAGCGGCAAGGTCAAGCCGCTGGCCGTGACGTCGGCCAAGCGCGCGTCGTTTGCGCCGGACATTCCGGCGCTGGCCGAGTACGCGCCGCTCAAGGACTACGCGCTGGAAAACTGGTTCGGCGTTTTCGTCCCGGCGGGCACGCCGCCGCAGGTGCAGCAAAAGTTGGCAGCCGCCATCGACCGCGCGCTGAAAGATGAGAAATTCGTGGCCAGCATTCGCGAGTTGGGCGGCGAAGTGCAGCCCATGAGCCAGGATGCATTCCGGGCATTCATCAAGGCGCAGACAGCGGTGTTTGCCAAGGTCGTGGCCGACGGCAACATCACGGCCGAGAATTGATCGGGACGCGCGCCGGACCGCTGCGTGGTTTGCGGCTACGGCGCGTCGTGCAGCATCAGACTGAGGCTGACGTGTTCGCCGCTGCGCACGCGACTGATCGCCTGGCGCACCGTGACGCGGTAGATGCCCTGCGCGCCTTGCACGGGCCGGTGCGACGTTGCGATCACCGCCGCGTCGCCCAATCCCATCGGCAGCACCAGGGGACGGGACTGCATCCGAGGGCGCTGCTCGGTCATGACCAGTTCGCCGCCCGTGTGGTCAACACCGGGTTCGGACAGCAGGACGATCAGCCGCAGCGGAAATACGCAGGTTCCCTCGGCGTGCTGCAGCAGCGGCTGGTAGCCGTCCGTTGGCAGGCGCTGGATGGCGGACAGGTCGCGCGCTTGGCCCGCCAGGCGGTTCTCCTGGGTGTAGGCGGCCAGCGTGTCGGGATACAAGGTGTCCAGATCCAGCGCGGCCGCCCAGGCGCGCGCGATGGGAAGCAGGCGGTCGTAGAGGCCGGCGCGCAGGCGGGCAAGCGGCGCGGGCAACGGGTCGGGCAGGGGGCCGGACTGCGGCAAAGCGTGAGCCAGCGCGCGCGCGTCGTCCGGCGCGTAAAGCCCGGGCAGCATCGTCCAGCCCTGCGCGTTCAGGTCCTGGACAACGCAAGTCCAGTCGTAGTGGCCGAGCGGCCGGGAGGCGGGCATGGTCATGGTCAGTTGGTGGTCGAAACGACAGCTTAGCCACTCCCGCCCGCCCGGGCACTCCGCCGCTTGCTGCGTGGCGGCCCGGCCACCCGGGGAGGCAGTGGCCGTGCAGTATGCTTACCCGCTTCATGGACACTCCCTTCGCTGCCCCCAATGACTGATTTTCCCTTTGACGCCGTGCTGTTCGACTGCGACGGCGTGCTGGTCGATTCCGAACCCATCACCAGCCGCGTGCTGACCGAGATGCTCAATGAGCTGGGCTGGGGCATCACGCACGCCGAGACGATGCAGATCTTCACGGGCAAGGCGGTCAAGGACGAACTGCCGCTGATCCAGGCGCGTACCGGCGCCACGATCACGCCAGCGTGGTTCGACCAGTTCCGCCAGCGCCGCAACGACGCGCTGGACCGCGACCTGCTCGAGATTCCCGGCGCGCCGCATGCCGTGCGCGCGCTGCACGAGGCGCTGAGCGGACGCATTGCCGTGGCCTCGGGGGCAGACCGGCGCAAGGTCGAGCTGCAACTGGTCAAGGTCGGGATTGCAGACTGCTTCGAGGGCCGCGTCTTCAGCGGCCACGAAATGCCGCGCAGCAAACCCTTCCCGGATGTGTACTTGGCGGCCGCGCAGGCGCTTGGCGTGGATCCGAAGCGTTGCGCGATCGTGGAAGACACCGTTACCGGCGCGACGGCGGGCGTGGCCGCCGGCGCCACCGTGTTCGGTTACAGCCCGGGCGAACCCGGACACAGCGGCGCACAGGCGCTGCGCAGCGTGGGCGTGGCGCACGTCTTTACCGACATGCGCGCGCTGCCGGCGCTGCTGGCGGGTTGGCAAGCCGCCGCCTGACACGCAACGGCCGCGCCGCACGCGCGCGTCCGGGCGTGGCGGACTGCCCGCCGCCTGCTATGCTCGGTTTCTCCTCGGATCCAAGGACGCGTCGATGTCGCAAATCTGGCTGGAAATCTGGACTGCCGTGCGCACTGAATTTGCCGATATTCCCGATGTGGCAGAGGCAACGCGCATCGTGCTGCGCTTAAGCATGGCCGTCCTGTTGGGCGGCCTGCTGGGTTACGAACGGGAACGCAGCGGCAAGGCGGCAGGGTTGCGCACGCATATGCTGGTCGCGCTGGGCGCGGCCATTTTTGTGCTGGTGCCGTTGCAGGGCGGCATGGACGTCGGCGACCTGAGCCGCGTGCTGCAAGGCGTGATCGCGGGCATCGGCTTTCTGGGGGCGGGCGCCATCATCAAGCTGGGCGCCGAGCGCGAAATCCACGGTCTCACCACGTCGGCCAGCATCTGGATGACGGCCGCCATCGGCGTGGCTGCGGGCATGGGTCGCGAGGCCACGGCTGTCGTCAGCACCTTGATGGCGCTCTTCGTGCTGGCCGTGCTGCGGCGCGTCGAAGCGCGCATTTCCGAAAGCCAGGCAAAGTCCGTGATTTCCACGGACGACAAGTAGCCGTCCTGCATAGCAGGCCTGGCCGGATGCCGGTGCCGGTCCGGCACAAGCTTGCCGGGCCGCGCGTCAACTGCCTCCCGACACTTCGATGAACGATCCGCTGGTATAGCCCGCCTCGTCCGAAAACAGCCACATCACCGCCCCGGCCACTTCTTCGACCGTGCCGCCGCGGCGCAACGGAATGAAGCTTTTCAGCCGGTCCACGCGGCCCGGTTCGCCGCCGCTGGCGTGCATCTCGGTGTAGATCGTGCCCGGGCGCACCCCATTCACACGGATGCCTTCGGGTGCAACTTCCTTGGACAGGCCGATGGTCAGCGTGTCCATCGCGCCCTTGGACGCGGCGTAGTCCACGTATTCGTTGGGCGATCCCAGACGGGCCGCGGCCGAGGACACGTTGACGATGGCGCCACCCTGGCCGCCGTGGCGCGGCGACATCCGCCGCACCGCTTCGCGCGCGCACAGGAATGCCCCGACCACGTTGGTGGAAAGCACCCGGTGCAGGCGGGCGGCGTCCATGTCTTCGACGCGCATCTGCTTTTCCAGGATGCCGGCGTTGTTGACCAGCGCGTGGATGCGGCCCAGGCGCTCGTCCAGCGTGCGGAACATGCGCACCACCTGATCCTCGTCGGCCACGTCTGCCTGGATGGCAACCGCCTTGCCGCCGCTGCGTGCGATCTCGTCCACCACGGCTTGCGCGGCATCGGCATTGGCGTGGTAGTTGACACCGACGGCGTAGCCGCGGCGGGCGGCCAGTTTGGCGATGGCGGCGCCGATGCCGCGGCTGCCGCCGGTGACCAGCATGACTTTGGACATGGTTTCCTCCTGTTGGGGCATCACGTTAGCAAAGCCGGACGCTCAGATCCATACGTCGTTGGGCGCGCGGCGTTCCTCTCCCGCATCGCCCGTGTTGGCCACCCCGCGCGGCTCGATCAGCATGACTTGTGTTTCCTCCAGCGCACAGGGCTTGTGCTCGACGCCCTTGGGTATCACCGTCATTTCGCCAGAACCCAGGTCGATCTGGCCGTCCCGCAGCGCGATCCGCAGCCGGCCGGCGATGACGATGAACGTCTCGTCCGTGTCGGCGTGCGCGTGCCAGACGAAGTCGTCCTTCAGCTTGACGAGCTTGAACTGGTAGTCGTTCATCTCGGCGATGACCTTGGGCATCCAGTGGTCGTGGATGAGGGCCAGCTTGGCGGCCAGATTGATGGGGGCGGGAACGGACATGGCGTTGCCTCGGCATGGGAGAACCCCCACGATACGGCCATGCCGGTCAACGCGTCTTGTACGATCGAGCAAGTTTGCCGGGCCCGCCCCGGCGCCGCCCGTCAGGCGTACAGCATCCGCCGCCAGCGGTCGGGCGCCATGCCGTAGGCCTGCACGTGGCGGCGCGTCAGATGGTTCAGGCCGGCTGCTTCAACTGCACCAGCACGAACTCGTTGCCGTACAGGTCGATGAAGTGCGCGTAGGCGGCGGTTTCCTCGTGCACGGGCTCGCGGGTAAAGCGCACGCCCTTGGCCGCGAAGTGCGCATGATCGCGCAGCACGTCGTCCGTGTAGAACACGCCGACCGGCTGGCCGCCGGTCTGGTCGCCCACGCGATCGCGCTGCGCCTGCGTCTGGGCTTGCAGCAGCCACATGCCCACCGAAGGCTGATCGTGCAGGCGCAGGTGCACATAGCGCTGCTGGCCGACAGGCATGTCGACAGACACCTCCATCCCGAGCTTGTCCCGGTAGAAGGCGATGGCGGTGTCGTAGTCGTTTACAAGCAGGACGAGACGGCCCAGCGTGTGCATGTCAGGATTCTCTTCAAATGGATCGTGCGGCCATGCTAACCCACCAGGCAGTCTTTTTCTTCAGTCGGCGGCGTGGGCTTCGCGCACGAGGCGCACGCCGACCAGCGGATAGCGCGTTTCCTGCGTGTTCCAGTTGCGGTACGACGCGCGCGTGTACAGCGCCCAGGTGTGCCAGGAGCCGCCGCGCCGCACGCGCACGTTGCCGGTGTCCGGACCCTGCGGGTCGTCCGTGGGGGACTTTGCGTAGTAGTCCTCGCCGTACCAGTCCGCCACCCATTCCCAGGCGTTGCCGTGCATGTCGTACAGGCCGAATGCATTGGGCGCGTAGCTGGCGACGGGCGCGGTGAAGGTGTTGCCGTCGTGGCGTGGCGAGGCGAAGGCCTGCCATTTCGGCCACAGCGGGCTGGCGTCGGCATCGAAACCGTTGCCCACGTCCGGCATCGCGGCCGGGTCGTCGCCGTTCTGGTAGCGGGTGCGCGTGCCGGCGCGGCAGGCGTATTCCCATTCGGCCTCGGTGGGCAGGCGGTACACGCGGCCCTCCGTCTTTGTCAGCCACTGCGCCAGCGCGGTGGCGTCGTTCCAGCTGATGTTCACGACCGGGTGATCGTCGCCTTGCGCGAAGCCGGGATTGCGCCACGAATACCGGCGGTCGCGGCCTTCGAAGGCGTCGCCCGAGGCAGACGTTTCCGGGTCGTAGGCGGCGTTGTAGCCGTAGCCGCCCGTGCCGTCGGCCTCGGACTCCGGCACGTAGCCGGACGCTTCGATGAACCGGCGGAACTGGCCCACCGTGACTTCGGTGCGTTCCAGGTAGAACGGCCGCGTGATGCGGACGGTGTGCACCGGCGCTTCGTCAAAGAGCTGGGCGTGGCGCTCCGGCGGATACTGCGGATAGGCGGCGGCCAGCGTGCGGGGGTCTTCGTCGCTGCCCATCTGGAACGTGCCCGCCGGCACGCGCACGAACGTCATGCCCAGCGAGTTCTCGATGATGTCGGGCGGCGTGGCCGCCAGGACGGGCGCGCAGGTCAGGGTGCAAATGAGGGCGATGGCGGTGCGGGTACGCATGGGTGTCCGACGGGTTGGGCCAGAGGGTGCGCCATAGTAGGGCCGCCGCGCAGCCGCCGCCAGACATGGTGAACCCTCATGTTGCGGGCATCGGACGGCAAGCATGCGCATCCTGCCACGTCGCAGGAAGGCGTGCGGCCACGTCATGGCCGCCGCGCGCCTAACCCGCCTTGCGGATCGTGAAGTTGATGCGCTGGCTGCCCAGCCGCGGATGCGGCAGGTCTTTCAGCGGCATCACGCCGTGAAACCGCAGGCGGTCTACGCCACCCCACACGACGACGTCGCCATGAAACAGCGGCACCCGCGCGGCCCGGTCCGCGCGGTCGTCGCCGCCGAACAGAAACATCGCCGGCATGCCGAGGGACACGGAGACAATGGGCGCGCCGTAATCGCGTTCATTGCGGTCCTGATGCAGCGACAGCCGCGAGCCGGGCGCGTAACGGTTGACCAGGCACGCATCCGGCGCGAAGTCCGCAAAGCCGGCTTCCCGCGCCGCGTCTTCGGCCAGCTGCCTGAAGGCCCGCGGCATCGCCGGCCAGGGTTGGCCGGACACGGGGTCGATGCGGCTATAGCGGTAACCGCGGGCATCCGTCGTCCAACCCAGCTCACCGCAATTGGTCAGCGCCACCGACATCGTGTAGCCGCCAGGCGTCTCCATGTGGCGAAACGGGGCCTGCGCGATCACGTCGTCCACGCCGGCCAGCAGCGCGTCCACGGCGGGTAGCGCAAACCCGCGCAGCACCACCGATTGCGCACCGAGCGCCACGCGGCCGTGCTGGGCGGGATCGTCGCCGCCGAATAGGTTCAGGGTCGAGGTCATGTCACACCGCGTCGTGAAAGATGATGCCCAGCGTGTGGCGCCGGCCCGCGCGCAGTTCGCTCACGCCGTGGCGCATGGCCGCCTTGCGCCAGCCGCGCACGCCCGCGACGGGGCGCTGGTTCACCGTGAAGATCAGGGCATCGCCTTGCTGCAAGGGCAGCACGTCGGCGCGCTGCTCGCGGCTGCTGGTCTCGGTCATGACGAATTCTCCGCCCGTGAAGTCCACGCCGGGCGCCGATAGCAAGAGCGCCACCTGCAACGGAAAGACGTGTTCGCCGTACAGGTCCTGATGCAGGCAGTTGTAGTCGCCCGGCCCGTACCGCAGGATCAGCGGCGTCGGCCGGCGCTGTCCGGCCGCGTGGCACCGCGCCAGAAAGCCGGCGTGGTCTGCCGGGTACTGCACGTTGATGCCCATCTGGCGGTTCCAGCGGTTGGCGATGGGCGCCAGCCGGGCATACAGCGCGCCGCGCAGCCGGGCAATCGGGCCGGGCAAGGGGTAGCGGAAATACTTGTATTCGCCGCGTCCGAATCCGTGGCGCGCCATCACGACGCGGCTGCGGTAGCGGTCGTCCTGGTCGTACGCATTGGACAGCACATTGCATTGCGCGGGCGTCAGCAGGGCGGGCAGGATGGCATTACCGTGCGCGTCGAGGTCTGCGGCGGCGCGGGTCCAGTCTTGCTGCGCGAGCAAGGCGTCGGCGGGCGTCAGGGTCATGATCGGCAAAAAAAGGAATATCGCTGCGTCCAGTCTACGCCTTGCGCGTGCGCCGGCCACTCCGCTTGTTGCGGACGCCTAGAGCAGCGGTTCCAGCGGCAGCTTCGATGCAAACCACACGGTCGCGCGTTGCAGCAGGGTGGCGCCCGGCTCGCGGTCGTGCCGCACCGTCTGGCCGTCGCGTTCCTCCAGCCAATAGAGCTTGCCCATGTCGTCCAGCCGGACGCGGTAGGCGGTGCGGGGCAGCTCCTTGTCGAATGCGTTCTCGATGCCGCGGGCCAATGCGGGGCTGTCGATCACAAAGCCCAGCTCGGTGTTCAGCCGCGCCGAACGCGGGTCGAAATTGAACGAACCCACGAAGACGCGTTCACCGTCCACGGCGAAGGTCTTGGCGTGCAGGCTGGAGCCCGAACTGCCGAAGGGGCCCATGCTTCGGTTGCGTTCGACGCCGTGCGACGCGCGCTTCATTTCGTAGATCTCGACGCCGGCAGCCAGCAGATCCTTGCGGCGTTTGGCGTAGCCGGAATGCACCACCGCCACGTCGGTGGCTTCCAGGGCGTTGGTCAGCACCCGCACCCTGACGCCGTTGCGCGCCATCTTGGCGAACGCGCGCGTGCCGGCGGCGGTGGGTACGAAGTAGGGCGACACCAGCAGCAGATCCTTGGCCGGCACGCCCACGATGTCGTGCAGCTGGTGCGGCAGCATCGCCTCGGGCGGCGCGGTGCCCAGCGTCTTGCGGGGATCGTCGCTGACCATGCGTGTCGTCGACCATTCCAGGGGCAGCTCGCCCCTGAGCAACTGGCGGATGAACGGCAGGTCGCGCATGGCCTGGGCATAGGCCGCGGCCTGCGGCGATCGCTCGACCGTGGCGGCATCGGCTTCCAGTTCCTCCAGTTCGTTGGAGGCCGCCTTCTTGACCAGGCCTTCCACGGGATAAGCGGAATCGCTGCACCAGTAACGGTCGAAATCGGCCGACACGTCGCTGACCGTTTCCCCGATGGCCAGCACGTCCATGTCCGTGAACACGACGCCGTCGGTGGCGCCAAAGTATTCGTCGCCGATATTGCGGCCACCGACGATGGTGACCTGTTTGTCGGCGGTGAACGACTTGTTGTGCATCCGGCGGTTCAGCCGGTTGAAGTCCGTCAGGTAGCCGAGCGGCTTAGGCCAGCGCACCGCAAACGGGTTATAGAGGCGGACTTCGATGTTCGGATGCCCGTCCAGGGCGGACAGCGTCCGGTCCAGGCCCGCGGTGCCGTTGTCGTCCAGCAGCAGGCGCACGCGCACGCCGCGATCGGCGGCCTCGTGCAGCGCCTCGAACAGCATGATGCCCGTCATGTCGTCGTGCCAGATGTAGTACTGCACGTCCAGGCTGCGCTCGGCCGCGCGCGCCAGCATGATGCGGGCGGCGAACGCGTCCAGGGGGTTGGCAAGGGCATGGATGCCGGATTTGCCGGGATGCGCGGCGGCCAGCGGCGCAATCGCCTGTCCCAGCGGCGTGGTCTGGGCCTGGTCTTCGGGAAGCGCCTGCGACACGCTGCGCTTGTCGAGCGAGGGAAGGGAACAACCGGAGGTCAACGCGCAAAGGATGGTCATGTAGAGGAGTTTGCCCAGTTGCATGACCGCTATTGTGCCGAATCCTGCGCGGGTCCTCCGTAGTGTCCGGCGGCCGAACGAATCGCGCATTGGGGAAACCACGCAGTCGACGTTTTTTCATATACGGGATAAATTCCCAAATATGGAAAACAAAAACGCTTCTGCCGACGCCGGGCTGGACCTTCGTCTTGCCGCCCGGCTCAAAATGCTGCGCCAGGAACGCGGCTGGGCCCTGGACGATCTGGCCGGCCGGGCCGGCATCAGCCGCGCCACGCTGTCCCGGCTGGAGAATGGCGAGGTCAGTCCCACCGCCAGCGTGCTCGGCAAGCTGTGCGCCGCCCATGGCATGACCATGTCGCGCCTCATGCTGATGGTCGAGGACGACTTTGCCGCCTGCGTGCCCGAAGCCGCGCAGTCCGTGTGGGTGGACGACAGCGTGGGCTTTACGCGCCGCTCGGTGTCGCCGCCCTCGCAACGCCTTGCCGGCGAGGTGCTGGCCTGCGAATTGGCCGCCGATGCCCGCATCCATTACGAGCAATCCCCCCGGCCCGGTCTTGAACACCACCTGCTGATGCTGGACGGCGAGCTGTCCGTCACGGTGGACGGGCAGGCGCACCGCCTGCTGCCGGGCGACTGTCTGCGCTACCAGCTATTCGGCGCCAGCACCTTCGTCACCCCGCCGCATCGCGGCGCCCGCTACCTGCTATTCATTGTCTGAGCCCCCATGACGCCTTCAAATCTTGAGTTGACGCTGCTGCCGGCCGACGCCGCCGCAGCCGCCGTGTCCGACCTCGCCACCTTGCTGCACGCGTGCGTGCAGGGCGGCGCCAGCGTCAGCTTCGTGCTGCCGTACAGCCATGACGACGCGCAGGCGTTCTGGCGCCGCAAGGTGCTGCCGGCCGTGGAAAGCGGCGCGGTCAAGTTGTGGGTGGCGCGGGTGGACGGGCGGGTGGCCGGTTCCGTGCAGCTGGATGTGGATACGCCGCCGAATCAGCCGCACCGCGCCGAGGTGCGCAAGCTGCTGGTGCATCCGGATTTCCGGCGCCAGGGCATTGCGCGGCGGTTGATGGGCGAGGTCGAGGACATGGCGCGGCGGCTGCAACGCAGCCTGCTCACGCTGGACACGCGCACGGGCGACTCGGCCGAGCCGCTATATGCGTCGCTGGGCTACCAGACCGTGGGGGTGATTCCGGGCTTTGCGCGCGATCCGCTCGACCCGGACAAGGTGGATGGAACGACGATCATGTACAAGCAGCTATGACCGGCGTCCCGCGCGGGGCGGTCAGGCCAGCGGCTTGATGCCCACGCTGTAGGGCGGCGCGTTGCCGCGGGCGGCGGCCTTGATCTTCAGCATGGAGCCGCCCGGCGTGAACTCGAATTCCTGGTAGGGCACTTCGAACCACTGGTGAAAACTGGTGCGCGAGAACTCCGGCACCCACACCTTTGCGCGCTTCGCATCGCAGTGGAATTCCACCAGGGTGCGGTCGATGCCCAGCGGGCGGGTATTGCCGATGCGGTAGCTGACGCGCAGTTCGGCGCGTTCGGCTTGGCCGGGCCGCCAGGTCAGGCCGATGGATTCCATGAAGTGTTCGATCGCCTCAATGCCGCGATACATAGCTGACTCCGAAAGCAGCGGGGGCGGTTGCCCCCGTGATGATCCGCCGCGCAAGGCGGCGGCAAACAGACGGATTATCCGCCATATCGCATTGCCGTAGAAATAGGCAGGTTTCACGCAAGATCCTGCCTGTACGCCCGCGCGGGCGATTCTTACTATCCTGTCCAGGGCCGCGCCGGCCGTGGTTTTGCCAAGGGCGGCGGCATCGGCCGGGCGGCACGGCATCTTGCCGGCCGCCGCAAGCAAGGGATGGGAATCGCATGAATACCGAAAAAATCTGGTTGGTGACGGACGTATCGGCCGGCCTGGGCATCACCCTGGTCAAAATGCTGCTGGACCAGGGACACAAGGTGGCCGCGACCTCAGGTGATGGCGATGCGTTGCTGGAGGCGGTGGGCGCCAAGCTGGAAGGCCGGTTCCTGCCGCTGACGGTCAACCTGGCCGACGAGCGCGCGGCGCGGCGCGCGGTCGATGCCGCCGTCGCCGCGTTCGGCGGCATCGACGTGGTGGTGAATGGCGCCGGGCAAGGGGTGCAGGGCGCGCTCGACAGGTTGACCGACGCGCAGTTGCGCGGCACGTTCGATACCCACGTGTTCGGGGTGCTGAACGTCATCCGCGCCGTGATGCCGCGCCTGCGCGCGCAGCGCGGCGGGCATGTGTTCAACATTTCGTCCATCCTGGGCTTCGACGGGCGCACGACGCAATGGGGCGCCTACAGCGCCGCCAAGTTCGCCGTCAGCGGGCTGACCGAATCCTTGGCCGCCGAAGCCGCCCCGCTCGGCATCCGCGTTTCGCTCGTCTATCCGGGTGCGATGCGCGCCAGCGAATCCGAGGCATCGCCGGAACTGGCCGCGCGCGGCGCGCAGGGGTGGGATCAGAGCGGCGACCCGGCCAAGGCGGCGCAAGCGCTGATCGATGCCGCGCAGGCGCAGTACGCGCCGCTGCACCTGTTCCTGGGCCGCGATTCCTTCGACCTGGCGCGCAGCAAGATCCAGTCGGTGCAGCAGGAGCTGGCGCGCTGGCGCGAGATGTCGGTGTCGATCGGTGTTGCCGACGCACGTCGGCTTGCCGCCTAGAGGCCCAGCAGGCCGCGCCCGGCCTGATACGCGCCCAGCAGCGCCAGGCTGACCATGAAGCACAGCTTGAAGGTGCGCGCGGACATCCGGTTGCGCAAGCGCTGCCCCAAGGCCATGCCGGCCAGCGCGGGCAGCAGCATCAGAAGGGACGCGCTGGCCGCGCCGGCCGTGTAGCCGCCGTTGAGCCACAGCCCCGCAGCAAGCGCCAAGGTCGACACCGTGAACGAAATTCCCATGGCCTGGATGAGCGCGTTCTTGTCCAGGTTCAGCGCCTGCAGATACGGCACGGCGGGGATGACGAAGACGCCCGTGGCCGCCGTGATGACGCCAGTGACGGCGCCGGTGGCGATGCCCAGCCAGGGTCCGTGACGGGGCTGCACCGTGGGCGGCGTGCCAAACAGTCCCCACCCGGCATAGGCCACCAGCGCCAATCCCAGGCAGATGCCCGCCCACTCGCCCGAAGGCGGACCCAGCCACAGCGCGCCCGCCACCGTCCCGGTGCAGACGCCCGCCTGCATGCCCGCGATCCGGAGCAGCACCGCCCGCAGCGTGACCCACGGCCGCGCCTGCCACAGGTTGGTGATGAGCGACGGCACGATGAGCAGCGCCGCCGCCTGTGCGGGCGCCATCACCAGCGCCAACAGCGCCATGGAAATCGTGGGCAGGCCCAGGCCGACCACGCCCTTGACCACGCCCGCCAGGACAAACACCGCGACAACGGCGGCCAGCAAAACCGGATCCAAGAGATTCATGCGGGCTCGCAGTGCGCGGTCAGCACATCCTTGGGTCGGCCGAACAGGGCATAGGCCACGTCCTGCGACGGGCCCTCCTTCTGGCGGGCGGCGCGCAGCAGCCACGCGCGTCCTTCGCACAGATCGGCGGGCAGTGATGGACCATATAACGCCGGGCCGGCGATCAGGACGACGCCCAGCATCCGTTGCGCGGGCGCGTGGTCCCCGCGCGCCGCGGCGCGCAGCCACGCCAGCATCGCGGCATGATCGCCCTGGGTCTGCGCTTCCAGCGCCAGCGCGTATTGTTGGGCGGGCGTGATGGCGCCGCCAAGACCGTTGTTCGCTTCGGCCACGCCTGAGGCCTGCAGCGCGAGTGCGATCGCGGCCGCGCCCGTCCAGCGCGCGGCGCGGGTGCGCAAGGGTGCGAGGTACATGTTTTTCGCCTGTTCTGAAGGGGGGGGTGAACACATTCTGCCGATCGCGCCCCGCTACACCTATCGGGATCTGGCTTACCCAGCCTATGGATGCGCCTGAGGCTCGCGTGCTACGCTTTTTTCCATGCGTTTCGACCTGACCGACCTTCGCCTATTTCTGAATGTGCACGAAACCGGCTCCATCACGGCGGGCGCGGGGCGTTCGCACATGACGCTGGCCTCGGCCAGCGAGCGCATCCGCGGCATGGAAGACGCGCTGGGCGTGCCGCTGCTGGTGCGCGAGCCGCGCGGCGTGCAGGTCACACCCGCCGGGCGCACGCTGGTCCACCATGCCCGGCTGGTGCTGGGCCAGATCGACCGCATGCGCGGCGAACTCGACCACTATGGGGCTGGCCTGAAGGGGCACGTGCGCGTGCTGTGCAACACCACGGCGCTCAGTGAATACCTGCCGCCCGTGCTCGGCGCGTTCCTCAAGGACCACCCGCATATTTCCGTCGACCTGGAAGAGCGCCTCAGCCACGAGATCGCCGACGCGCTGCGGGCGGGCGCGTCCGACATTGGGGTGCTGGCGGACTCGGCCGACCTGCATGGCTTGCGCACGCGCATATTCCGGCACGATCCGCTAACGCTGATCGTGCCGCGCGGCCATCCGCTGGCGGCGCAGCCGCAGGTGCTGTTGCAGGACGTGGCCGGGCATGACTTCGTGGGACTGGTGCAGGGCAGCGCGCTGCAGGAACACATTGCGCATCATGCGCGCCGCAGCGGCAGGCCCCTGTCCTATCGTGTGCGGCTGCGTAGCTTTGACGCCGTGTGCCGGATGGTGGGCCAGGGCGTGGGCGTGGCCATCGTGCCGCGGGCGGCGGCGCTGCGTTATGGCCGCGCGGCGGGCGTGAGCCGGGTGGCGCTGGCCGATCCCTGGGCCGCGCGCGACCTGGTGCTGTGCGTGCGCGACGATCTGCCTGCTTACGCGGACGAGCTGGTGGCGTATGCGTTGCGCGATGCGCCGGAAAATGCGCATGAAAATGCGCCGGAAAATGCGCCGGAAAATGCGCCGGCAGGCATCACCGCGCGAACAGCCGGCGCCCCGGCAGGTGCCCGGGGCCGTACCAGGACCCCGACGCGACGGCGGCCAGGATGACCAGGCCGTAGACGCACATTGCCACGGCCGCAATCACGAAGAACACGGTCAGCGACCCGGTCAGGTGCAGCGCAATGCCGCCCGCCCCGATGCCGATGAGCAGCCGCAGGAATCCCGCGGTCAACGGCCACTTCAGCCGTCCCGCGCCCTGCGACGCGAAGTACAGCGAAAAGCCGAGCGCAAAGAACCCGTACACCGGGCCCACCGTGCGCAAGTAGTCGGCGCCCGCCTGCAGCATGTGATCCTGCGCGCCAAAGAGACGCAGCCATGCCTCGGGAAAGCACGCCGCGGCCAGCCCGATCGCCTCGGCCAGCACGAAGGCCATCGCCCCGCCGGTCAAGGCGATGCGCATGGCGCGCTCGGGCTGCCCGGCGCCGATGTTGGAGCCCACCATCGCGACCATGGGGGCGCCCAGGCCGAATGCAATCGGCATCAGCAGGTATTCAAGCCGGACCGCCACCCCGTAACCCGCGACGGCCGCCTCGCCCGCGTAGGCGCCCACCAATGCGGCGGTCAGGGCCACCAGCGCGTTGGTCAGCAGCGGGTTGATGGTGGCCAGCGCACCCACGCTGAGGATGTTGCGCATCAGCGTCACGTGCAGCCGGCTGGCCACGAGCCGCGCCGCGTTGCGGCCGCTGGCGCAGTACGCGCCCAGGATGAGCGTGCCCACCGCGTAGTAGGTCACCAGCGCCCAGCCGCCGCCGGCCACGCCCAGCGCGGGGAAGGGACCCCAACCGAAGATGAGGCACGGCGACAGGGGAATCAGCAGCAGCGCGCCCCCGCAGATGACCGCGCCCGGCACCAGCATGTTGCCGGTGCCCCGGATGGCGCTGGCGAAGGCATTCATCAGCCACATCAGCACGATGCCGCCGAAGATGACGTTGGAATAGGCCAGCGCCGCATCGAGCGCCGCGCCCTCGGCGCCCAGCGCCCGGTACAGCGCCGGACCGAAGGCCAGCAGCAGCACGCAGAACAGGACCCCCAGCAAGGCGTTGAGCACGACCGCGTGCAGCACGAGCTGATCCGCCTCTTGCTGGCGGCCGCCGCCCAGCGCCCGCGCCACCGCCGCGGATATGCCGCCGCCCATCGCGCCCTGCGACATGTTCTGCATCAGCATCAGGACCGGCACGACCAGCGCCACGCCCGCCAGCACCGGCGTGCCCAGCCGCGCGAGAAACCAGGTTTCGATCAGGCCGGTGGACGACTGCGCCAGCATCATCAGGATGTTGGGCCACGCCAGCCGCGCGAGCGTGGGCGCGATGGGGGCGTGCAGCATGGCCTGCAAGCGCGCATTGGCGGGGCGAGGCGGAACGGTCGCGGTCATGGGACGGGCCGGTTGAAAGGGGTCGGCAAAATTTACGTGCATATGCCAATATCTGTCAATATCGCGCTGGACGCGGGGCCTGCCCCGGCGTTAGCGTTATGTCCTTGCCCGCACACCTTCCTTCGCCGCTCGCCATGTCCGACGCCCCGCTCCCTGGCCCCGCCGTTCCTCCGGATCCGCTCATCTGCAACGGCGCGGCGTTGCGCAAGGCGACGCGCCGCGTGTCCCAGTTGTACGACACGGTGCTGGCGCCCTGCGGGCTGAAGGTGTCGCAGCATTCGATCCTGGTGCACATCGCGCGCGCAGGTTCGCCCTCGATGACGGATCTGGCCCGCGCAATGGTGCTGGACCGGTCCGCGCTGGCCCACAACCTCAAGCCCCTGCAGCGCGACGGCTACGTGCGCATGATGCGCGACCCGCTGGATGGCCGCAGCCGACGGGTCGAACTGACCGAGACCGGCCGCGCCAAGCTGGCCGAATCGCGCCGCCTGTGGAAAGACGCGCAGAACCGTTTCGAGGCCGCCTACGGCGCCGAGCGCGCCGCGGCGCTGCGGCACGCGCTGGCCGACATCTTTTCCGACGAGTTCGCGCTGGCCTTCAGCCGGGGGTAGCACCCGCCCGCCGCGTGCCGCCCAGCATCACGACCGCGCCCAGCACGCAGCCCATGCCGGCGATCTGCGCGGCCGACAGCGGCTCTTTCAGCATGCCTGCTGCCAGCAGCACGGCGGATACCGGCGCCAGCGCGGTGAACAGCGCCGCTTCCGATCCGGGCACGCGCGCCGCCCCGGCATACCAGAGCAGAAATCCCCCAACCGTGGGCACAAGCGCGTAGTACGCCACCGCCGCCACCGCGTCCTGCGTGAATGTCAGCGTCCAGGGCGCCTCCGCGAGGCTGGCGGCGGCCGAGAATACGAGACCAAACGCCGCCATCAGCGTCGACAGCGCCAGCGGCGCAACGGGCGTGCGCAGACGCTTGTTCAACAGGATGAAGAGCCCCTCGCAGGCCACGGCGCCCAGGATCAGCGCATTGCCCGCCAGCGATCCTGCCTTGCCGGGTCCGGCCGCATGGCCCGACATCAGCCACACGCCGAATGCCGCCAGGCCGATCGCCGCCAAGGCCGCCTTGCCCGGCCGCTCGCCCAACAGCAGCACGGCAATCGCGGCGGTGACAAGCGGCAGCGTCCCCAGGATGACCCCGCCGTCCACCGCCGATGTGCGCTGCAACCCCGCGATGAGCAGCGTCGTGTACCCCACGCTGCCCGCCACGGCCTGCACGGTCAGCAGCAGCCAGTCGCGGCGGTCCAGCCGGGGCATGCGCGCGCCCGACGCGGCCATCAGCAGCGCGAAGCACGGCAGCGCAATGGCAAAGCGCAGCGCGGTCGCGGTGAAGGGCGGCAGGCCAGCGCCAATGATCTTGCTGGCGGTCACGGTGCTGCCCACCAGCACCATGGCCCCCGCCAGATAGAGATACCCGAGCTGTTGCTTGCTGATCGCCATCGCGCGTCTTCTCCCTTGTGGAAAAGCGCAGCGTAAGCGGGCGGGACGGCGTCGGTCTTGAACGAAATTGCAGGGTCAGGCGGCCGCCAAGGCATACCGGCGCGGCGACACGCCATAGGCGCGGGCGAAGGTGCGCGTCATGTGGCTCTGGTCGGCAAATCCGCCCAGCGCGGCCGCATCGGCCAGGGCCAGGCCCTGCCGGATCAGGCGGCGCACCAGCAGCAGGCGGCGCTGCGTCTGGTAGGCATGCGGGGTCAGTCCCGTCGCGCGCGTGAAGGCGCGCAGCACCTGGTAGCGTGAGAGCCCCGCGACGCCAGCCAGGTCGGCCAGCGACAGGGCGGCGGCCGGGTCGTCGTCGATCAGCGACAGCGCATGGCGCAAGGACGCGGGCACGCCTTCCCGGCCGGACGCAGACACGGGCGCCCCGCACGGCCCGCCGGCCTGCGCCAGCACGCGCAGCAGCAGCGCCTCGCACGCCAGCGCCGGCGCGCCGGAAGTCCCCTGCACATACAGCGCCAGGACCGCGCGCGCGAGCGCCGGCTGTTCGCGGGCGGGGTGCTCGAATTCGTAGCGCGATGCGCCCGCGATCTCCTGGCTGCAGGCGTGGACCACGTCGGGGTCCAGATACAGCATCTGCCAGGCGCGCGCCCCGCCGCCCAGGGGCGCGCCATCGTGCACCTCGCCCGGATTGACCGTGATGACGTAGCCGGGTCCGGCCTCGACCTGGCCGCGCCCGCTGTGCGACACCTGTGCGCCCGCGCGCATCACGCCGATGCCGAACTGCTCGTGCGTGTGGCGCGCAAACGCGTGCCCGCTGCAGGCGGAAACGGCCTGCACGCCGGCGATGGCGCTGCGTTGCATGAGGAATTGGCCTGCGGGCATGGACGAACGGGGGCGGCGATGACGCGGGAGATTCCGGCCAGTATCGCCCGCCGCTTGCGCCGCGATCAAGCGGGCTATTGCAGCCCGTTCCAGCGCGCCACCGAGGGCTCGGCAGCGGCCCACTTCCATTGGCCGTCCGGGCGCTGGCAGATCGTGCTGGCGTAGGCCGGGGCGGCGCCTTCGACCTCGACCGTGAACAGCACTTCGCGGCAATGCGCCAGTGGCGTCTTGATATCGCGCACCGCCTGGATGCTGCCGCGCTCGTTGCCCACCGGCAGCGTGCGCTTGACCTGCCACTGCCGGACTTCGCCCAGGGGCAGCGTGCCCACCGCGTTGGCCATCACGTTCTGCTGGTCGTTCTTCCACTCGCGCAATACGTACTTCACCGTGGCGTCGACCGCGGCTTGCACCGAAACGCCGATGGCGAAGCCGGCGACGGGATTGGCCGTGGCCGCGCCGCTCAGCGTGCCGACCACCGCGCCCGTGGCCGGACCGATGGACGAACTCTGGCAGCCCGCGAGCGCGAGGCTGGCGGCCAGCGCCAGCATCCCAAGCGCGCGCGTCACTGGAGCGAACCCCAGCGGGCGGTCGCCGGTTCGGCGCTGGCCCAGCGCCAGTGTTCGCCGTCGCGGCAGACGGTCGTGACGTAGAATTCGCGCTCGGGATCGGCGCCGGGCTTGTCGGCGGGGATGTCCACCGAGAACACCACTTCCTTGCATTGGAGATCGCCGCCGCCGATCAGCCGGCTGACGGTGACCTGGCCCCGCGCGTCGTCTTCGATGGGCAGCTTGTGCTTGACGTTCCAACTGGCGACCTTGCCCACCGCGAGCGGGCCGGCGGCCTTGGCGATGGCGTCCTGTTCTTCGCCGCGGGTCTGGCGCTGCGCATAGGCCAGCGCGGCCTTGGCGCCGGCCTGCACGCCCAGGCCGATGCCGGTGGCGACGGTGGCGTTGTCCGTGACTTTATTGGCGATGGCCGTGCCGGCGATACCTGCCGCGGCGCCCGTGCCTTCGCCCAGCATCGAGCTGCAGCCGGAAAGCGCGGTCAGCGCGGCGATGCCCACGGCGGTAAGCGCGCGGCGGCTCGCAAGGATTGGCGAGATGGTGAACACGCTGCGTGCCCTCCTGCGTGAAACTTGGCGGGCGCAAGTATAGGAGCGCACACGGCCTTGCGGCCGCGGGCTTTACATTTGTTGGCATTTTTGTGGGCGGGCGCCTTACCCTGCCGGACGCTTCACGCCGCCGTTCGCTGCGCCAGCGCCACGCGGTCGCGCCGCGCCCGCCACATGCGCAGCACCAGCTTCTCGGCCTCGACCACGCAGAACAGGATGCCGGCGGCCACCAGCGTCAGCGTCCAGTACTCCGGCGGCAGCGGCACGGTGCCAAAGACGCGGTTCATCACGGGCAGGTAGATCAGCGCGCCTTGCAGCACGCCCAGCATGATCGTCACCAGCCACAGCGCCTTGTTGCGGAACATGCTGGGCGTAAGCGGAAAGCGGTCCTGCAGACGGCAGTTGAACAGGTAGGTCCATTGCGCCGTCACCAGCGTCTGCAGGATGACCGTGCGGATGAAGTCCGGATCGCGGCCGGCGGCGATCAGGCTCTTTTCAATGACGAAGGCCGACGCCATGAACAGCAGCCCCACGAAGGCGATGCGCCAGATGGCGAAGGCGTCCAGGATGGATCTGGCCGGATCGCGCGGCGCGCGCTGCATCACCCCGGGCTCGGCCGGTTCGAACGCCAGGCCAAAGGCCAGCGTGATGGAGGTGGCCATGTTCATCCACAGGATCTGCAGCGGCGTCAGCGGCGCCTGCGCGCCCGCCAGCAGCGCCGCGATGACGAGCAGCCCTTGCGCCAGATTGGTCGGCAGGATGAAGAGGATGGTCTTTCTCAGGTTGTCGTAGACGCGGCGCCCTTCGCGCACCGCGTAGGCAATCGAGGCGAAGTTGTCGTCCGCCAGCACCATGTCGGCGGCTTCCTTGGTGACCTCGGTGCCCTTGATGCCCATGGCCACGCCCACGTCCGCCTGCTTGAGCGCGGGCGCGTCGTTGACGCCGTCGCCCGTCATGCCGACCACTTCGCCCATGCCCTGCAAGGCGCGCACCAGGCGCAGCTTGTGCTCGGGACTGGTGCGGGCAAAGATGTCGTGGTCGCGCGCCAGCGCAGCCAGCGCTTCGTCGCTGGTCTGCTCCAGCTGCGCGCCGGTCACCGCCTCGCTGACGTGCGTCATGCCCAGCATCGTCCCGATGGCCAGCGCGGTTTCGGGATGGTCTCCGGTGATCATCTTCACGCGGATGCCGGCCTGGTTGCACTGCGCGATGGCCTCGATGGCCTCGGGGCGGGGCGGATCCATGATGCCGGCCACGCCCAGCAATATCAGGCCGGCCTGGAAATCCGGATGGTCCAGCGCCGTGGCGCCGGCGGCGCCGGGCTTGTAGGCGGCGGCCAACGTGCGCAGGCCCTCGTGCGCAAAGGCCTGCAGCCCGCTTTCCCAATAGTCCAACCGCAACGGCTGCGGTCCGTCTTCGCCCTGTTCCTGCGCGCACAACTGAAACAGCACGTCGGGCGCGCCAGTGACGTAGATGACGTTCTGGCCGTGGTCGTCGCACCGGCGCGCCATGTATTTGTAGCCCGAGTCGAACGGCACCTTGCCATGCTTGGCCACGCCATCCAGGCCCTGGCCCGCCTTGGCGGCCAGCACCATCATGGCGCCTTCGGTGGGGCCGCCCACGATGCGCCACTGCCCGTCGGCGTCTTCGTGCAGCTGGCTGTCGTTGCAAATGGCCGCCGCGCGCACGAAGCGCGTCAGCGCGTCCTCCTGGCTCCAGTCCACCGGCATGCCGTCGGACTCGCGGGTGACGTCGCCGACCGGGCGGTAGTTGTCGCCCGACACACGATAGACGCCCTGCGCCAGCAGCACATTCTTGGCGGTCATCTCGTTCATGGTCAGCGTGCCGGTCTTGTCCGAGCAGATCACCGTCATCGCGCCCAGCGTTTCCACGGTGGGCAGCTTGCGGATGATGGCGCGATTGCGCGCCATGCGCTGCACGCCCAGCGACAGGATGATCGAGATGATGGCCGGCAGCCCTTCGGGCACCGAGGCCACCGCGATGCTGATCAGCGACAACAGCAGGTCGGGCAGGGGCATGTCCAGCACGTAGCGGCCCAGCACGAACAGCGCCGCCACCATCACCAGCACCACCTGGAAGATGCGCTTGCCCAGCAGCTGCATCTGCCGCAGCAGCGGCGTCTGCAGCGTCCGCACGTTGCTCATCATCCGGTTGATGTGGCCGATCTCGGTGTCGCTGCCGGTGGCCACGACGATGCCGCGCGCGTTGCCCGCGCTGACGTTCGTGCCCGAGAAGCCCAGGTTCAGGCGGTCGCCCAGCGGCGCCTCGCCGGGCAGCGGCGCGTCGTGCTTCTCGACGACGGTGGACTCGCCGGTCAGCATCGATTCTTCGACGCGGAAGTTGTGGGTATCAAAGAGCCGCACGTCGGCCGGAATCTTGTCGCCGGGCCGCAGGATCACGATGTCGCCCGGCACCAGGTCGCGGGCGTCGATCTCTTCCTTCTGGCCGTCGCGCACCACGCGGGCGTGGTTCGACAGCATGTTGCGGATGCCGTCCAGCGAGCGTTCGGCGCGGCTTTCCTGCACGTAGCCGATGACCGCGTTGATGACGGCCACGGCCAGGATGACGATCGTGTCCAGCCAATGGGCCATCAACGCCGTCACCACGGCCGCGGCCAGCAGGATGTAGATCAGCACGTCGTTGAAGTGACCCAGAAAGCGCAGCCAGGCGCTGCGGCGGGCGGGCGGAGGCAGGGCATTCAGGCCGTGGGTTTCCTGCCTGCGCCGGATCTGGTCCTGCGTCAGGCCCGACGGGCTGGTCACCTGCGCGTCCAGCGTCTCGTCGACGGAGAGCTGGTGCCAGGGGCGAGGAGTTTGCGGAGCCTGCGTGTGCGCCTGCGTCATTGCGACGGCCTCCCGGGAGGACCGGCGCCGTGGCCGGGCCGGGGGTCGGGGGCCGCACGCGTCAGTCCGGCGTCCATGATACGACGGCCAACTGCCCGTGGACGATCAGAGCGGCGGGCGGGCGCCCTTCAGATAGACCTCGCGCAAGGCGGCGGCGAAAAGGGCTTCAACGTTGCGCCGCAAGCCATCGGACCGCGTGAAAAGCGAGATCGGCGGCAGCGTCCAATCGAACGAGTACGGCACGATGGCCGCGCCCGCGATGCGGACCAGCTCGTCCGCGATGTCGGCCGGCAGGATCGTGACGGCGCGGTCGCTGGCCACGATCATTTCGCCAATCAGCTTGGACGAGTCGCTTTGCACGGACGGCGGCGGCGGCGCCAGGCCGGCCCGCAGAAAGATGTCGGCCACCTGCTCGCGGATCGGGCTGCCCGGCGTGCCCAGGATCCAGTCCAGGTCGGCGAGCCGGTTCCATTCCAGGCGCGACCGGCCCAGACGCGCGGCCAGCCGGCGGCTGGCGATCAGGCGCGGCTGCTGGTGATACAGGACCTCGAAGCCGATATGGGTCAGGTCCACCGAAGGCGTGGCCCAGCCCACCACCACGTCCAGCGTGTGGTCACGCAGCTGGCGCAGCAGGGCCGGCCCCTGGCCTTCGTGGATGGTGGCCGTGAGCTGGCGGCCCTGCGGCAGCGTGCGGCCGATGGCCGCCGACAGCATCTGGCCCGACACGAAGGGGATGACGCCAATATGCAGGTGGGCGGCGTGCCCGGCCGCGACCGTTTCCATTTCCTGCGCCAGATGCCCCAGGTCGTGCACCAGCCCGCGGGCGCGCGCCAGCACCACGGCGCCCATCGGCGTGGGCGTCATGCCCCGCACGGAACGGTCGAACAGCGGCACGCCGAACATGCTTTCCAGTTCGGCCAGTGCGTTGGTCACGGCCGGCTGGCTGGTCGCCATGTGTTCGGCCACCCGGGTCAGCGATCCGTGCTGCTCGATTTGCAGCAGCAGCATCAGGTGGCGCATCTTCAGGCGCGAGGTCAATTTCCGGAAGACGGCATCCGGGTCGAAGGCTGTCATAGACAAGGCATTAGGAAAACATAATGGGACGATATTAAATCCGAATGATCGCCTTATGTCTTAACGCCTAGAATTTTGCTCATTCAAGACAGCGAGGCCACAGCCCATGAACAACCCCTCCGACCGCCAGGCAGCCCTGGACTATCACGAGTTCCCCACCCCGGGAAAGATCTCCGTCGTGGCGTCCAAGCCGCTCGTCAACCAGCGCGACCTGGCGCTGGCGTATTCGCCCGGCGTGGCGGCGGCCTGCGAGGAAATCGTGGCCGATCCGTCCAACGTGTACCGCTACACGGCGCGCGGCAACCTGGTGGGCGTCATCACCAACGGCACCGCGGTGCTGGGCCTGGGCAACATCGGCGCGCTGGCCTCCAAGCCCGTCATGGAAGGCAAGGCGGTGCTGTTCAAGAAGTTCGCCGGCCTGGATGTCTTTGACATCGAAATCAACGAAACCGACCCGGACAAGCTGGTCGAGATCATTGCCGGCCTCGAAGCCACCTTCGGCGGCATCAACCTCGAAGACATCAAGGCGCCGGAATGCTTCACCGTCGAGCGCAAGCTGCGCGAGCGCATGAAGATCCCGGTCTTTCACGATGACCAGCACGGCACCGCCATTACCGTGTCGGCGGCCTTCATCAACGGCCTGAAGGTCGTGGGCAAGGACATCAAGCAGGTCAAGGTGGTCACGTCCGGCGCGGGCGCCGCGGCACTGGCGTGCCTGGACCTGATGGTGGACCTGGGCCTGCCGCTGGAAAACATCTGGGTCACCGATATCGAAGGCGTGGTCTATGAAGGCCGCACCACGCTGATGGACCCGGACAAGGCGCGCTTTGCGCAAAAGACCGACGCCCGCAAGCTGGCCGACGTGATCCAGGACGCCGACGTGTTCCTGGGCCTGTCGGCCGGCGGCGTACTCAAGCCGGAAATGGTGGCCGCCATGGGCCCGCGCCCGCTGATCCTGGCGCTGGCCAACCCCACGCCGGAAATCCTGCCGGAAGTGGCGCACGGCGTGCGCGACGACGTGGTGATGGCCACGGGCCGGTCGGACTATCCCAACCAGGTCAACAACGTGCTGTGCTTCCCGTACATCTTCCGCGGCGCGCTGGACGTGGGCGCCACGACCATCACGCGTGAGATGGAAATGGCGGCGGTGCATGCCATTGCCGACCTGGCCGAAGAAGAGCAGAACGAAGTCGTGGCCGCGGCCTACGGCACGTATGACATCTCGTTCGGCCCCGAATACCTGATCCCCAAGCCGTTCGATCCGCGCCTCATCGTGCGCATCGCGCCGGCGGTGGCCAAGGCCGCGATGGAAGGCGGCGTGGCCACGCGCCCGCTGGCCGACCTGGAAGCCTACGAGGAACAGCTGCAGCAGTTCGTGTATCACTCCGGCGCGTTCATGAAGCCGCTGTTCTCGGCGGCCAAGCGCATCGTGCGTTCGGGCGGTAAGGCGCGCATCGTCTTCACCGAAGGCGAAGACGAACGCGTGCTGCGCGCGGTCCAGGTCATCGTCGACGAAGGCCTGGCGCGTCCCATCCTGGTGGGCCGTCCCGCCGTGCTGCTCTCGCGCATCGAAAAATTCGGCCTGCGCCTGCGCCTGGGCGAGGACGTCGAAGTTACCAACCCCGAATACGACGAGCGCTTCCATCAGTACTGGACGACGTATTGGGAACTGATGAGCCGCCGCGGCATCACCAAGGAAATGGCACGCGTGGAAATGCGCCGCCGCCTGACGCTGATCGGCGCGATGATGGTGCACCTGGGCGATGCCGACGGCATGGTCTGCGGCACGGTGGGTGCGTACCACGACCACCTGCGTTTCGTGGACGAAGTGATCGGCCGCAGCCCCGGCCACAACGTGTATGCCGCCATGAACATCCTGCTGCTCGACGAGCGCACGGTGGTGCTGGTGGACACGCACGTGAACGACGATCCCACGGCCGAGCAGATCGCCGAATTCACCATCATGGCCGCCCAGGAAATGGCGCGCATGAACCTTGCGCCGAAGGTCGCGCTGCTGTCGCGTTCGAACTTCGGCTCGGGCAGTTCGGCCTCCGGCGAAAAGATGCGCCGCGCGCTGGAACTGGTCCGCGAATCCGCGCCCGAACTTGAAATTGACGGCGAAATGCACGGCGACTGCGCGCTGGACGAGGCACTGCGCATGCGCATCCTGCCGTCCTCCACGCTGAAAGGCGAAGCCAACCTGCTGGTCTGCCCGAACGTGGACTCGGGCAACATCGCCTACAACCTGCTCAAGACCGCCGCGGGCGGCAATGTGGCGGTGGGTCCGTTCCTGCTGGGCGCCAATGCCCCCGTGCACATCCTGACCAACAGCTCCACCGTGCGTCGCATCATCAACATGACGGCCATGACCGTGCTGGACGCCAATCGCGTCGAAGGCGCCTGATCGGCCTTCACCGGCCCGCGCGTCTTGCGCGGGCATGACAATGCGCGCCACCCCTTCCGGGGCTGGCGCGCATTTTTCTTCCGGGGGGCGCCGGGCGGCCTAGTTGGCGCTGGCCTTCCAGGTGCCGTCGGGCTGCTTGCAGAACCAGAACTGCCACGTTTCCGAGGTGCTGGTCCGCGCAAAGTTGCCCACCAGGAAGCGGCAAACCCGGTCGTTGCCGGCGCGGGTGGTCTGCTTGGGAGTCAGCTGCACCGTGATCGGCGCCGCACGCTTGGGCTGGTGCGCGCTTTTCCATTCGGTGCTCTGGCCGTCGGCCGAGCTGTTCAGCGCTTGCGCCACGGCTTCGTGGAACGAGGCGCGGTCGGCCTTGGATATCTGGGTGATGAGTGCGTCGTTGAGCATGACGGGCGGGGCGGCAACCGCCACCGACGCCATGCCGCCGGACAGCAGCAACGCGGCAAGAACGCGGGGGTATATCAAGATGGGCTCCCTGATGTGAACAGCCGGTTTGGCGGTAAGCGAGTCTGCATCATGAATCTGAGCCGATAGTACGCCAAAAAAAGGCCGCCCAACCGGGCGGCCAACATACAACAAGGGGAGGGTAAATCTGCGCCGCTTCAGTTGCCGCGATACACGCCCGCGAACGGCATGTCATTCGGTTCCACGTTCGACACCTGGCCCGCGGCTTTCGCGGTGGCCAGTTCGGCCTGGACTTCGGCGCGGGTCTTGCCCGTGTGCGGCGTGCCGTAGACACCCTGGAAGGGCGTGTTGTTCGGTTCGGCGTTGGTGTTGATCCCGGCGGCCTTGGCGGCGGCCTTCGCGGCGGCCAGTTCGGCCTGCACCTGGGCGCGGGTCGGACCTTCGTAGGGGGTGCCATAGACACCCTGGAAGGGCACGTTGTTGGGTTCGATGTTGGGCGAGGCGTAGGCGCCGGCGCTCAGTGCAGCCAGCGAAAACATCACAGCGGTCGCAAGGGTTTTCATGGTAAACCTCCGATTTCTAGAGCCTGGGAGCGAATCCGGCGGCCTTTCCGTCGTGGTTCGTTGCTGTTTCCCGATGGCTGAATCTTGCGCCGATCTAGAATGCGGATAAACCCGGATATCCGTAAAAGATAATTCCACCAATGGAAAATTCTGGCCGTATTTCAGGCTTTGATGCCGCTGATGGAACGTTTGGTCGTGAGATAGTGTCAGCGTCGCCGACGCGCCCCGCCAGCTTCGACGAGCCGTGGCCACGAACCCGATGGCCCCGCGCAGCGGGCACGATATTCGCTGCGGGCGCGGGCGCCCCTATGGCGGATGCGCCAGTCAGGGCCCTTGGGTAGGATGACCAGGCTGCAGCGCCTTCAGGCTTCGCAATCAGTAGTGCGGCGGCAGTTCGTCGCGCAGGCTGCGAAAAGGGGCTGCGCCCTCGGGCGCCTGCTGGCGCAGGTCGGCGACCTCGCGCATGAGCCGGTCGATCTGCTGTTGCTGGCGGACGATGATCTGGTTCAACTGCTCCAGAAGATCATCCGAGAAGCTGGCCTTGACCTCCAGGTCCAACAGCCGGCGTTCAATGTCTTGCGTATTTTCCATGGCGGGTATTAGAACCCATTCCCGCCCAGGCACAGGAGAGAAGTTTGGTACAGCGGCAATGGCGGGACAGCGGGACCTGGCGGTGGACGGCGGGCACAATACTGGCGCTTGCGCCGGCTGCCACCGTGCTGGCGCAGGCCGACACGCTGGCCCCGGTGGTGGTGACCGGCACACGGCTGGGCACCGAGGTGCTGGAGACGCCGGCTTCGGTCGACGTCGTCCAAGGCAGCGCCATGCGCTGGCAGCAGCCGGGCATCAACCTGTCTGAAGGGCTGGCAAGCGTGCCGGGCCTGCAGATCCAGAACCGCCAGAACTACGCGCAAGACCTGCAGATATCCAGCCGCGGCTTTGGCGCACGCTCCACGTTTGGCGTGCGGGGCGTGCGCCTCTACGTGGACGGCATTCCCGCAACGATGCCGGATGGCCAGGGGCAGACCTCCAATATCGACATCGGCTCCATCGACCGCGTCGAGGTGCTGCGCGGCCCGTTCTCGGCGCTGTACGGCAACTCTTCAGGCGGCGTCATCCAGGTCTTCACGCAGGACGGCGCCGACCCGCCCGAGATCACCGCCAGCGGCTGGGGCGGCAGCTATGGCACATGGCGCTATGGCGCGATGGCAAGCGGGGTGTCGGGCACGGGCGCCGGTCAACTGGACTATGTGCTGGACCTGTCGCGCTTCACCACCGACGGCTATCGCGACCACAGCGCCGCCCGCAAGAATCTGGGCAATGCAAAGCTCGGCCTGCAACTGAATGACGACAGCCGCCTGACGCTGGTCGTCAACAGCGTCGACCTGAAGGCGCAGGATCCGCTGGGCCTGACCTACCAGCAGTTCCAGGACGACCCGCGCAGCGCGCCGCTTGCCGAGCAATACAACACGCGCAAGACGGTAAAGCAGACGCAAGGCGGGCTGGTCTTCGACCACCAGGTCGACGGCCGCAACGCGCTGCGTGTGATGGTCTACTACGGCCAGCGCGACACGACGCAGTACCAGTCGATTCCTCCCGCGGTGCAAATCCCACCCACGCAAGCCGGCGGCGTCATCGACCTCAAGCGCGAATACGGCGGCGCCGACGTGCGCTGGACGTCCGAGCTTGCCCTGGGCGGCCGGGCGCTGACCCTGATCGGCGGCTTTGCCTACGACGCCATGCAGGAAGACCGCAAGGGCTACCAGAACTTCACTGGCGCGGGCCCCAGCCGGCAACTCGGCGTGCAGGGCGCCCTGCGGCGCGACGAGACCAACCGCGTCTACAACGCCGACCCCTATGTCCAGGCGTCCTGGAACTTCGCGGACCGCTGGACGCTGGACGCCGGCCTGCGATACAGCACGGTCCGCTTCGATTCCGACGACCACTACATCACCCCCGGCAACGCCGACGACAGCGGCAGCGCCCGCTACCGCAAGGCCTTGCCCGTCGCCGCGCTGCGCTACGCCGTCAATGACGACGTCAGCGTCTACACCTCATATGGGCGCGGTTTCGAGACGCCGACGCTGAACGAAATCTCGTACCGGCCCGACGGCGACCCGGGCCTGAACTTCGGCTTGATGCCGTCGGTCAGCACCAACCTTGAAGCCGGCATCAAGGCGCGCATGGCAGGCGGCCTGCTGACGGCTGCAGTCTTTCATACCCGCACCGACGACGAGATCGTCTCCGCCGGCAGTTCAGGCGGCCGCACCAGTTACCAGAACGCCGGCCGCACTCGCCGCGATGGCCTGGAACTGAGCTGGTCCGGGGAATTCGCGCAGCACTGGCGCACGCAAGTGGCCTACACGCTGCTCAACGCCCGCTACGCCGACGACGGTTCGGGCAACATCCGCGCCGGCAACAAGATCCCGGGCATCGCACGCCAGGCGGCCTTCGCGTCCCTGGCCTGGGCGCCGCCCGAAGGCTGGCAAGCAGGCGTGGAAGGCCGCTACCTGTCCAAGATCTACGTCAACGATGCCAACAACGCGGACGCACCCGCCTACTTCGTGGCCGCTGCCAGCGTCGGCTACGTGAAGCAGGTGGGCCAATGGAAACTGAACGCCTATGCCCGCGTCGACAACCTGTTCGATCGCGACTACGCGGGATCGGTGATCGTCAACGAAGCGAACGGACGCTACTACGAACCGGCGCCCGGCCGGAATGCTGGCGTTGGGGTGGGGGCGACTTATCGGTTTTGATGCGCTCAGTCCACCAGCCACGCCGATTCTCCCTCGACCAATACTCCACCATGGCTCGTGGTGTCGCCCAGCCGGGCGATGGCCCGTCCCTCCAGCGTGGCAGTGGACGACCCGGTCACGATCACTGCCCCACAGCTGATCTTGTCCCCAACCCGCGCGATGGGCCGGCCGTTGACGTGGGCTTGCGCAGCGCCGGTAATGACAGTGCCGCTGCCGTGAGTGGGGCAGGCGTGGCGATGGCCGACTAGGACGATGGGTTGCATGGGTGGTTCCTCGTATCGTGTGTTCAAAGCGCGGTAGAAATGCTGTGATGCGGCTTCCGCGGAAGCAATGCCTCAAGCTGAGATAGGCTTCCGGTGCACAAGGTCGTTCGTCCGCGACTGGCCATTGACCGTCGGCGGCGCACCGTCAGAGGACGTGGGCGCGAAGGACAGTGGCATGCAGCGTTAACGCTGGGGCGGTGCTCATCCAATTGCGTTCCCGTCACTGCCGACGATTTTGATCCCTCGCCCATCGAATCGGTAAAAGTGGTGCTTGTGAGGTCGAACAGGTGTGGTGTCATAGCCGCTAAGATCCGCGTCCGGCGCACAGAGGCGCTCGACCTCGGCGGGCCATTGGAGACGTGACGCGCGACGCAGGAGGTAGCGATCGATGAACGGACCGCCGGCCAAGCAGTACGCGGGAAAGATGAAGAATTTCGCTAGGAGGAAACTGAGCACTCCATCTTCTTTCAGGGTGACAGATTTTGTGAATCCGCTTGGCTTGCAAGGGATGCGCTGAGGGTCGGGCTGCACGGCTGTTAGGCCCTCGGCCATGTAACGGCGCAAGAACTCAAGTCTTGTTAGGTTGTCGATCATTGCCGATTCGTCACCGATGTCGAATGCACCTGACGCCATCGCCAAATCGGCCGGCCCAGTCTGAAAGACTAGTCTGATAGCAAATTTTCCGTCTGCCGAAGTCCTGAACTCGGTGAAGGGGTGCACATCCCGCCATGCAACCGTGGTCGCTTTGCTCGGGCCGTCATAGATGTGAACGACCTGAGCTTGACGGTTGAACCGAACGCAGGCGGGTTCCAGCTTGAGCAGGACGCCAGCTAGCCAACCTGTAAGGGCCGAAAGCAGCAGGATTACCCAACTGTCGGCCAATGCCTCGTATGCCGTTCCGCCTTCGTCTAAGGTCCACCATACGAAGTAGATGATGAATGCAGACGACGTCAAAAATGCTCCGCAAAGCAAATAAAGGACAAACGCCATTTTTCCCGCAAATACGCGGCTCTCCACGTAGCGTTCGTTGAACATTCGAGGGTCGGATAGGTCATCGGAAAAACTCACCTGGCCAGGCCACATTGCGATACGGATATCAGGTAGCGATTGCCAGTCTGATCGTGCCCGCAGGTTGGACAGCATTTCTTGAAAAGTGAGCAGAGCATTTTGGTTGGACATGAGCTAGTTCGCGTCGTAGTGGCGAATGGGTGCGCGTTCTTGGAACCGGACGCCCGCTGCGCAGGCGCGTTGTCTGCGCTGCCGACATGGAGCAGACAGGACGAGTTGCATGAGTCCTTCCGGGATAGTTCCGATGCTGTTAGGTAATGCGCCGGATACATGGCGGAGGGAATCTATGTATGTCGTTCAGCCGAGCACGGTTCCGTTGATGTCGACCAGGTCGAAGCCTTGACCGTTGAATCGGTGGAATATGCTTTTGTTTGCTTGCACGGGCGTCGTGTCATAACCGCTCAGGCCGGCGCCATGGGCGCAGAGCTGTTCGACTTCG
>NZ_JAGXJZ010000149.1:0-630 GCF_019091095.1 Achromobacter sp. GbtcB20 | reverse complement strand
GATGATCGGCGAAGTCAGCCTCTACGGCATCTATGTGCCACCGCTGCTGCTGCTGGCCCTGCTCGCGCTGGTGGTCTCGCGCCTCTTCAACTGGGTACTGGCGCGCACCGGTTTCTATCGCCACGTCTGGCACCCGGCGCTGTTCGATTTTTCGCTGTTCATCATCGTGCTGGGCAGCCTTGCTCTCCTTGGATCCAAGCTATTCTGAATATGGTCATGAAATTCTCCCTTCCGGCAGTGGGCCGGGTCGGTATCACCCTGGTCGCCGCCGCCGGCGCCGTGTTCGCGGGCTGGCAGCTGTGGCGCCACTATGAAGTCGAACCCTGGACGCGCGACGGCCGCGTCAAGGCCTACGTGGTGCAGGTCGCGCCCGACGTCACCGGCCAGGTGACCCGCGTCTACGTGCACGACAACCAGCAGGTCGATGCCGGCGACCTGCTGTTCGAGATCGACCGCGCGCGCTTCGAACTGGCCCTGCGCCAGGCCGAGGCGGCCGAGCAGGCGGCCCAGGCCGCGCTGAACCAGGCCCAGCGCGAAGCGCGCCGCAACGTCCAGCTCGACGAGCTGGTGGCGCAGGAAACCCGCGAGCAGGGCCAGTCGCGCGTCGAGACTGCGCGCGCCGCGCTGGCG
>NZ_JAGXJZ010000148.1:0-632 GCF_019091095.1 Achromobacter sp. GbtcB20 | reverse complement strand
CGCGCTTGCCGGGACCGGCGTTCCAGTGGCGCAGCGGCGACCAGGTGGTGATGCCGGCGCACAGCAGCGGCGCGACGGCGGCCAGGTGGTCCTCGGCGTGGCTCACGCGCAGCACGAAGCGCTCGTGCACCACGATCTGCTGCGAGTAGCCGCCCAGGGTGTGTCCGGGAGCGTCGGCGGTGGGGCCGTTGTAGGTGCCGACCATGGCGTCGCAATACTGTTCCAGGCCCTCCTCGCAGTCGGCGCAACCCTGGCAGCTGTCGACCATGCAGCCGACGCCGACCAGGTCGCCGACCTTGTGGCGGCTGACGTGGGCGCCGACGGCGGCGACGCGGCCGACGATCTCGTGGCCCGGCACGCACGGGTACAGGGTGCCGGCCCATTCGCCGCGCACCTGGTGCAGGTCGGAGTGGCAGACGCCGCAATAGGCAATGTCGATCCGGACGTCGTGGGCGCCGACGTCGCGGCGGGTGATGTCGAGGGAAACGAGGGGCTGGTCGCCGGCATGGGCGCCGTAGGCTTTGATGGTCATTGGATTCCTTTGGATGGTTGCTGGTGCTGACCTGGCGCGGGCTTGGCGTCAGCAAGCGCGAGGTCGGGACAGGGAAGATGGTACTGGCAAAAAGGCATGC
>NZ_JAGXJZ010000147.1:0-633 GCF_019091095.1 Achromobacter sp. GbtcB20 | reverse complement strand
CGCACGTGCGCCGGCCCGGAAAGCCTGTACCCCTTCGAGAACTACACCCGTACCGCGCAGATTCTCGCTGACACGATGGCCGAGGCGCATATGTGGGCCGTCGATGCCCCCCTGCATCCGTCGCTCGTCAAGGACATCCTCGAAGGCATCAATGCCAAGTTTCGCCAGCTCAAGACGCTGGGCTACATCATCGACGGCGAGGCCTGGTATGACGAAGAGCCGAACACCAAGGAATCGCTCAAGAGCGGAAAGTTGATCCTCGACTACGCCTACACGCCGGTTCCCCCGCTGGAAGACCTGGCTTTCCGCCAGCGCATCACCGACACCTATCTGCTGGACTTCGCGCAGCGCATCAACGCCTAACACCACCGGGCCGGCGCCTTGCGCCGCCCTTTCTGAATTTCTGGAGCCAAACACATGGGAATGCCCAGCAAGCTCAAAAACATGAACGTCTACAACGACGGCACCAGCTATGCCGGTGTCGCCACGTCCGTGACGCTTCCCAAACTCACGCGCAAGATGGAGGCCTTTCGTGGCGGCGGCCTGGGCGGCGCCGTCAAAGCAGACTTTGGCCTGGACGATGACGCGCTCAAGGTCGAATGGGCCTGCGGCGGATACGTCACTCAAGTTCTC
>NZ_JAGXJZ010000146.1:0-638 GCF_019091095.1 Achromobacter sp. GbtcB20 | reverse complement strand
GCGCGATCAGCGCCCAGGCTTCGTCGTGCACGCCCCAGACGATCCACAGCAAATTGCTGAGGATGAACATCCAGAAGCCGAACACCCGCCGGCCGGCGCGTTGCGAGCCGATCAGGTAGGCGGCGTACAGGCTGACCGCCATCGCGGGCCATTGGAGGAAGTCGAGGAATTCATCCATGTGCCGTCACGCCGCTTTCTTGCGGCGCGCCGGCGCCTTGCTTGCGGCCGAAGCGGCGCGGGTGGTCTTCGCCGCCGCTTTTTTTGCGGCTGGCTTGGCGGCCGCCTTCGCGGCCGGGCGTTTCGTCCTGGCGCTGGCCGTGGCCGGTTCGCGCGAGCCGGCCGTCCGGCGCGTGCGCGGCGGCGGCGCTTCTTCCTCGTCCTCGTCCTCGACCGGCTTCGGCGCGCGTTTCGGCGGCGGCGGTTCGTCGTCGTCGTCCGCATTGTCGTCACCCTGTGCGGCCTTGCCCTTGCCCGGCTTCTTGCCCAGGCTGGCCTGCAGCAATGCGACCAGGTCGATCACGTTGGCCGACTTGGCCGGCTTCTCGTCCGGGTCGGGCATCGTGATGGTCTTGGTCTCTTTGGCCTTGATCTTCTTTTCCACCAGGGCCAGCAGGTCCTCGCGGTAATCGTCGTGGTAT
>NZ_JAGXJZ010000145.1:0-638 GCF_019091095.1 Achromobacter sp. GbtcB20 | reverse complement strand
CTACCTCACCACGGCCCTGATCGTCGGCGCGGTCGGCGCCTGGCAACTGTTGCGGCGGCGCGACAATCCGGCGGTGCGCAAGATGCTCTCGATGGCGATGTGGATGCTCCTCATCGTCGCCCCGATCCAGGCCGTCATCGGCGACTTCCACGGCCTGAACACCGCCGAGCACCAGCCGGCCAAGCTGGCCGCGATGGAAGGGCACTGGCGGAACGAGCCGGGCGAGGCCATCCCCTTGCTGCTGTTCGGCATACCCGACATGGAAGCCGAGCAGACCCGTTACGCCGTCGGCATCCCGCGCCTGGGCAGCATCATCCTCACCCACAGCTGGGACGGCCAGTTCCCCGGCCTGAAGGACTTCCCGAAGGACGAGCGGCCGAATTCCCTGATCGTGTTCTGGAGCTTCCGCCTGATGGTCGGACTGGGCCTCCTGATGATCGCGCTGGGCGTGTGGAGCCTGCTGCTGCGGCGCGGCGGCCAGCTCTTCACGAAGCGCCTGTTCCTGCGCGCGGCCTTGTGGATGGGGCCGGCCGGACTGGTCGCCATCCTGGCCGGCTGGGTGACCACCGAGGTCGGGCGCCAGCCCTGGGTGGTGTACGGCGTGCTGCGTACGGCCGACGCGGTGTCGCCGCACGGCG
>NZ_JAGXJZ010000144.1:0-639 GCF_019091095.1 Achromobacter sp. GbtcB20 | reverse complement strand
GGCGGCGCCGGCGCGGCAGGGGTGGCCGGGCTTGCCCGGGGAGGCTGCGGCACGCTGGAGGGCGCAGAAGGGAGCTCAGAAGGGGGCGCAGCGGGGGCGGGCGCAGCGGGAGCCGGCAACGGCGCGTGCACGCCCGTCTCGCGTTCCGCCTGCAGCCTGCGCAGTTCGCCCGCGATCCATCCGCGCTTGTCGGCCGACGGTACGAAGTCCCAGCCGCCGTGGCTGACGTAGCGCCGGGCCAGGTCGCCGTTGAGTTCCGCGAGCCGGTCGAGTTCGATCTCGGTCGCATAGGCGCCGAAGGTGTGCAGCACGTTCTGGCGCAGCAGGACCACGGCGCTGGCCGCCACGGCCAGGATGGCCAGCAGGACCGAGACAAACAGGCGTAGGCCGATCGAGATCTTCAAGGAGGCGCCGGGGCGGGTTGAAAGCATTCCATTCTAGGCGAAGGCGCGGCCCGGGTCATCAGGGGCGGAGGACAAAATGAAAAACGCCCTGCGCCGGGTGGCGAGGGCGTTGGCGAGGGTGTTGGCGAACCCCGGGGGCGAATGCGCTTAGAAGCGGACGTTCGCCGTCAGGCTGGCCGAGCGCGGCGTGCCCGGGTTGCAGCGGTAGCCGCTCTTGTTGATGCTGTCGACGTAG
>NZ_JAGXJZ010000143.1:0-643 GCF_019091095.1 Achromobacter sp. GbtcB20 | reverse complement strand
GTCGCCGGCCAGGCGCGACACCTGCACCTGCGAACTCAGCATCCAGGAAGGCGAGAACGCCCAGTTCCAGCGCGCGCCGACGCGGCCGTCCTTCAGGCCGCCGCCGGCGCGATACACCGGGTTGCCGCTGCGCAGGGAATCGAGCGTGCCGACGCCGAAGTAGGCGTTGTTGTAGGCCGCGCTGGCGAAGCTGACGCCGGCCGTGAACGACAGGCGGTGGTGGGCGCCCAGCTGCATCGCGAGGCGCTGCACGCCCAGGTCCAGGCGCGCGCCATCGCGCTCGTTGCCGGCGCCATACAGCAGGCTGCCGGTCAGGCGCCAGTCGGGCGTCAGGTAATAGTTCAGGAAGCCGCCGCCCAGCAGGCGGGTCGAGATCGGCGCCATGCCGGCCAGGCGGTTCTCGCCCGGCGCCACTTGCGGCAGGGCGACCATGGAATAGCGTTCGGCGCCGATGCCGCCGATGCCGCCGCCGGCGCCCGCTTCGTCGCGGCGTTGCTGCAGTTCGACCAGGGGACCGTATTCGAGGTTGGGATTGCCGCCCAGGTGGATGCCGGCGCGCATGCCCGACACGAAGACACCATTGCTCCACTGCACTTGCAGCACCGGCAGCGCATGGCGTTCGCTGTGGCGCGCCCCTTCGTAG
>NZ_JAGXJZ010000142.1:0-652 GCF_019091095.1 Achromobacter sp. GbtcB20 | reverse complement strand
ACGATCAATGACAGCGCGAAGCAGCCGCCCAGGCCGGCGCCGAGCAGCACCGCCCAGGCAAAGGGCGCGGCGTCGGGCCGGAATGCCAGTGCGCCGAAGCCGGCGGCCTGCATGGCCAGCGTGAGCCACAACCAGGGCCGGCGGTCGTGGCTGTGGTTGACCCTGGCCAAGGCCGGCAGCAGCAGGGCCGACGCCGCCTGGCTCACGGCCAGCAGCGCCAGCAGGCTGCCGCTGGCGGCGGCGCTCCAGCCGTGCTCGCGGTAGAACGGCGCCAGCCAGGCGACCACGGTCGAGTAGCCGCCATTGACCAGGCCGAAGCAGGCCATCAGCAACCAGACGCGCGGCAGACGCAGCCACGCGCCGAGGGCCAGCCCGTTACGCCCGCCGGCCGGGTCGCGCGGCAGGCTGCATGCGGCCAGCGCCAGGGCCAGCACGGCCGGCAGCGCCATCCAGGCCAGGCCGGCGCGCCATTCTCCGCCGAAGGCCGCCATCAGGGGCGCAACCTGGGCGCCGAGCGCGCCGCCCGCCATCAGCATGGCCGAATACAGGCCCATGACGAGGCCCACATGGCGCGGGAACTGGCGCTTGATCACGCCGGGCAGCATGGCCTGCACCACCGCGGCGCCGAGTCCCAGCAAGGCGGCGGTGCCGA
>NZ_JAGXJZ010000141.1:0-652 GCF_019091095.1 Achromobacter sp. GbtcB20 | reverse complement strand
CCAGCGCCTGGCGCGTCTGGGCGACGAAGTCGTCGGACTGGAAGCGTCCTTCGGCATCCCAGCCGACCATGCCGCTGACGTGCACCTGCAAGCCGCGCGCGGCCACGCCGTTGGCGTAGCCCTTCGGACGCGGCCAGCCGGGCGGCTGCAACACCTGCATCAGCCCGCTCATGCCTGCTCCCGCGCCGCCTGGGCAGCGGCATGTTCGCCGAGCAGATCGCGCGCGATGATCAGCTGCTGCACTTCGCTGGCGCCCTCGTAGATGCGCAGCGCCCGGATCTCGCGGTAGAGCGTTTCCACCGGCTGGCCGCTGACCACGCCCAGGCCGCCGAACATCTGCAGCGCGGCGTCGATCACGGCTTGCGCGTTCTCGGTGGCGGTGAGCTTGGCCATGGCCGCCGCGCGCGTGACGCGCCGGCCCTGGTCGCGTTCCCAGGCGGCGCGGTAGGTCAGCAGGGCCGCGGCGTCGATGTTCGTGGCCATCCCGGCCAGCTTGGCCTGGGTGATCTGGAAGTCGGCCAGGGTCTTGCCGAACATGTGGCGCGACGCGGCCCGGTCCAGCGCCTCGTCCAGCGCACGGCGCGCGAAGCCGAGCGCGGCGGCGGCGACCGAGGTGCGGAACACGTCGAGCGTGGCCATCGCCACCTTGAAG
>NZ_JAGXJZ010000140.1:0-653 GCF_019091095.1 Achromobacter sp. GbtcB20 | reverse complement strand
CAGATGATGATGATGGCGCACCACAGAAGAAGCCTGGCGTGGAAGCCGTTGAATGCCGCCGTGTCGGCGATCTTGTGTATGTCGATGTGTCGCATGTACCTGTCTCCGTTATCGTTGATGTCGTGTGAACTGCGAACCTGCCTGCTGCTATTGCTAAACCTGCTTGGACGAACTCCTTGCGTGAAGAATCCAGTAAGCGACCATGCCGATCACGATTCCCCAGAAAGCCGAGCCGAGGCCGAGGAAGCGCATGTCCGAGGCGGTCGCGAGGAAGGTGACGACCGCCGCTTCGCGGTGATCCTCGGCGGCGACGATGCCGGCCAGGTTGGCGGTGATCGGCGCCAGCAGCGCCAGCCCGGCCAGCGTGATCACCAGCTCCTTCGGCAGGGCCGCGAACAGCATCACGATCGACCCGCCGCACAGGCCCGCCAGCAGGTAGAACACGCCGTTGGCGATGCCGGCCACGTAGCGCCGGCGCGGGTCTTCGTGGGCGTCCGCCCCGGTGCACATGGCGGCGGTAATCGCGGCGATCGCGATCGTGATGCCGCCGGTCGCGGCCACCGCCATCGACACCAGGCTGTTGACGCCCATGATCGGGCGCACCGGGGTGTCGTAGCCCGAGGTCTTGAGGACGGCCATGCCGGGCAGGTACT